>JAZKCY010000001.1:654366-981549 GCA_040387855.1 Patescibacteria group bacterium
AAGTTACCAAAATTATTTAGATTCCTTCTATTCTGAGCCTGCTTAATAACTTCAGGATCAATTTTTGCTAATTGTTCTGGAGTCAATTGATTGTTGCGAATCAATTCTGCTATATCATCAGTGTAGGTACGCAGCTGATGAATCTCTGAAGCTGGATCTTTTTTATTATTAGATGTCGGCATACCTAGAGTATAATCTATTTTTAGTTACACAAAAAGCCCCCAAGCTTACTGTGGGGGCTTTTTATTCTTTTTACTTCTATAATCTTTACTACAATCTGGCTCTATGCATTTTCTGTTTTGGTGTGTAGCCTTTTCATTATGGGGAGATTCGCCCTTATATAGTGGATCTTGCAATTCATCCAAATTCATAGAAAGTATCTTCCGGTAATCACGTGTCATATCTACTACGACGAAGATATACCTAGTTATTACAGATACTTACATTAGAACCTATGAATGCTTTCAAAATCAACGTCAGCTATTTACTCTGATTTTTTCACAATAACATCCTTAAAACCTTCAAATGATCGGAGGATTTCAAGTGGCACCGTAAATACGACAGTGTTAGATTGATCTGATGAAATGTCATTAATGGATTGCAAAGTTCGGAGATGGAGAGCACCAGGCACAGATCCAAGTACTCTTGCTGCTTCTGCCATATTCTGAGAAGCTGCAAGTTCTCCTTCAGAATTAATAATTACCGCTCGCTTCTCTCGTTCTGCTTCTGCTTGTTTTGCAATTGTTCGTTCCATATCTGCTGGGAGACTCACATCTTTCAGTTCTACATTATTTACTTTAAGTCCCCACGCATCTGTTTCAGTATCAACAATTTCTTTAATTCGATCTGCCAATTTATCTCGGTTTGCTAAAAGCTCATCTAGGGTTACTTCACCTACGATGTTTCGCATTGTTGTTTGCGCATACTGAGAAATTGCATAGCGAAAATCTTCTACTTCAAGAATAGCTTTCTCAGCCGACTGAACTTTATAATAAATCACTGCATTAACAGTTACAGACACGTTATCACGAGTAATGGCTTTCTGATCAGGCACATCCACAGCTTTCACTCGCATATCTACTTTGCTATAACTCTGAAAAATAGGAATGATAATTCTCCACCCCGGCTCAAGAATTGAGGTAAATCTACCCATGGTAAATTTGAGGCCTCGCTCATACTGGTTGATCTGTCGAAGACTAATTAGAATGACTCCGACAACCACAATCAAAACGATTACTATTGGTGCCATAAATTTTTATTAATTACTTGGCCCAAGTATACCTAAATTTGATGGAAATGCACGCTATGCTTGTGCTTGATATGACCGAGCTGGGGTTCGTCGATAACTTGATAGTCCATGACTAACAATGAGTCCACCTCCTAGAATTCCCAATGCAGCAGCAAATGAAATGAGTGATGTACTTACACCCTTACTCAAGTTGTCATTAACGTTGTAGTAATCACTTGGTGCAAAATAATTCATTACTTTTTGAAGAGGAGTAAATGCAAATGCAGCAGATACTTCAGATGGAATATTTAACATTAAAGTACTATTTGAAGATTGAGGTTTTTGTGGCTCGTTTATGTTTCCAATTACTGGAGTTGTAGAACTAATTTCAGAAGTAGTTTGTGTTGTTGTTGCTAGATTTGTATACACATCAGTCGTTGTTGCTGAAGTGATTGTTGCAGCCTGTCTTTCAATTTGTACTAATGGCGCAAAAAATGTTGCAATAGGATTCTGGCGAATTATTGTTTGAATTGGAGACGGCGTTGGATTTGTAGGTGCTGGTGGTTGAACAGGAGGAACAACTACTGGTGGAGCAACAATTACAGGATCTTCATTTTCTTCTTGTTCATCTTCCTCTTCATCCTCACTTACATTTTCTTCGTCATCAGTATCTTCAGGTACAGTTGGTTCTTCTGGTGCAGGTGGATTAGGATTTAGCACAGGCGGTATCACAACAGGGGGAATAACTACAGGAGGAATAACAATCACAGGATCTTCATTCTCCTCTTCTGGTTCTGCTGGGGGTGGTACTGGTGTTTCAGGAGTTGGTTCTGGTTCAGGTTGTGATTCAGGAATAGAGGTTTCAGTAGGAGTCTCTTGTTTATTTACTTCTTGCTTTTCTTCCTTTTTTTCTTGTTTAGCTTCTTTCTTTTCTTCCTGAGGAGTAACTGTTTCAACAGCCTCTCCATCATCTTCGTTGGCAAATACTGCAGATCCATTTGGTACAGCGAGCACAGCAAGGAGCACAAAGCTCATAATCAGACTACCTGTTTTTTTGTTAAGCAATTTCATCTAGTCACTGACGTAAAATTGCCATGTGAGTTACACAATTTCTACTTACATAATGAATTTTGGATTATGAAAAGCAACTCATTTGACTAATATTATTTCATATTGCATTATTTACAGCGTACTCGTACAAAGGAGCCTTATATGTGGCGATGGATTCGTAGGGTTGTATATGTCTTCCTCTTACCCATAGGAATCGTTTTCCTCGGTTGGGAGACTAAGGACCTCATTCGGGGTCTTAGTCGAAATCCACTTTCATGGGTCATCGTACCCTTGGCGTGGATTGGGATTGGTTTATTGGTCTACAACACCGCCAAAGTAAAGCGGAGGGTTTACTTCAAACGCAGCAAGAGCAGCGATCCCCTCAAGCATGGGTATTTCGTTAACAGGAAAAAGTCTCATCTGATCATTTTCCCGTTTTACTCCGACGAAACGGCAATCGCAGCGCTTGACCAACTGATAGCACAGGGGTTGGTGCCAGCACAAGAACGACCGTGGCTTCTTGAAGAAATTCAGAGGCTCAAGCTTCCAGAAAAGACGTGGCCAGCTGAACGTGCAAGGATTCAAGCTATGCAACACGCACTAGCCATACGTTGGCTAATAGTTGTTGGAGTTGTGAATCTGCACCATCAAAATAACTAAAGCGAGACACCACCTGGTGCCTCGCATTTTTATATCTTTTTATTCTAAATTTTAAAATTACTTGAGAGTAATATTTTTTATTACAACAGGTTCTAATGGACGATCATTCTGATTTGTCTCTACTGCTTCTATTGCTTTTACTACATCCATTCCCTGAGTCACTTTACCAAACACTGTATGTTTACCATCTAAAAAATTGTTATTTTTAAGATTAATAAAAAACTGACTGCCGTTTGTATTTGCTCCAGAGTTTGCCATAGCAATAGTTCCTTCATCGTTTTTATTTGTAGAGGTGATTTCATCAGCAAATTTATATCCTGGTCCCCCAGTTCCCCACATTGCCTGTTTTGAATCATCTTTTGAAAGTGGATCTCCACCTTGAATCATAAAATCTTGAATCACTCGATGAAACTTAACACCGTCATAAAAACCTGTAGATGCTAGCTTTGTAAAGTTTTCAACAGTTTGTGGAGCTTGTGAAGCAAAGAATTCTAACGTTATATCTCCTTTATTTGTGTGTAATGTTGCATTCATAAATTTTTGTTGATTAGTTGATGATGATACTGAACTTCCAGGATTTTGCAAAGGAGTAGATGTACCATATGGCAATACTACTTCTGAGGTGTTTATACCTTGAAGTGCACTATTTTGTGGACTTTTATTTCCATATATCAACCAGATAACAACAGCACTAATAAGAAAAAGCAAAACCACAGAAAGGATCCTTTTAAACATATTTATTTTAAGCTAACACTATTTAATTTAATCCTCTTCAGGTGGAGGTGCTTCTGCAGTTACGTGTCCCGCAAACGAAGTGTTGTAAATTTTAACATTATCAATTAATCCTGTAAAAAAATATACTGTTGGATGATCACTGTATCCTATTCGAATCGAATCTTGCCAATCAAAATTAGACATTGTATTGAGACCTTGCCCTACTTTATCACCATCAATATATAATTGATGAGGTCCTAAATTTCCTCCAAAACTAAAGAAAGCATAGTGCCAGTTGTTGTCATTGTATGTTTTGGGTGAACAAATTGTTTCATCTGTAGCATCTCCCCAAACACGTGAACATACTGCTCCATTTTGCATTCTAAGATTTCGATCATTACCTCCTCCATCTACTTCAAATAATCCTCCATTTAAAGCACTAGTTTTAAACCATAATCCAACACTAAACTCTGTTTCTGAAACATTCATTGGCACAGAAATAAAATTATCACTTCCATCGAGCGAAAGTGATTTACCAGCTAGGCTTGAAGTAGGAACATCTGATGAATAAACAGCTGATGTAATAGTTCCGGTGTAGACACCAGTTGTATCAACTACCGAATCATCAAAATTAAACTGTGCAAGAAGTTCATCACCACGTGCATTAAATACAGATCGCTCAAACTGCTGAGCAGCAGCAACACGAGCTTTAATACGAGCATTATTTAGTACAACAACTACTATGCTTGATAGAACACCAATAATAGCAATGACCACTAAAAGTTCGATGAGTGTAAATCCTCTTTTGTGTTTATTTAAAACCATGTGATCTTACAATAAGATATTCTAATTATAGCAGAGCTTACTATTTAATACAGGTTTATACACTGGATAACTAAAATTATGTACTTATAGGAATTTTAAAACAGAATGTAGTTCCCTTCTTTGAGGATGACTCCACCCAAATTTCACCCTTGTGACGAGTAATAATTTCTTTTGAAATAAAGAGTCCCAACCCTAATCCCGGAAATGTAGTTTTTGATGATAGACTACTGCGATAAAATTGATCAAATATTCGTGGTAGATCTTGTTTTGAAATTCCAATACCAAAATCTTGAACCATACAAGTAAGATACCCAGACTTGCAAGATGTCTTAATTACTATTTTTTGAGCATTAGGTGAATACTTTATTGCATTAGTAATAAAATTTGTTATTACCTGACCGATTCTGTCTCTATCACCCTTAACATTTTCAGATTTTGCCAACTGTAAAACAATTTTATGATTTTCAGACATATGCTGAAGTTCATCTACTGTCTCAATAAGAAGCTCGTTGAAATCAAAAAATCCAGAATTAAACTGCATTCTTCCTGATTGAATTTTTGTAACATCAAGCAAATCAGTAATTAGTAATGAAAGCTTATTTACCTGAAGATCCATTTTATCCATAAGCTCTGCAGCTTTCACATCACCTTTATTTAAAAACATTTTACTTAAAACCTGCCCATACATTTTGATGCTTGTTACAGGAGTTTTAAGTTCATGACTTGCGATACCAAGAAAGTCATCTTTTTGACGTTCAAATTCTTTGCTTGCAGTAATATCTTCGTGGACAAGTACAACTTCTCGGATCCTCCCTTCATCATCTTTTACAGGATATATATATGCTTGCACCCATTTTGTTACGCTTGAAGTAACATTTTTTATTGTCTTTTCTGTTTCATATTTAATAGCAGGAATCATTGTGGCTTCACCAGAAAAGCCTTTTTGTATATATGGCATGACTCCAGTTTCAACCAATTGCTTATCATTGAGCATATTGTATCCTTTTAGCATATCTAGATTGAGCCCCCACAAACGCTCCCATGCTTTATTAACCTGCAAAGTGTATCCATCAGGTGACAATATTTGTGTGCTCAGCAATGATTGCTCAATCATCATTCTATATTTACGCTCACTATCTTTAAGCATTTCTTCGGTTTTCTTTCGTTCAGAAACATCTGATGTAATTGCAACGATAGAAACTACTTTTTTATTTTCATCAAAAAGCGGCGATGCTGAAACGTTTACATGAATTTCTGATCCATCTTTCTTATATCTCACTAAGTCTTTTGAGAATGGCTTTCCCTGTAATAAACCCAGCATTAAATCCTTAAATTCCGCAGCTTTTTTCTTTTGAGGCAGTGGGAGTAATTTTCCCAGAACTTCTTCTTGAGTCCATCCAAAGATTTTTTCACATACTGGATTCCAAAGTAACACACGACCATTCACATCGACTACATATATAGCCAGTGGTGAAGAATTAATAATTGTTTCAAGCGTACTATTTGATTGTAATAATTTCCTTTCAAATTCTTTCTGAGTAGTAATATCACGAATTGTACTTTGTACAGCTCTCTCTCCGTTGTATTCCAAGCTTATAGATGCAAGTTCAACATCACGAATATTTCTTTTAAGCGTTACAAATTTTTCTTGAACAATATTTGATTCTGTTTTCTTACCCGCCATAAGAGCACCCATCCGCTGTTTAACAAGCTCATGGTAATCAGGATGAATAAACTTTAATACATGTTTACCCAATACTTCCTTTTGGCTCTTTGCTTGAATAAGCTGAAGCGCGGCTTGATTTGCATAGACAATAAGCCCTTTCACATGAATTGCAATAGGAAAAGGTGAGATATTTAGAAGTTCTGTATATCGCTTATCAGTTACCGGAATTTTTTGAGTACGAATCTTTTTATTCATAGCAAGGATGTATGAATAATACTCGTAATTACAAAATATTCAATGAAGTTCAGACCTCAAGCTTATTTCTTCTTTTTTGTAGCTTTCTTAGGTTTGATTGCTTTCTCTACAATCATTTTGAGTGTAGATGGTGCTTGTTGAATTTCTTTAACAGATTCAGATGGTTTAGATACATCTTGTGATTTAAAGAATTTTTCAGCAAATCCAACAAGTTTATCTAGCTTTGCATTTACAGATTCAAGCTGTCGTTTAAGCTCTAGAGTGCTTTCTGCAGGACGCTCAACACGTGTTTCCACATGAGGTGCTCGAGGTGCTTCTGATCGGTCTCGAAAATCTTTGAAATCTTTTCGTGGAGCAAAATCTCGTCGTTCGTTTCGGTCGCCGCCTCGGTCATTTCGATCATTACCTTCTCCTCCTCCCATTGTCTTAAAACAATCACGGCAGTACACAGGCTTACCATTGGTAGGCTTAAAAGGTACTTCTGTTGGTCTTCCACAATTACTACAGGTTGCCTTATGCATAGTAATTTCTGGTCGTCTGTTGTTTCCACCTTGAAAACGATTCCCTCCTCGGTCTCTGTTAAAATTTTTCATATCAATATAATTAGAAGCTTATCTTGCTTTTTTAGCAGCCTTAGCCTGATTGCGGGCGTGCTTTATTGCGAGACGCTTTGCAGTTTTTCGAGAACGTGATGCTTTGTTCTTTGTATTTACTGAAGATCGTTTTGCCATAGTGTCCTACTATACCTTATTAATGAGTAAATGTATACCTTTATTGATACTACCTACAAACTCAATCCAGCTTTCTGCAATTCTTCTTTTTTTACAAACACAGGAAAGAGATCCATATTTGTTTCTCGCGTTCCATTCTTGTCATACGCAATCTGCCCCATTCGCTTACTTTCCCATCGCAATTTATTTTCAAAATCTTGCCGAGTAAAATTTCCCAAATAAGCTTCATCAGCTTGTGATTCTGGATGCTTCCAAGATGTATTTAATGTATTTGTAGAACCCAATCCTGTCTCGCGGGTAATGTGCTGACTTTTTCCAAAGGCAAGAATTGGTAGGAAAATAAAAGGTAAAAAGAGAAGTCCAAGCATAAAACCAATTCCCTTTCCAAAAGATTTAGTAAGTCCATAAATAAGTGCAATTCCAGCAAAGATACTTACAAACGGAATAAACATAAGTAATACAATCCAAATTGGTAGGCCCGAAATTCGTGACATCACAATGAGGTTATAGATAGGAACAATACTTGCCCACCCAGGTTCTCCAGCTTTTTGAAATATTTTCCAAGTAGATACAATCATTACGATAAACACGGCAAGCATAAATACAACCATACCAATGCTTGCTCCACCCAACCATTCTGGACACGGAACTATCTCACCATTTACACGGCATACAGTATCAGCAAGACTAACTAATGGAATAATAAAACTAGCGACAAAAACAAGTGATAATAAAAATTTCTTCATGATCAAACTATTATCACACTAATTGAGTTGCTCAGCAATACGCAAATTATCTTTACAATCTTCATACAATTCCCTACACTTTACCAATGATTGTGAAACGCCTCCTTGGCATTTATAAAGAACCCCAGCTATTAGTCTATAGAAGCTTTGCGAATGCTGATTTTGTATACATAACTGGACGAGTTATAGAGCAAACAAAAAAGTCATCAGCATCTTCTTCGTTGCGAAATATAGTAGCACTCGCTCGAGCATATCTTGCACGACCGTTTAAGAATTTTGAAGTGCAGATTATTTCTGATACAGATACTCGCATTGTAAAAACAAATAAGAATGGCATCTTTGAAATTAAGCATCCATATAAAACAGGAGAATTACTTCAAGCAAAAATCAATAATCAGATAGTCCCTATTGAAATTGCTGCTTCTATAGAAAAAGCATCGTATGGAATAATCTCTGATGTTGATGACACTATTCTTATTTCAAATGTGACACGTGTTTTTGTTCTGCTTTATTTAGTATTTACAAAAAATGCCCACTCACGCAAACCCTTCCCTGGAGTTGCCGAGTTTTATCAAGCACTCGTACATCCTCACAATCCCATTTTTTATGTTTCCTCAACAACATGGAACCTCTACGGCATGCTTATAGAATTTATGAGTATCAATTCTATTCCCACCGGTCCATTACTACTCAAAGAAGTTTCGAGTATTAAGGCTGTGTACACAACTTCGGGCAATCACAATCACAAACAAGAAAAAATAGAAATGATTTTGGATGTGTATCCAACCCTTCAATTCATTTTACTCGGAGACAGTGGCCAGCAAGATGTAGAGATTTATAGTGCTATCGTAAAAAAATATCCCGACAGAATTAAAGTTATTTACATTAGAGATATCAGCGTTAAAAAACATGACATCATTAAAGAAACCATACAGACAGTTGATGGCAAAGTAGATGTAGTGTTTGTGAAAACATCTGCTGAAGCTGCAGCACATGCGTTGAAACATGGCTTTATCGCATCTAAAGATGAAAAAGAAATTAAAGAAGGAGTAGCTCAAGAGGCTAACTTTTTGGGACAATAACCCGAAGAGATTTCGGACAGATTTTATATACAAGTGGAGCTTTCATCTTTTCTATTTCTCCATCGAGTGATACCCACAACTTAGATCGTTTTGTTTTTATTTCTAGAGTATCCAAAGCTATTGTTGTAAATCCTGCTTTGTTTTTGATATCAGAAAACAGAGATCGAAATCCAAGCCACAGCATTTTAAATCTTCCAATATCTTTAGCAATTGAGATATGAAGCTTCCCGGACATAAAATCTTGTCGGCCGGCTAATATATCTGTACTACCAAAATCAAAAATATTATTCCCAATAAAAATTAGTGGGGTTTTTATTGATACTTGCTTATCATTCTTTTTTATTTCTAATTCAAGTGATGAGTAGCTTACAAAACTTTCATAAATAGCAATAATAAACGCAGTCCACTTTTTCCAGGACAACTTTTGATATCCCACTCTTCGTTTTATGAGCTGTGTATAAAACCCCACGCTAGAAAAGTTTACAAACTCTTTGCCATTAACTTCTGCAACATCAATATTGATAGTTTCACCAGTAATTACGGTAATAAATGCATCATTAATTGCTGTGCCAATGCCTATATGCTTGGCAAAATGATTAAACGTGCCTGCTGGAATTACAGCCAGTCGAATAGGAGTATAAATAAGATACTGAGTTAAAAGATTTACTGTTCCATCACCCCCACAAGCTATTACAGTTGTAGGTTTAAACTCCTCAAGCTTCTTTCTAAAATTTGCTCGAGTAAGCACATCCTGAATAAATGCGGTATGCACGGTAAAACCTTTTTCTTGAAGCATTTCTATTCCAGCTTCTATTTCCTGCTCACGAGCAACAAGGCCAGATTTTGAATTACGTATAAGGAGAATGGGTTCCATAGGTTAAGTATATGTCTTTTCTATAACCTTACCAATTATCTCTGATTTAAAATAATCTTTGAGTTCGTTGCCACTAATCCATTTATATTTACTTAATTCCCAACTCAATTGTAATTCGAAGTCTTTAACTGTTACTAAAAATATATCTAGCTGATGTGGGATAAGCATTACGCTTTCTTTTGCTTTGTGTAAAAATGTTACAGAAATAATATTCTCTTGCGTAATAGCAAGTTCTTCATGAAGCTCACGTACCAAAGCATGTTCAGCTGATTCTCCTTTATCAATGCCTCCTCCAGGTAGATGAAAATTAAACGGCGGCAAAGCACCTTTCACGATAAGAAAAAGCTTTGTTTCAGGATTGTAGATAAAACCACGCGCTACTTTGCGTCTTACTGAAATCATAGAGTGAGTGTAAGGCTGTTTAGGTAATAAAACAACTTAAAGTATGTTTAACGCTTAAGACTATTGACACAACTCATAAAATATATCAATATACTCTCTGGAAAGATCTGACATCGGAGCGTTTTCGATGATCAGAAAGATACGTAAGGGACGATACCATGACCAAAGCCACGGCTTCAGCGTCGATTCCCACCACCACCACTCTCAACCTCCGTGACTTCGAGGTCCCCCACCCGACCAGCCGCGACAACTTCGTCGTCAGCGTCGGCATCGGGACCAAGAGCCTCGACGACAACGGCTTCGTGACCGACAACATGCCGTTCATCGAGCAGGTCCAGCGGCGGGCACGTCGCCACACCTCCGAGGGAGTGGCGCACGCTATCGGAGACATGACCATCAGCTACCTCGACCGCCGCATCCGTCAGGTCGTGATCGAGGTCAAGAACACTGCCAGCCGCTTCACCCTGAAGCAGCCGAAAGTGCTCGAGCTCGACCCACAGCCCAGCCTGCCGCAAGGGTTCGACACGTTCCGGATCGATGGCCTCTCTGTGGAGGCAGAGCTGAGCGACAACCACGTGTGCGGTGGGTACGACGGCCAGTTCCGCTGCGACCTGAGGTATACTGCCGCCGACGGGAAGAACCGCTCCACCGCGATCACCGACGTGATCCGACGCGCCTTCCAGAGCAAGACCTACACGGCGAGCTGCGAGCAGCTCACCCAGGGCATCGTCTACCAGGCATGCCAGGTCTTGGGCAGCCAGGGGCTCCACGTCATCGGTCGGGTCTACAACCTGACCGGCTACGCCGAGACCCACTGGAACTCCAGGCTCGTGGTACCGGAGATGCCGCGAGAGTCAACCTGTGGCGAGGTGCGCGAGTCCAAGCCGTCCAGGTCCTCGAGCTCCAGCGAACGCAGCATGAGCTGGTGCTGATCAGGCTCTAACGTGGACTCTTCGTTCTTCAACCCAGTGCGTAAGCTCCCATAGCTTATGCATTTTTTATTTAAAATAATTTACCACCTACTAACGCAGTATTTTTATCTGGCACACTTAATGTGACCTTCCCATTTACATCAGGAGTTCCTAGAGTAAGCACTTCAGATTCAAATGGACCAATCTTACGTGGTGGAAAATTAACTACTCCCAACACAAGTTTCCCTATTAGCTCTTCTTTTGAATAAGTACTTACAATCTGGACAGAAGAATTTTTGATTCCTATCTCAGAGCCAAAATCTATTTTTAATTTATATGCAGGCTTCTTTGCTTCTGGGAAATCATTAACTTCTAAGATCTTTCCCACACGAATATCTAGTTTCAAAAAATCATCAATTGTTGCCATAAATAAGTTTGCTAGTTGGTATTTTTGATCTCTTGGCGTATTTCTTCCCACATTCGCCCCATATGATTTTCTCCCTTGCCATCAATTCCATCATCCCAAAATCCATCGCCAGGAGGAGGTGTAACTATATGTTTTACTATTTTCAGATCTCCTGAATCAATAAGTGCTTGGCGTACATCCTGATGCTGATCCACTTTAAGTTTCATGATTTTTTTCATGACACCCAGTTTAAATTCAGCTTGTTTAAATTCTGGAATTTGAAATTCTTTATATTTTGAAGAAACAGTCCAAGCTTTCACAGGGCTCTGTGCAGCTCTTATTTCATCTTTAATCTTTTGATCGGTATAACGCTCACATTGATATACATGTTCTACTGTGGGATATACGACAGCATCAAGTTCGATAACATGAGCTGTATATGGTGAAAAGTAAATATAAAAAATTTCTAATGGGAGCATAAAGTTACGGTAGTTTATGATCAAGATTATTTTTCAACCATACCAACGTATCATATCCATTCAATACCCGATCTTCTTTTTTTACTCCCATAGTTTGTAGGAATTCAAATAACTCATCTTGCACTTTATTAGAATCCTCATCAGTAATCTTTTCTACTTCAACAAACGAGCCCAATCCTTCTACCTCATCAAGACAAATTTCGTAATCCAAATAATTGGTTTTCTGACGAGTCTTTTTTACCTGCACTTCCGGACGGAATCCTAGGAATGTAATAATATCCTGAAGCTGTGATGCATCATTTACTATAATTTCTCGTTCTATAGAACTAAGCTCTTCGCCTTTTTTATAGGTAAAGATAATCTGTCCTTTTGCTTTTCGAATGCGCAGAAAAGAATCTCCTGGACTAAATTGAATAAATGGTCGATCATAATTTATAAAAATAGTATCCTCTTGAGTAACAGGTTCTGAAAGAGTGCAGCCCAAAGCAATAAGGCCTTCTTTAAGTCTTTCAAAATCTCCCACCTTTGCCTTTACTTCGATCTCTTTTTTCATGGAAGTAGTATAGCAAAATAATTCAGGTATAAAAAAAGCACAGAATTACCCGTGCCAACAACCAACAAGAACACTACAGCACGATCACCACGATGGGCACCGTCTTCTGCCACCCGATGACCAGCTTCCACCCCTTGCGGAAGCACACCTTCGACCACGGCCCGGCCGCTCGGAGCAAGCCGTTGACAGTCGGGAACTCGTGAGCGATCGACTGCATCAGCAGCTCGTGGAGGAAAGGCTCCTCCTCGACCAGCTGGTGCATCAGATCCATCTTGCGGGATCCCAGGTGACCACGGCTGTCCAACTGCTCGTTGAGGGTGTTGAGCCGGTTGCACACCCCTCGATAGACGCGGTAGAGCCGGCGGAGGTTCGGCGACATGACGCCGACTTCCACTTCCATGCCCATCATCTCGCGCTTAGGCCCGATGTTGATGTCGGCACCGTGCATGCGCTCGGCGACATTCTGGACCTTGTGGATCTGCGAGAGGGTGAGTTTGATGCACGTCTCCAGCGTCGCGATCTGCTCGCTGACGACCAGCGCGGTGTCGACGGATACCTGCTCGAATGGATAGCCGACGAAGTAGTTGTCGTTGGGGATGATCGTAAGGTCGACCATCCGAAACAACAACAAGGTCCGCTGTTGCCACGTGAGATTCTCCCGAAGACGCAGCAGAAGCTGATCCATCGCCTGGGTCATCACCCGCTTCCTCGGCATGAACCAGTGGGGCCTCCGTCGAGATCGGGTCTGTCTTCGCGTTTGAGTCTGCATTGCGATTCCTCCGGTTGCAGGGTTAGATTGGAACATGAGCTACGTTAGCTCAGCGGTTGAGTACGATACCATATATATCCAACATGTCAACATGGATATATTATTGTGTCAAATTGCGATAAAATACCAACATGAATCAAGACAAGCAATCCAACACACCGTGGGCACAGGAACCACAAGAAGTTTTCACATATTTACAAACATCAAACGAAGGAATTAGTAGTGCAGAAGCAGACAAACGAATAGAAAAGTTTGGAACCAATATTTTTCATAGCAAGGAAAAAATCAAAGTTGTTTCTATTTTTCTAAAGCAGTTTGCAAGTCCCCTCATCTTCCTGCTCTTGGGAGCTGCTGTACTTACTGCAGTACTTGGAAAGACTATTGATATGTTTGTGATTATCTTTGCAGTGTTATTCAACGCGATACTTGGATTTTATCGTGAATATCATGCTGAAAATACGCTTGATAAACTCGTTACCTATATTAAAGATCGAGCACGAGTGATACGTGACGGAAAAGAACTTGAGATTGATTCAGTGCAATTGGTGCCTGGAGATATTGTGAAGCTTTCCTATGGAACCCGAGTCCCAGCAGATGCTCGCATTATAAGCACGAGTAATTTTCGCGTGGATGAAGCAGTGCTTACTGGTGAATCTATTCCTGTAGAAAAAGAAACAGGAGTTGTATCTATTACTAGTGGCATTGCCGATAGAAAAAACATTGCACATGCCGGAACATTGGTCGTAGAAGGATATGCTACAGCTATTGTGTATGCAACTGGAAGTGCCACTGAGATTGGAAAAATTGCAAACATTGTTGCAAATACAGAGCGAGCTGAAACACCAATTCAAAAAGGTGTAGCAAAGCTTGGATGGTTGCTCTTTTTTGTAACGATAATTATCGTTGCTGGAATCTTTTCATTAGGGACCCTCAGAGGAGAGCCAATTCTTGAAATGCTAACCCTCTCTGCTGCGGTAGCGGTGGGTGCCGTGCCAGAAGCATTGCCAATTGCCCTTACCGTAATTCTTGCTATTGGTGCAGAACGAATTGCATCTCGAAAAGGAATTGTTCGGAAACTTGCAGCTGCTGAAACACTAGGATCAACCACTCTTATTATGACTGATAAGACTGGAACACTCACAATGGCAGATATGCAGTTGGTTGGTATTTATACTCAGAGTCACATTCTAGAAAATACTGAAGCGCTAGAATCAAAACACTTTTCTACTGATCAAAAGAAAATTTTATCTTTAGCATTAGAAAATATTGATGTCACTATTGAGAATCATGAAGATGCTCCATCCGAATGGAAATTCCACGGACGACCGTTTGAAATTAATATCGCTAAAGCTAGTATCGAACACAATGTGGGCCTCGAACAGCTCAAAAAGGATGTCCGTCTTGTAATTCCCTTCAACTCAACCCACAAATTCTCAGTGGCAGAAACAGATACCCAGTATATTGTTATGGGAGCTCCTGATATCCTCCTCAGACGTTCAAAAATGACTAAGGATGCATATCTCACAACAGAAACCTGGATTGATAAAGTTAGTTCAGAAGGAAAGCGTCTCATAGGTATAGCTACACTTGATAAAAAGAATTTTTCAAAGAAGATATCTACAGATGACATAGAGAATATTCATTTTATGGGAGTTATGGCTTTGTTTGATCCAATTCGTCCTGACGTACCAGCTGCTATTAAAAAAATCCAGAGCTATGGAATCAAAATGGTAATGATTACGGGAGATCTTAAAGGAACAGCACTTGCAATCACTCGAGATTTGAAATGGAATGTTACTGAAGAGGAAGTGCTAACAGGTAGTCAGCTTCATGAAATGACTGATGAAGAACTACTTACAATAATTCCTTCGATAAAAATATTTGCTCGTGTAACTCCTGAAGATAAACTACGCATTGGTCAGCTTTATCAACGGCTTGGTGAAGTTGTTGCCATGACAGGTGACGGAGTAAATGATGCACCCGCACTTAAAGCCATGGATATTGGTATTTCATTGGGCTCTGGAAGTGATGTGGCAAAGAGTGCTGCAGATATGGTATTGCTCGATGACAACTTTAAAACAATTAGTCTCTCAGTTGAAGAAGGACGGAAGATTCTTTCAAATATACGAAAAACATTTGTGTATCTCATGTCGAATTCACTGGATGCAATTTTTGTGATTGGAGGAAGTCTAATTATTGGATTGCCAATGCCACTAACTGCGCTTCAAATTATTTGGGTCAACTTTTTCACGGGAAGTCTTCCAGTACTCGCCTTTGCCTTTGATGAAGATCTTGATAAAAAACACACAGCAAAAACAACAGGATCAAAATTAATATTTACCAATGAAGTAACATTCATTACCTTCGGTATTGGTGTTATGAGTTCCCTGTTTTTATTCTTTATCTATTACGGTCTATTAAGATTTGGAGTAGATCTGGCACTCACTAAATCATTATTCTTTGTATGTTTCGCTTCATATATTCTTGTTGTTGCATACTCATTTAGAAGTCTCTACAATCCATTATTCTCATATCCTGTTTTCTCAAACGCTAAATTAAATATCAGCATTCTTTTTGCAGCACTATTACTTATCGGAACAGTAACAATCCCTGCGGCACGAGAAATATTTGGACTTGTAGCAATCCCACTAGTGTGGATATGGTTTATTGCAGCATGGCTCATCCTCAATGTTCTACTTGTTGAAGGAGCAAAATACTTTATTAGAAAGTAACTTAAAACTTACTGTCTTCGTAGCTTAATAGAAATAAATGAGTCATCAAACACACCTTGTGATCTCACTGTTCCTGAATGATCAAAATATTGTACCTGCACAGCTATTGATGTTTCCCTGTCTTTAAATGGGTTGGGACCAATTAATAACTTTTTTGTATAAGGACCTGTTCCTAAGGTTATTTTCTCATCGCAATTTTTTCCATCTATTGATGCGCTTTGAGATGATCCATTAATACACATAAGACTCACTTCTCGTTTACTGTATTTTGCTGGTAAGGGTCCAAATGATAGCGTTATTGATCCACCGCTTTTTTCTAGTACATAATTGTTAGCTTTCAAAAGTTCAGGGTGTGTGGGACTGGCTAGTATTTCGATCTGTTGCTGATCTTGAGCAGGAGCATCAAAGCTTTGTCCACCATAGGTGATTTTATTTTTAACGATATTACCCTGACTATCAAGTGCCTTTACATGCAATATCTCACCTTGATATGAGTTTTCACTTGAGTACATAGAATCTGTTTTAGGAACAATAATAGTATGAATTGTGTTTGTTGTCGTTTCTTTTAAAAGTGTTGTTACATTTTCTGGATCGATGAGAAGTCGATTTTTATCAACCCATGAAGGTTTTGTAATACTTATTTCATATTTTACAGCGCCTTTAATAGGAGAAAACACAACAATGAATGGTTTGCCTGGTTCTAAAACCTGATCGTAATTTGGCATCGCAATTATGAGATTGATACTTGGATCCATGCCTTGGGCCTTTAGAGCCGCATATGCTTTTTCTAGTTCTGCTTGTGCAGAAGTTAATTCCCATGCATTTTGAGCACCTGATGAAGAAGGAGTACCAGTTGTTTTTACTTCTGTTTTAATAGATGTCGTAGTTTCTTTTTGTGAAGCTGATGTTTTTGTTGAAGTAGGAGTTGTATTTGGTGTTGTAGTAGCATTTGCCCGATCACGTAATTGAACATGCTCGGTATCAGTAGTAACTATAGGATCAACAACGGGAACATTTGTATTCTGTTTTTTTGATACATAATATGCACCCCCACCTACAGCTATTCCGATAATAATAATTATGAGTAGTGGAGCAAATCCTTTTTGGTTTTTCATGATAGGGATATTATCCCACTAAAAAGTAAACTCAACTATTAAGATATGCACACAATAAAAAAACTAATCGTTTTGATGACCCAACGCATACAGTTTTTCTATCTCTGCAGAGTTTAAAGATCGGCTATATATTCTAAAACTATCAATAAGACCGTTGAAGGTTTGTCCAGAAGCATGCACTGATGAACCAATACGAAGTACTTGTGAGGGTGCAATATTTGATGTCTCAGCTTGATTGGCGCCCAATCGAGCTCCGTCAACATACAATTTCATCACTCCATTTTCGCGTGTTAATGCAAGGTTGTACCATTTCCCTGCTTCAGGACTAAAGCTGTATGAATATGCGTATTGAGTATTGATATATACCATAACAACATTTGCATTTTCTTGTCTAAAAAGAAGAGTATTTCCTCCCCATGATCCATTCTCAAAATAGGTATTCAATGAAGTGACAGAACTAAACTTAACCCAAAAATTATATGCATAATCTCCAGTACCAAAATTATAATTTGGACTATTGGGAACCTCTACATAATTTGAACCATTGAGACTTAGTGAAGATCCAGAGTTATTTGGAGTATCGCTCGAAAGACTAGCACTATATGCGACACCATTATTATTTAAACCAGAATTGTCTAAAACGCTAGATCCATCTAAGGCATCAAAATTCCATTCTCCCACAGCGTCCGCTCCTAAAGCTCTATGTAAACTCGTACTAAAAATAAGTCCTGCAGCAACTCGAGCTCTGTTTCGAGCAATATTTACTGAAGCTAAAACTATAGTAGATAAAAGACTTATTATAGAAATAACTACTAAAAGTTCTATTAGTGTAAATCCTTGTGTGCTTTTATTCTTCATACTATTTATGGCCTATAGTCTGGAACCTTAATACTTTCGACTGAACTGGTGGCAGGATCAATCATTATTGGAGAATTATTTGAGCGACTCGGAAATACATATACATACAAAACTACGAGTGCAGCTATAAAGAAAGATACAGAAATGCTGAGTAGCATAAAATAGGCATGTTTTTGATGCTTTACTATTCCTTTCTTTGTAAGCCAGTGCACCATTTGTGGAGTTTGAGGTGCGCCCAATATTGTTCGAGATTGAAACCGTGTTACATCTTCTGGTTCATCAAATTCTACACTCATAAAATCAGTATACTATATGCTATGTGTTTTTTGCTATAAGTGCATCAAGTTTTATGAGATCGAATGGCTTTGGCAAGTATGCACTTGCTCCATACTTATCAGCGATAGCTTTTCCATCTTTACTAGCTGTTACTACTATTACAGGAATATCTTTTGTTTCATCTGAAGCTTTTAATTTTTGTAATACTTGTTCACCGTTTAAGATAGGCATCCATAAATCAAGTAAAACTATATCGGGTTTTTCCTCCTTAATTTTTGCGAATATTTCTAGGCTGTGAAGTACTGGTATCACTTTATAACCATGTAGGTCTAATACAATAGAAATTGAGTCAAGGATTCCCTCATCATCATCACAGACCATGACACATTTTTTCATTTAATTATTGTTTAACGGAATAGTAAAGCTAAATGTAGATCCTTTGCCTGGCTCGCTATCAACCCATAGATGTCCTCCATGTCTCACTACGATTTGCTCACTTATATACAATCCAATGCCCATACCAGCAAACTGTTTTTGAGCATCCTCAACTCTGAAAAATCGCTCAAACAATTTCTGCTGATCTTTTTTATTAATACCAATTCCCTGATCAGTGACCATTATTTTTAGGTAATCACTCACACGTGATGCATGAACCACCACATCCTTTCCATTGGGAGAATACTTGATTGCATTATTTAATAAATTGTTGAGCACCATTTCCAATCTTTCTTTATCTCCATTAACTTTCAAATTGAGATCACCTGAATACTTGATTGTATGGTGCTTTGCTGCTGACTGAACAAGATCAATGGATTCTTTAATCATCTGGTTAACATCAAATTCAGCATATTTGTATTCTATTTTACCCGCCTGAATCTTAGACACATCTAGTAAATCGCTGATAAGACTTTCAAGCTTTTTTAATGAAACATTCGTTTTCTCAATAATCTCTAAGTTTTTCTCTGTAGTACTCTTCTTACTTTTAATAAGAATTTCTAATACTTGCAGATACGCTTTAATACTTGTTACTGGTGTCTTGAGTTCATGACTTGCAATACTGAGAAAATCATCTTTTCTAATTTGAACTTCTCGCAATTCTGTAATGTCCTCAATAGCTAACAAGATTATCTCTTCTGCATTCTCCAATGCCTCAATTTGTCGGGCATTCAAAAGCATCACTTTCTTTCCAATCTGAGGGAAATTGTGTTCTACCTCAAAATTCTCAAACGGATTCTGCTCAGGTAGGATCTTTTCAAACAGATCTCTCAAGGCTTTTATATCCCACTGTCCGTTACCAAGTTTAAATATATTTACACCGACAGTTTCTTCCTTTGAAACCTTAAATGTACTGTAAAAGTACTTATTTGCTGAGATTACGTTTAGTGATTTATCCAGCACGAGCAAGCTCTCACGCATTGTTTCAAAAATACCTGTGAGAAATGCTTCACTTTCTTTCAAGTTTTGAGTTCCGTCAGCTACTCTTTTCTCTAAAGATTCACGTTCATTTTTTAATGCTGCCTCAGCTTTTTTCCGACGAGTAATATCATTTTGAACCCCAATAAAGTGGGTAATATCGCCTTTTTTATTTCGGACTGGAGACATCATAAGCTCATTCCAAAATAATGAGCCATCCTTTTTATAGTTTCTTAATTCCACTTTGCAATCAATACCTTTTTCAATTGATTCTCGCAAAATTCTTCGAGCTTCTTGATCTCGATCATCTCCTTGAAGGAATCTACAATTCCTTCCTATTATTTCGTCACGTGTATATCCACTAATAAATTCAAAGGCTCGATTACAGAAAATAATTGGATTGTCTGGCTGAAGGCAATCTGTAATTACAATTCCGTTTGTAGTTGCATCTACTGCATTAATGAGTAAATTAAGATTTGAAGTAACATCAATTTTATGAATTGAAGCCTGTTTAATATTTTTCATAGGTAGAATTCTTAAGGATTAAATCAACTCTGTATAAGAATACATAGGTTACTTAAGTAAGCTATCTAAATATTGACGATGACTCTTCTATTCTCTTTCATGTATAGCTATCTACTATTTTTGAAACCATGAATACTTGGGCCTGTCAAAACTTTGAGCAAATTCTTCTTCTGTTTTAACAAATGCTTTTTCTAATTCTTCATTTCCATCAATAAAATACACAAAATCCAATTCTCTATTTTCAGTACCTCTTTCAGCGCTATATTTCTTTACCATATCTGTAGGTGAGATAATCTTTCTTCCAGATGTCATTCTTAATTCAAAGTGCAACCCTTTTTTTGTTCCTATAGGTTGATACGCATCATACACAAGCTCAGAGCATACCAATTCGTCTCGTGTTTCAAAATCAAAATTATAATCATAGGGCTTTCCGTAGTTTTCAAATGCTCTCATAACAGAATCAAATGTATCTTTCTTACTAAGCCGAGGTCTTAGTACACCCAAATAATCAGCACGAGCTGATTGTTCTAAGGACTGAAGAATAATACCTGGGGATTTACCCTCTATAACTGAATACTTGAAATTATCTTTATCTACTTCTTTTAATTGCTTGAGTAGTTTTGGATGTTCTTGTGCTAAAAGTTGTTCTACATTTTGGTATTCACCCATTGGAAAAAGATCAGCAAAGTGAGCATTCATATCCTCGAGAGTTCCCACATACAAAGCTGCATGTGCCCAGAAGCCAGGAATCCCCACATTACTTGCATACCAATTTCGTCGTTGGACCATAATATCCCCTGGCTGCATTTCTTTTTTAAGTTCAGCAATCTGTTCTAGGGTAATAAATTTTTCATGTCGAGAAGATAGATATGAATCCCCCATCATATTTGCAACATTTTTCTGAACTGGAAACCATAGGTTTGATAACTCTTTTTCCAAACTATACCGCTGTTCTTTTGCTGCTTTAACGGTTGTATTAAAAATATTACTCAAGAGATATGCATAGCTCTTTTCAGCTTCCTCAGTAAGCACTATATATCCTTCGTTTAAGTTCTTTTCAGAAAGAGTGAGATTTAAAAGAGAAATATAGAATCTCCCCATATTTCTTCTTACAAAACTATCGGAACTAAAAAATCTATCGAGAACGTCATCATATGAATCTTTAGCTCCAAATACTGGAGAATACTCATTTAGTTGTTTTATCACAACATTATTATCATCAACTGTATCTATAAGTTTATGAAAAATCTCAAACTTTTTTATATACAACGAGTATGCAATTCCAAAAGACTGCGCGTGATCTTTGGGATGACTAAAAACACTTATGCGATTAAAATATTTGTGAATATCAGTATTTTTTTCTGATTCCATTGCTACAGATAAGAACAAATTCCACTTATTTTGAAGCTGAATTCTATCATCTGCTGTTAAAACTGATTTCTTTAGAATGGGATCCTGAATCAAATCATCTGCAGCCAATTCTAAGTTGTCGAGAAGCACCGTAGCTATTTCCACATCGTTTTCTATGAGTTCGTGTCGTTCTTCTACACTTAATGCTTCAAACGGATTGCCAGAATATGGAATAACCGTCCATGCGATATATACGCAAAAAAGTACAACCAAAACTATAGCTATAACTAACTTATACTGGAATATAATATTTTTTGTTTTTCTAAATATTTTAGATTTAGAAACTTTTTGTCGATCAAATAAAAATGCTTTTATGAGATAGCGAAGTGCTATAAGCAAAAATACTACAGATACGATAAAGTGAAATGGATATAAGAGCTTGAGCCCAGCACAAGCAGCAGCCAATCCAAATGAGATAGCAGCAATGGTCAACGATAAAAGCACTTTCTTTTTGTGTTTCAGAAAGTGATTTTTGAGTGTAACTATTTCTTGCTGCGAATGCTTTGCCACACTATTAATTGCCCTCTACGTATTTTTTAAAATTATCTAAGAATCCTTGCCATCCTGATCTTTGGAGTTCCTCAGTATTTTCATTTTCCATTTCAAATTCCTGTACTATTTTTACAGAATCACCTACTTGTTCAAAATCAACGGTGACTGTTCTTCCGTCATCAATTGTATAATCAAGCTTAGTTGGTGCAATTACTTTTGTATAAACACCAGAGAAATCAAACCCTGGAGATCCATCTCTTGGGGCCATATATGTTAAAAATCTTCCTCCCTCTTTCAAATCATTTGTTTTAGATGTTGCACCCCAATCATCAGAAGCAAATGCCCAATGTGGAATATGTTCTGCCCCATTCCAATATTCCCAGACTTTTTCTGGACTAGCATGTACTGTCGTTTCTATTTTTATTTTTTGCATAGTGAAATAATTATATCAAATGTATTTATTCTATCTCTTTTCAAACGCCATCATAAACATTCCAGGTGATTCAACTATTTCAGTTTTCTTTAGCACATCTTTAAGAAATAATTCTATAATTTCTTTTGCCTTAGATACTTCAGTTCTATCTTCCACATCTATTTCAGCCTCAGTAAAAAATCGCATACTAGGAGAGTGATCAAACTTTACACTATCTATAGTTAGGCTTATGGGAGTGCTTTGGTATTCTCCAGCAAACCATTCTCTATCTTTTATTATTTTTATAGCATCAGGATATTGTGCTATCACAGATTTAAATTCTGGTTCTGTAACTTCATGTTCATTCTCTCTTCGAGCCGGTTGATCATCTACAATTTCCCAAATCTTTTCTGTATAAATATATTTCCCTGCTTCCTCTCGGTAGCGCTTTAAATCATATCCCTTATATTGAGACTTTTTAGCTTCAATATAATAGTCATTTTGTGGAGTCATACCCTTAGCAACAAAACCTCGCGCTTTAAATTCAGCAATGAGATTTTCTTTGTCTTCTGCAGTAAGCTCTACTTTTAGTTCAACTTCGTACATATATAAATCATAGCATAAAAAAAGAGCATCACGAGGATGCTCTGTTACCCTACCACTTCCGTGGGTTGGGTGTTGTACTGCTGCCACAACACTAAGAATTCAGGACACGTACGGATGAGCTGTGCCAACGTGCCGGTAGCGACCAATTGCCCCTCATGAAAGAAGTGAATCACATCAAACATGTGGAGTAGGTGCAGCCGATGAATTGACGAGATCACCGTCTTATCCAAGAACGCGTTGAAGATGTTGGTGTACACCTTCTTCTCTGTAGCCGTATCCAAGCTCGATGTGGGTTCATCGAGTAGCACGACCTCCTTGTCGTGACAGGCCAGGAGCCCGCGTGCAAGCGCCAGGCGCTGCTTTTGGCCACCTGAGAGATTGACTCCGCGCTCCTTGAGGGACGAATCTAGTCCTTTCGGCAACAAAGCGGCAACATCGGTGAAGCACGCCATGTCGGTGTAACGACGGACCAAGTCCGAATCGTACTCCGCACCGAGGGTGATGTTTTCAATCACCGTCGTCCCAAAGATGTCGGGATCCTGCGGCAAAAGTCCAATTGCTCGGCAAATGCCATCAAACCCGTCTTCGATTTCGTGATCATCCACAAAGAGTTTCAAGCTCTGCGGACGATGGAGACCTCGTACGACTTTGAGCAATGTCGACTTGCCGCTTCCACTTGCTCCCACAAGTGCAACGCGCGACCCACGTGTGATGTCGAACGCTACATTTGCCAAGTGTAGTCCCGTACCATTATCTGCGTACGAGAAGTTGAGATCCCTCACTTCCATGCGTTGCCAATCCTTTCGCAACACATGGTTAGCAAGGTTATCTTCTTTGAAGTCGTCAGCCACTTCCTCGGCATTCGCGATGCGTGATGTTCCCACCACGACATCTTTGTACATGCCGGTGAAGCGAAAGAAAACTTCGCTCATTTCATCCAAGTACTTGATGAGGATGTAGACCGTGCCCACGAGCACTGCCTTCGGTGTTTCCATATGCTGCCAAACGTACAGCCCCAAGACAAGCATTGTCATGGCGGCGGTACAGAAGGTAGTAAGGAACCACTTTATCTCGTTAAGCGTTGTGTTCCGCTTAAAGAGATCATACGGCTTGTCGACCCTGTGACAGATCGCCTCGAACACCAGTCGCTCAACGCGCAGAATGATCACGGTTGCAATGTTTGAGATTGTGTCAAAAACATTCTCCGAAATCTCGTTCTCTGCTTTGTTGAGTTTCCGATATTGAGGGATCATCACTCGATCGAACTTGATCGTGAAGAATATGGACAGACACATCATTCCGACGACGATTGGAATCGACATCGGAAAAAAGTATCCGAGCATAATGAAACTCCCCACGAGCTGTATGAAGGCATAGACGATCTGGAACGACATCGACGAAAACTGATAGAGTGCCGAAGCACCTTTTTCAATCTTGTCGATGGTGTCGCCAGAGTGATGCTCCACATGCCATTCCAATGGCAGGGTCATCGTGCCTTTGAGCAAGTACTTCCGGTAGTTCGCACGGGACTTAAACGCATTCAGGGTTTCCCAAACGCGCGCAGGACCGTGAAAAGCCCAGAAGACCATCTTGGTCACAAACATCCACACCAACAACTTGATGAGTGTGGGCATGCTGTCGACGGTGATTCCCTCAGCCTGGATCTCATTCATGATCTTCGCCCCCAACAGAGGCAAGAAAAAGAGCATGATCGAGATCGCAATGATGAAGAAGCCCCAGTACAGGGCCACACTCTTGCGGTTGCCCGCTGAGTAGTGCCACGTCTTCCAGAACAGGTACACGAACGGATTTCCGTTCCTGTGAGGCTTCTTGAACATTCGAGATTCCTTTCGAGATGCGTGTTATATGGCTATGGTAAAGAACAAAACATCATGCCGGGTGGCATGATGTTTTAAAAATTTGATTTAATGGGAGAAATCAAATACTTAAAACATCATACCTGTTTAAAAGAAAGAGCGCATAAATACCACCCACGGCCTTTCGTGGATTGGTAGAACTATTTCGATTAAACATGTTTGATGTCATGATATTGAAACAATACCACACATTAGTACAACATGCAAGCACCAAATTAAAGATATGTCCACTCCCCGTCCAAATAGTTTGCTATATGATTTCCCGTGGTTGGCATTCCATCAACATCATATTCAACCGTGTGAATTGAGGCAGCAAAACGGCATCCTGGTGCCACCTTCGCATTAGGATCTTTATAATCATTTTTTGCCTTTTGATAACTATATTCAGTCTTGCTACCATCCTCGTTTATTACTTCTACTTCATAAAAGCTCAAACCAGCATCGTCAGTTTTTGTTCGCAGTTCAGTATATTTCTTACCCTGCAAAAGAGTACCAAATACACTTCTTATTTCTTCAATACTGGGAAACTTTTCTGCATTTTCTTCAACTCGATTCCAGTTAGTTTCAAAATTATCAGTCATGAATTTTAATATTATTATATTCCACACTTAGCATTCACTGTCACATCCCCCACATTTGAAGCTGTAATAGTATAACCAAAACAAGTAGTTGGTATATAGGTCAGAGAGTAAAATGTCTTACCATCTTTAATTTCTGTTTTTACCTCTTCCAAAACCCTATGCCAATTCACTTTAGAATTTTGATCTTTAAAATTATCTAATCTCAAAACATTATTTTCATTGTTATCTTTAAGTAAGAATTCTCTTTCTTTCAAGAATGTAACAAAATGCTCTTTAGATTTTATATTGATGCTAATTTTGTAAGTAAAGACAGAAGCATTCTGTGATGTCTCAACAGACCGTGGGGTGTTCTCAATAAATGTCTCTTGATATGTGATATAAATACCCACACTTACAGCTAGCACTGCACATAAAGATAAGATAATAGGAGCAAAACGATGTTGAAGTAATTTCATAGATTCTAATTATACCCAAAAATCGCCCCTTTTATTCTTTTTAGTAAATGATCAACATCTCTTTTAGTCTTAAGTGTAATTCCAAATCGTGTTGAAGTATTTTCAAGCAACGTCTGCATGCCCTCTTTTCCGAGCACTGCAGAATTTGAGGCAGCATTGCCCGTAAAGACAAGCTTAAAGTTCTTCATAGAATACTCCCCCTGAGCAGTAGTAACATTTGTAAAATCGATTGCAATAAGATTTGGATATACTTTCATGAGTGCAAACCCATCAACTCCCCCATCTAAACCCAATTTTTCGTAGTCTTTGAGCGAAGATTTCACTCCTGCTGTTATTGATTCAACAAAGTATGCATGCAAAGATTCAGGACTTTCTGTAACTTGCGGCGCATCTGGTTGGTTGAGCAGTAGTGTTGCGCCCACACAAAAAACAGCAACGACTAAAACTATACCAATCCAAAGTTTCTTCATCCTAGGATTGTATCACCTTTAGGCAATTCCATCGCCACCAGTTACTCCATATATTTCTCCTGTAATATAGCTCGCTTCATCTGATGCCAAAAGCACATACACAGGTGCTAGTTCGACTGGTTGACCAGGTCGACCAAATGCAGACTTTTCTCCAAATTGTTTTAATTTTTCCGGAGGTGAGGCATGAGTATTGAGTGGTGACCAAATAGGTCCTGGGGCCACAGCATTTACGCGAATACCTTTTTCTATCAACTGTTCTGCAAGACCTTTTGTGAGAGCTACAAATCCCCCCTTACTTGCAGCATACGGCAGCAAAATAAAAGATGGGTCATATGCCTGAATAGAAACTGTATTTATAATTGATCCACCAGGTTTCATATACTTTAAAGCAGCCTGAGATAGCAAAAATGGTGCAATAACATTTATACGATATATTTCTGCAAAGTCATTTCCTGTAAGTACATCAATACTTTTAAAATATTTTTGTAAAGCAGCATTGTTTACTAAAACATCTAATTTTCTTAATTCTTCATGTGTATGCTCAACAAGCTTTTTACAAAAAGATTCATCTGCTAAATCACCAGGAATTCCAATAGCTTTATGTCCTAATGCTTTTAGCACATCCAATGTTTCTTGTGCATCAACTTCTTCTTCTGGTACATACGAAATCACCACATCAGCTCCCTCTTTTGCAAAAGCCACAGCTACAGCACGACCAATACCAGAGTCTCCTCCAGTAATGAGCGCCGCTTTCCCCGCCAATCGTCCTGAGCCTTTATATGAATCTTTTCCATAGTCAGGCTTAGTTACCATATCTGATTCTAAACCCGGATAATTTTGCGGTTTTTCATTTTTGCCTGGCTTTGGGAATTTTTCTTTTGGATCAGTTTGCATAAATAAAAGTGTATCTAAATGAATACACTTTTATCGACGAATAGTATGAAATTAAATTACAAATAATTATGAGTTGTATGCTTTCTCTAGTGTAGCAATATCAAACTTTTTCATTTTAAGAAATGCTTGAGTTACTCTATCTATTTGTTCTTGTGTACCTTGTGTCATCATAGTGTCTAATGCTGTTGAGGTTACCTGCCATGAAAGTCCAAATTTATCTTTAAGCCAGCCACACTGCTCAGCTTCTGGAACAGCAGATAGTTTCTGCCAATAATAATCTATCTCTTCTTGTGTATCACATGGAATCATAAGTGAAACACCTTCATTAAATATAAATTCATGAGATCGAGCACTATCCATAGCAGCGAGCCATGTATTCATAATAAAAAAGTCTGCGTACATGAGTGTCCCTTCTTTATCAGGCTCCATACCTGCAGGATAACGCGCGGTAGTTCCTCGTTTTCCATCTTTAAATACTGAAGTATAAAAATCAATTGCCTCTTCAGCTTTTCCAGCCACTGTATTTGCATACATGATAGAAGGAGTTACAAACGGTCGTTTTTCTCCATCTGGATTTGTTAGCATCAATTGCCATGAGACTCCATACTTGTCTTGTACCCAACCATACCATTTGCTATGAGGATATTCTTGGAGTGGCATAAGTGCGTTTCCTCCATCAATTAAGTGCGCCCACAAAGTATTCAATCGTTCTTCAGCATCTGGCCAAACTGATGGATCAAAATTGAGGAGAAACGAAACAGAAGGATTAATTTTAAAATATGGTCCAGCACTGATACTCATAAATGGCTGACCTTCTATTTCAAATGACACGATATCGCAATCTCCTGAAGGAGTATTCCGCAGTTGCGAAACTGTATTGATCTTTGAATTTGGAAAAATAGATATATAAAACTCTGCAGCTTCTTTAGCTTGAGTATCAAACCAAAGGTGTGGGGTTATCTTTTGCATAAAAATTATTTATTATTACTCTGCACAAAATACACGGACAATATCATCACTATCATAGGCATTGATTGCACTTTTATTTGGTCCTGCAGAATGCACGACACTCACAATCTGCCCACTATATGCTTCACAGCCAGCTTGGGTAGAACATGTATAATCTGAATCAAATATATACGAGCTACCCCATGGGTCAAGCGGTATCCTCGATATATAAGGCCCATTCCAATTTGGAAAGTTGCCATCTGTTTCATCAACTCCTGCTGCCGCTAAATCAACATAAAGTTCATTGCCGTTACCGTTGCATGCGCCGTTACATACACATTCTGTTTCCTGTAATTTTGTTGAACCAACCGTAGGTATGAACCCAGTATCAAGGGCTAATGTTTTTATCGCATTACTTATCTGAAAGAGTTCAGCTTTTACTTTTGTTACTCTTGCTTTTTGCCGAGCACTATTCAAACTCCCCAACACAACAGCACTAAGTGTGCCGATAATAGCAATCACGACTAAGAGTTCGATTAAAGTAAAACCTGAACTTTTTTTGTGAAGACTCATGTACAACTAATCATATCAGATGATTAATTAAATACACTGTTAATAAAACTTTTTTCCTTCTTTCAACATTTCTAAAATAGCAGCCATTCTTTTTGCTCGAGTCTCAGGCTTTTTTGCAGTACTCAATCGAAAAGCTATCGCATATGTATTTGTTTTGTTAAGCGTTAAAAAAAACTCATATGTTTTTGCATCTTTTTTTATCTCGTTCAAAAAGTCTTCAGGCAATACAGTATTCTTTGGCGAATCATATGCAGCATCCCATCGTCCATCTTTCTGTGCTGCTTCCACCTGTGCTAGTCCTTCAGGTTTCATCCTGTTTTCTTTAATGAGCCGTGCAATATGTTCACGATTTACCTTAGACCATAATCCCTTAGCTCGTCGAGGTCCAAATCGTTGGAGATATGATTCGGCATCATAGCTTTTCTTAACACTATCAATCCATCCATAGCACAGACACACATCAAGTGCTTCAGCATAGGTGATAGTCTTTTTCCCTGATGCTTTTTTAAATATGCGAATAAACAGAGCCGGTGCTTTAGTGTGATTTTTATCAAGCCACGTTTCAAATGCTTTTTGCGTTGTAAAAGATTTAATATCTTCCATTGTTTACTTCAGCCGTTCTAGCTTCCCTTTTCGTTTTACAATATTTTTATAATCCCACTGGATATCTTCAGCTTTCTTGAGCCATCGTTTCAAATCTTTTTTATTGATCTGATCTAGAGATGTATACCGTGCATCAGCAGCTTTAAAGCTTCCTTCATCATTCAAACCTTCTTCTTCAAAACTTTGCCCACTCCAAAATAGTAGCCGCACTGAATCCTTCAATTTGCTATAGCCTACAACAGGATTGCCATCCAAAAACCATACAGGATGACCATGCCACACTTTATTTTCAGCTTGAGGAAGCGCGCTTAATATTTCTTGTGCAAGTGTTTCGCAAATATCTTTATCTTCTTTTAATAGAGCCTTGTTATAAATTTGAATATCTTTATGCATATATTGGTATATTACGACTGTACTATAACAGGCATTCCAATATCTGCCCAACGATAGAGTCTTTCTGCAACTTCTGGTGGAAGGTTCACACAACCATGTGACCATTGTTCACCAAATTTATTATGCCAATAGGCACCATGAATGACAGCTCCATCAGTTGTAAAATAAAGATCCCATGGCACTCCAGGGAGATCATAATACTGACTACTAATATCGGGAATAGGACCTTGCATATATCTACTAGGTGTCTTTCTAAAGACAAAAAATGTACCCCGCGGTGTGAGCATTGTCTCTAAACCTGATGAAACAGGTTCCTCCATAAATAATTCAGCACCATCGTAGGCATAGAGCTTTTGTTCTGAAAGATCAACGACAATGCGTTTGGTTGTTGTGGTACTTACTGTTGCTGTATTTAAATCTCCTACATCAGTAAATACCTGCACAGAATCAGATTCAGCAACATATAGATCACCTTCCATTCGTTCTGGATAGCGAATCCATGTAGATTTGAAATCGATTTTATACCAAGTAAGACCATCTGAAACAACACTATCGGCAACTCTAAGCACCATTCCATCTCGCAGCTTCAATACAGATGGAAATTCAGTACCTGGTCCCGATCGCATATTTACGCAGGATCCTTCACTCTTCCAATCACACCCATTATGTATCTTTATATAGGTAAATACTGGTGGTGGAGGTACTACTGGAGCTGGTGGCTCAGGCGGAGTAACTTCAATAGGTACAGAGATATCAGCTGCTATTGCATGCTGTGTCTGAGTCTGTTTCGTTAGATCTGATATTTTACCGTATGTATTATGATGCAAAATGATTCCACTCACAGTAAGTATCGTTAATACTACTGAACAGATAAAACCATATTTTGACCACGTATCCATAATTGATAATAAAAAGATTGTTTAAGATTTAAGATAAGTATGCCAAATTTATTTTAATATGTATACTTTAGCTATGAAATACGTTGCCCTACTCCGCGGGATTAATGTCGGTGGAAACAACAAAGTTGAGATGTCACGGCTTAAAAAGCTGTTTGAAAGCATGGGTTATACCAATGTCCTTACGTACATTAATTCCGGTAATATTATCTTTGAAACAAAAGGCACTACTGAAGCTCTAGCTAAGACTATTGATGCTGCAATAGAAAAAGAATTCAAAATCCCAGTAACTGTCGTCGTGCGTACCCAAAAAGAAATAGAAAAGCTTGATGATGCAGTACCGGCAACTTGGGTCAATGATGAGAGTATGAAAACAGATATTATGTTTTTATGGAAAGAATTTGATTCTAAAGATGTAGTAAAGCAGCTTACTATTAAGCCGGATATAGATGATGTGAAATACCTTCCTGGCGCAATAGTATGGCGAGTAGATAAAAATAAAGTTACCAAAAGCGGACTTATGAAAATAGTTGGCACAGAACTCTATAAAAAGATGACAATACGCAATGTGAATACATTGCATAAGTTGAAAATGTTGATGGAGGATAAATAGTAAAAATTCTATTACGAATTTCTAATTTCTAAATATTCCTGTACACCCTTTAGCCATCCCCCTTTAAAATATTCTTCTGGCTTAAATGTTTTTATATCAGCCCAGAGCATTTCAACATGTCGTTCCGAAAGTTGTACGTCGCCACTTTTCCATGTGGCAGGATAACCAATGGCAAATATTCTTACTGTTGGATTTCCTTCAGTTGCTTCTACTCGTTCATGTCTTAGAAACACTAAGGGTTTTTCTAATTCATATGCAAGATTACTGCCCACTTCCTGAGACATCTTTCTTGCAATAATGCTTTCGAAAGGAGCATCAAATTCATCTTTCTTAATTCTTCCCCCAGGCAAATCCCAATCACCAAAATTATCTTTCATGACCAAAAACTTTCCATCCTTTTCTAGGAAAACCTTTACTGCTACAAAATATGTATCTTTTTCTTGAATGCTCATATATAGTATTAAGACTATTTTTAGTCTATTATAGCTTACATGATATACAATGTCCCTGGTATTGGCGAGATGGAATTAAAGACGCTCATTCTTGATTTGAATGGGACTCTTACTGTAAAAGGAATAATTCCTGAAGGCGTTAAAGTACGGCTCACGACTCTCAAATCACAAGGATATCGAATTCTATTTTTCACTGGAAATACACGTAACAATGCAGATGAGATTGCTACATCTCTTGGTATTGAATGGATTCTTGCCGAGAGCGGTGTAGCAAAACGTGATGAAGCATTGAAAATAGATCCTAAAACTTGTGTTTCTATTGGCAATGGGCAGATCGATCTTGAACTTATGAAAGTTGTTAAACTCCGCATAGTTACCCTCCAATCCGAAGGAGTGCATGTGCAGACTCTTTTAAACTCCGACATTGTTATTCCTTCCATCACTGATGCACTTGATCTTCTCATTGATCCAGCAACATTAATCGCGACAATGAGAAAGTAATTTAAACAAAAACCTCGCCATAACTATGCCGAGGTTTTTGTTTGTATCTAAAGTAAATAAATTATTTACTTACTGTTGATGTAGCGGTTGTTGTTGCAACTGCTGAAGTAGATGTTGCCATCATGCTTGTACTTGTTGCAGTCATCATAGTTGATGTTGCTGCTTGCCCTGAGCCTGTCGAAAGGGTGCTTGTCGCTACATTTGGAAGTGTTGTTCCTGCATTTAATAATACAACTCCACTGTTTGCATGAATATCTACAGGAAGACGTAGAGCTTCTGCGGCGGTATTTGCAGTTACGGTTGCGAAGTTTCCTGAGGTATTGATATAACCGTAAGTTGCTGCAAATGAATATGCAGGAAGTGCAAACACTGCTGCCACTACTATTGCGATCATTAATTTCTTCATGTGTATTCTAATTATGTGTAATGCTTTACTCTACTATACTAGCACTATGACGAACTACAAAATTGTTACTTACAAATTACGTACCTCTACCAATTCTTTATCCTTCAACTGAAATTTTTTGATCTGTCGTAAAAGTTTTTCTGCACTTTTCCAATCACCAGAACTATAAAAAGAACTTGAAGTGATATATACAAATCCTTTTTCAATTACAACTTTTTCTAAAACTGTAGCATTACCTCCAGACCATCCAGAAATAGTATCTGGAGTTCTAAAATTCTCAACTGATTCCCCTGTTTTGTCTTGATTGTTGAGTACAAGTCGCAAACCATAAGCACAATCACCCTTAGTACATGAGCTCACCCACACAAGAGCATCAGCATACTTATCATTATTTAAATCACCTTTATAGATAGCATCGATTTTATTGAATCCATTATCAACAGCTACTCCATATATAGTATTCCCCTGTGCATCTTGTTGAGTAAGATACTGATACTTTGCTCTGTTTTGAGAAATGAGCCCAATGTTTAAAGCATCTACAATCTGTTGATCTGTGAGATCGGTCATGTCAGTAATTTCTATCGAACTAAGAACTCCTTCTGTATCGGAGGTTGAAGAATTTACAGAATTTATTTTTGTAGAAAGATACACACTCGCAGATATTGCAACAATAGTTATTACGATAATACTTACTACTCGTATAAAACCTTTTTCATACTTTCTCATGATTCTTTTAGTATCTCATTAAAAATAAAACACGGCTATACGTATGTGCACATAGTATGGGAATAAAAATCCCCGGGTCTTGGTAGGCTCGGAGGGTACATATTGCTACACAGTCACGAGATCACTCCCCACAAGCTCGGTAGCTTCGTCGGCTAGCACACTCACGGCGCTTGCCGGTGCGTACCGAATGAGGATGAGCTCGTATGCGCAGCCGGATGTCACGAAGGCATCGTCCACGGGCATCACGGCTTCGACGTCTTGGTACCTTTCGTGATTGCGAGGAAGCGGCGGCTTCTGGGCTTTGCGAGCCCACTCGTCGATTGTCTCGCGGAACACGGCGATGACGATGGTGCCCACAGCAGTCGTCTCACGAAACATCCTTGCAACGTGTGACTGCTGATTGCCCTTGGCGACAAACGGTATGAGCGTGCGTTTTTTGCGCCAGCCCTTCACCGTCCCGCCGTTTTCTTCGCCAACGTTGAAGATGTAGTTGGCTGTGTCGTCCCAGCAGACCGCTGAGTCAACATCTTCATACACGGGCACGATCTCGCTGTCGCTCACCGACAAGCCGTCGACGCCCATCGAGCACTGGTGGCTCGCAACAGGATCGATGACGCCGATCACAATCTCAAACTGCTCGCCCTGCTCGAGAGGGATGTAGCGGAAGTACCTATCCGCATCTCGGGGCCCGATTCCCACCACATCAGCGAGAGCCTTTGGTTGGAAAAATCTCACCTTGCGTACAGGATCGCCACGCGCAGTGACAACGTTGATTCCCACGGTGATGAGATCACCGCGAAATACATCGGTGCCATTGGGGTTGCTTGTGTTCACGAAGCACTCCTGCCCGGTAGGGCTGTAAGAGATATAAGAGGCAACAATGGATGAACAAACTCACTACCATAAGTATGACAAATATGGTTGAGCGGCACAATCATTTACTCACATCCCCATCCATCATTGTCTCGGTCAAGATCAAATTCATCATAGCCGAGTACCTGTACTTTCCCAGTATAATTTGGTCCATTGCCTGATCCGCTTCTACAATCATAATCCCCGGCGCCAATTTTCAAACATCCAGAATAATTTGTATTACATACAGGTTCTGATTTCGGTTCAGGTGGAGGAACTGGTTTTGGAGTCGGTGCAGGAGTTGGAGTAGGTACTGGTGTAGATTCAGGTTTTGCTACGGATTGAGCAACAGGTTTAACTTCTGGTGGTATTGCTGGCTCCTTTTTTACTTCAGGTGTTTTTTCTGCAGCCTGATTCTGAAAAGGCATCACTACAGCTGCTGGCTGAGGTGATTGGACTGCTGAGGTATCTGACATTCCAGCCATTACAACAAACGCACCAATGATTCCTGCTCCAATAAGTAGTTTTTTCATACAAAGACTTTATCTCGAATTTAAATTTCTTTTAAAATATTCTCTAAGATCAGGATCAACTATATATACATATGTACCTAGAATACCTCGAGTTAATAATGTCTTATAAATATTAATCACATATCTTTTTAACTCTTCAGGATCATTTACCCCTCTATGTCCATTTGTATCGTGATATTTATTTTTATTAACAGATATTTCTTTTCTTACTGAGTCATAATATATTTCTGGACCAATAATCACACCTGTGTAATTTAAATCATACCCTTGAATTGTATGAATACATCCCACCTCATTAATTGAGTTCTTTGAATTAACCCAATCATGAATTTGAGAATTCCAAAATAGTTTAGTGTTCTCAATTACAATATCAGGAATACCTTTATTAGTTTTTGAAATCCACCTCCAGGCATACCCTGCAACTAATCTACTTATCTGATGCTCTTTATCTTTCTCTTTAATATCCTCAACCATCTTATCTAGATCATCATATATCTTGAAATCATAATCTGAAAAATTAGCTTTTACATCTACTTTTGCTTCTAATAATTTATCAATGAAGTCTATGTACTCTTGTCCCCCTTTTACTCTCATCTGTGTCTTCAATTCAAAGCTGATTGGATTTGTTTTAAGCACTTTTGTCATTGAGACATCTGAAGGACGTACTGATTGCCGCTCATCATAAAAAAGCACAACATGTTTTGCTGATTGGACTATCCAATCGAGTTCTGTGCCTTCATTGTCCAATCCCAACTTTCTATTTGTGGCGTCAAAGCTTCCATAATTTGGAATGTTTTTTCTCTGACGTAACCGGTGGGTTTCATCTACAACTACTATGTCATATTGCTTTTGAGTTATTTCATTAGGGCCTATCACCATTGATGAATCGAGACCAGGAATACTTCTAAACACTTTTTTGAGTGTTTGTCTTAATGAGGTCATTGCAATCACTATAGCAACATTTGTATTTCCAAGTTCAACAAGTCTTTTTATAAGAAAAGTAGCTAGAATTGTTTTACCTGTACCTGGTCCGCCATGAATAATATAAGTTTGCTTTTTATCTTCCTTGAAATACTCAAGGAGCTTCATCGCTATTAAATACTGATCATCGGTAAGTGTTTTATATGGTGAGTATTTAAAAATATCGCTATTTCTAATTTGAAGAAGATCGTTTTTTGCTAGCTTTTTTTCCTGAAGTGTCTTCCACAAAAGTTCAAATTTGGTTTTATATCTTTCTCTATCAAAATAATCATGATTCTGAAGACCTGCATTTCCATTTTGTAGAATGTACTGTCCATCAGCAACCATATATTCAATGAGAGAAGATTCAGTATCTAGAGTTGCAGACTTGTTAAACTCATCATCAGATATGATATGAATTTTATTTAATTGTTTTCTACTTTGATTATCTAAATGTTGTTTAGTACGACTATATACGCGAACGGTCTCACCGACATAGAGTTCTTTTCCATTTTCTATAAGATACACTACAGGCCAGCCACTTCCATACTTGGAGGTGCGTATTGTTTCAACTCCAGCTTGATCAAAAGGAAATGTCTTTATGTCAGACATATATTAAAGCTTAGTATACTTATCGGATTTTCCTTTTGCTTTTTCTACAGAATACTTTGCTTCATTCTGCTTCATTTTTTCCTCAAACAGTTTTTTAATATCTAAACCTAGATCATGTGACATTAGAAGCACCCAATACAATACATCAGCAAGCTCTTCACCGACTTTATCTTTATTCTCCACAAGATAATTTTCAATATCACCTTCTTTTTTCCATTGGAAATGTTCTAGTACTTCTGTTGCTTCCAGAACAAGTGAGAGCGCCATGTCTTTTGCATTATGAAATTGCTTCCAGTCTCTTTTGTCTCTAAAGTCAACTATTCTTTTTGTTAAATCCTTAATTTCAGACATATTTATATAAACTTATCTATAAGCCTATACCTTCTAAAGAAAAAATCAATTATTTCTAAAGTCTTCGCGAAGTCACAAGGTACCTGTCCCTATTTTCCAACTTCAAATACATTTGGCCATTGTCTAAGTTCGCTTGTTGTTTCACCATAAAAAATATTAAATTTTTCAATAATTTCTCGTACATGAACATGTAGGAATTGCGGCTGATTTTTAAGACTGTTTCTAGGTAATGTTAAAGCAAATACTTGGGGCTCGCTAAGACTTGTGACATTCATATCACTATTAACAAAAGAATGTTTGTGAGCATTTGCTATATCATTTAATATCTCCAAAAATGAAATGTGCCCGGAATATTTTGATTTTATATTCCTCGCTAATTGAGAGGGCTCATTAATTAGTGCTCCTATGCAATCAACCTTCAGGATGTCAGGAAATTCTTCATTAGCAATATAAAAGTCTTTTATATAAAGCAGTGATATGAGTTCATCTGTTGTTCTCTTTAGCCAAAAAGTAATTTCATCACTAAGAGAGTGATCGTTTATCGGATTATATGATATAAAATCACTTGATGTTAATTCAATCAGATTTCTCTCATGCCATTCATTCAAAACTGTTATTTTTATATTAATAAGATCTAGCCTCTGTAAAATTTTAGAGACTTTTAATGTTAAATTTCCATAGGGTGTATTTGGAGGAAGATAAAATAAATGACTATTACTTATGGTTGGCTGATCATATGGACGTTTGCCGTTATTTATAAAAGGTATTGGCATTTTAAGTTATATTTTATGATATTGGAAAGTCCAACTGTTCCTCAGGTATACCTATTGATTTACCGTACTCCACAGCATCACTCCATGTAGACTTATCTGAATACTTTATCCAGAATATTTTGTTCTTATAGATAACGCAGACATCATCTTTTCCCTCTTCCCATGCGTGAACATACCATGGACCTTCAACAAGACTTTTTGAGATTAGTTCTATCTGTTCTTTTTCAATAAGAACATCATGTAATATCCATGAACCGGCTCTTCGAGTATTCAGAATGTTTACGGAGTCTAAAAAAGATTTATCAGTCAAACTGCTTTCTATGATTGAGGATTTAAACATATTTGGATTTTATCTAACCTAAAAACTCAACTTCAAAAACATGATGACTATAAGGGTAACCTGAGTCATTTTTTATGAATCCTGTATTTACAACACTAATCTTTGCTTTCATGTAACTCAATGCTTTTCTTACAATATACAGACCAATACCTGATCCATTTTTACTTATTTCGCTTTTAATACCATTTTTTATATTTCTTCCTTGTCTATTTTCTAGAAATATAATTTCTTCTTCATCTTTTTCAATTGAGACACTGTCCATTGAAATTGATATTTTCTTTTGTTTCAATGCTAAATCTCCAGAAATATCTATTGTAGTATCATTTAACACATACTTACATGCATTATCGAGGATCTGCCAAATCGCAGCATTAAACAAACTATGAACAATATTTATTTTATTTCGATCGCTGTTTTGAAGATTTATTCTAATATCAACATTCTTTTTTTTAAGTTCATCAATAAAAGGATTGGTTAAACGATACAATGCTCTTTCGATATTTGTAGGCAATAATGTGCCAGTATTATCAGCATATCCTCCAATGATTCTAAGTGTTTCAATTTGTGCATCTAAATCAATTGCTCTATGTGACATCTGGCATACATCATCTGCAGCTGCACTTGTATTTTCCTCGATTCTTCGTTTAACTTCTCTAGTAAATTCAGCATAGGGTCTAGCTCTTGCCTTATCAGAAATTAAACGTACAAAATTATTTTTGAATCTATTTTGAAACTTTATTAAATTATGTGAAAATCTCCTAATAATTGCGTCAAATGATTGTCTTTGACCAACTTCAATTTCCTTAAATTTTGGAATTAAACTTAAATAAATACTACAAGCTCTTTGGATTGCTTTACTGCCTTGAAATAAGTCAGCATTCTCATCAACTATTAGCTGAATTGAACCATTTGCATTTTCTCTAAAAGCATTTTTTAAACCTTTCTGAGAAAAATTTTCTCGATTGTTTTTACTAAAAATATCAGGCAAAAGATCTAACTGACCGTGTCTTGCCACAATATTTCCTTTAAAATTTCGTAACTCATAAAAAATAATTCCTTCACTATTTTGATTCATATTTTTTTATAGCTGCTACCTCAATTTGGTCAATATAAACATACGGATCTGAATGTTTGTCAATCCATGCATTCGCGAATGAATGAAATTCATGTCCTGGAATATAACCAGCATGCCCAGAATAAAATATGAGAAATTTTTCTGGATATCTGCTCTTTATTTTTTTTAGCAAACCGATTCCCTCTTCTGATGGGGTTAGGATTTTACCCACTCCGATGTAATCCATAAATATGATGTCAGCATTTTTTATATCTTCTGAATCAAAATTAGTCACATCTTTTATTTGCTGAACATTCCATCCTGCACCTCTAATAATATTCAATCTCGTAGAAAAATCTTCATCATCAACAAATAATACCTTTGTTGAACGTTTGATTTCTTCAATTGATGGTATCTTTTTTTTAGTTAAAACTTTTTTTAACCAATTTCCAGTTTTGTCCATTCCTACACCAATAAATACTCCCGCCAGCTTTGTAGCTGCAATTTCCCACATGGTGATTTATATTATTCTATTCTTACTATGCTGCGGGACTAGGACTCGAACCTAGATACTCAGGACCAAAACCTGATGTCCTACCATTAGACGATCCCGCAATCTTGTCCCGCAAAGTCCTGCACCATAGGTGTAGGACGAAGTGGGATGTGTTCCAAAGATACTACAGTTTATGCCTTATTTCAATAGACAAACTGTGCTATTGTAATATTACGAAGAATCTAGCGTATATATCAATGGAATTCCTATATACCAACAAAAAGATCAACAGCCTTGCTGCAGCCTTCAAAGATGGTGACCAACGAGCTGCTGAGAAGCTTTTCAACTATTTCTACCCCGCTATCTTTAGATACATCCGCTCCCGCCTTACCGACAAGGAAGCAACAGCAGATGTAGCTCAAGATGTCTTTCTGAAACTGGCAAAATCGATTGTTCTCTATGACGCAGCTAAAGGAAATTTTAGTACATGGTTTTGGCAAATTGCCCGCAACACCTTTACCGATCATTTGAGATCATTGCAGCGAGATCATTCACAGAGTGAGACTCAGCTTGATATTGCTCTCGATAGTATGGAAGCAAGTTTGGACAATACCGAAAGTGTGAGAGAACGAATGACCGAAGTAAAAGAAATCATTCAAGAGTTTTCGGAAGAAGATCAAGAACTATTTAGACTTCGGTATATCGCCGAATTATCGTTTGAAGAAATTGCTGAGCTCACTGATAGGACCGAGAATGCACTGAGAGTTTCACTCCATCGAATCCGCGAAAAAATCAAAAAAGAATATGATAAAAAAGATTAACAACTACATACAGGATCGAAAGATCACCCGCCGCGCAAAGCGAGATTTAAACCCTTCGAAAGAGGCGATGAATCATGCGCGATTGGCGTTTATGGGCGAAGTTACCGAGCGCTTCCCTTTTGCTATGAAGTCTACACCTAAAGCGACACATCACTATGCCCGCTTTGCTATTGCTGGAGTTGTTGCAATTCTTCTCATAAACAGTGGAGCTGTGATGTATGCTGATACTACTAATGTAGATGCAGAACATCCGCTCTACTCATTTAAGCTTGTTGCTGAGAAAGTGCAGGTTCTTGCTTCATCTGAAGAAAAACGTGCAGAGCTTGAATTGAAATTTGCTGAGCGACGAATGGTTGAAATTGAAGTTGAAGAACAATATACCGAAATGCCACAAGAGGCACGAGAGAAAAAGAAGATAATGCTTCAGGCACAGCTTGAAAAGCATATGGTAAATGCCGAGCGATTTATTGCTATGAAGCAAGCAAAGCGAGGTAATGTTGGAATTGCAGCTACTTCTACTATTTCAGTTACTGCTACATCTACCCATTCGACTTCCTCGACTGCGCTCGCAACAAGCACCTCAGGGCAAGCTGCAACTTCTACTTTAAAGTCAGAGATTAAAACTCTTATTAAAGAAATAAAAGAAACTTCTAAAGAACAAAAAGAAGATATTAAAGAAAAGCGAGAAGCAGCTAAAGATGCTTTGAAAGCAAGTACGTCTACATCAATTACTGCTGAAGTAAAAACATCTGAGTGTAAAAAGTTTGAAGATGTGGAAAAGCAAATTAATAAGCTTTCTACTCGAAAAAGCCTTCAGATCAATACAAAACTCGACAATATTATCAAATACTGTCAAGACTAATACTCCCTGAGTCTGCTACGTATATATAAGCAGAGATCACATGGTCTCTTCACATCAGTCACGATTATCTTTAACTTATATACGTATGAAAAATTCAGCTAAAATTGGTTCAGTACTCGCGCTTACCGTTGTTCTTCTTACAGGAAGTTCAGCATATGCACACACAGGAACTACAACTCCAAAAACAGGGACTGCGAAGTTCTTCTCAAAGTTACATATCAACGGTCTTGGTAAAACAAACATCGTTGGATCGGTAACTGCCGTATCTGCAACTGGATTTACTGTAGCTTCACAAGGAGGCTCATGGACTATTAAGACTGATTCTAATACTCACTTCACTGTAAAGAATGGAGCAAACCAAGTGAAAGTTGGTGATACCGTGATGGTATATGGAACTGTTTCAACAACAGAGACTATGACTATCGTTGCTTCAAAAATTGAAAACAAGACACTCAAGACAACGATGAAACTCGAAAAGAAAGCTGCCCACGAAAACAAAAAAGAAATTAAGCAGAGTCTTAAAGAATTGAAAAAGCATATGTTATCACTATTTAGCTTCGGTACGGTGCAAAGTGTCGGAACTAATTCCCTCACCCTCAAGTCTCAGAATGGTGCAACATATGATATAAAAACTTCATCAACAACAGAGACATATAAAAAAGATTGGACTGCAACTTCAACCTCAGCAATCAAAGCAAATCATCAGATTCACGTGTACGGAACAAAGACAGGAACGACAACAATCGATGCGTCTATCATTCACGACTTATCTCTCTAAGTATCTCTCATACGTAAAATACAAAAAGCCCTGAGTTAAATCAGGGCTTTTTGTATGGCTTATATATAAGATGTTATGCCGTGCTTAGTGAAATGAGAGCAAGTTCAAATGGCAATTCACTTATTGGAGAGAACCGAGCAAGATCCTGAGCTTTCAAAAATTCTAATACTGCTTTTGAGGTAATGCCTGTATCTTTCTTTGCAGCGAGGACTTTCATCCAACTAAAATCTTCTCCTGAAAATTCATCTTCTATCATTTTGTCCATGTCTGGACTGTACTTGAGCAATAAAATAGATCGGAGTTTGTGGAGCACAAGCTTTGAGAAAATAGCCATGTCTACATTTTGATCCACTGCAGATCTCAAAGCTTTCAATCCAGATGAAGCATCTTTTGTATCTATAGCTGCTACCACATCATTAATAAGTGAAGTACGTGGAGCGCCTGTTACCAGTTCTACTTCTTCTCGAGATATTTCCTTATCTTTAGATGAGCTAATCACCTTCTGCAATATGCCGTGAGTATCTCGGAATGATCCATCTCCCAAGAGCGCTACGAGCTCCGCAGATGCCGTATCAAGAGTGTATCCTTCTTTTGTGGCAACCTTAAGCACCACATCTTTCAAAATCTTTTGTGAAGGCTTTTTAAAAGCAAACGTCTGACATCGTGAGACAACAGTTTCTGGAAGTTTGTCGGTCTCTGTCGTTGCCAAAATAAACACAGCGTGTGCAGGAGGTTCTTCAAGGGTTTTTAGAAGCGCATTGAATGCTTCTTTGGTAAGCATGTGTACCTCGTCGATAATATAGACTTTGTATTTTGATTCAAAGGGCAGTGTATTTACTCCATCGCGAATCTCTCGGATATCATCAATACCTCGATTTGAGGCAGCATCTATTTCATATAAATCATTGGTACTTGTGCCAATCTCTCGGGCAAAAATTCGAGCAATAGATGTCTTTCCGGTACCTCGAGTCCCTGAAAATAAATATGCGTGGGAAATATTTCCCTGTTCAATTGATCCTTCTAAAACTTTAACAATATGATCCTGTCCTACAACATCCTTGAAGGTATGTGGTCGATATTTTCTATAAAGTGCAACATGTTCTTCTGTCATGAAGAGTAGTATATCAAATATTTAAAATATAAAGGACCCCGCTGCACTCCAGTGCAAACGGGGCCCCGCGCCACAGCTCAATGCTGCAACAATGGTCCAGCTCTGAGTATACATCGCCCATGCTACTGCAGACGACTGGTTCCGCTCACTAGTATAAATGATAGTAGTTTTTATGCAAAGGAAAAGCCGGAGAGGGGTTGTGCGCGTCGCGCTCTCTCCGGCCCAGATAACCGGCAGTTATGCCGTTATCCTGCTCAGAACCTCTGAGGTACAGGTCAGGGTTGCCGTAGCACCCGAATTTGATATGGGACAATGTCCCGGATCACCCCCTTTCAGGAGCGTCGGCGTTTCTTGGTCTCGAAGAACAGGTTGGGGCTGATGAATGCTCGGCACATAGGCGAACTCTCCCTTCGGTATGGCTGGATTCCTCCAGCGGACACGGTTGATCACTACTGAAACCCACTATATCAGAAACGTTGTTGAGTTTCCAGTCTGTATAAAAATAGATCAGGCGGCCTTTGCGGGGCCGCCTGTCTGGTATGTGTGGGTATCGATTGATACCTCGCACACACCGAATGAATTCTAGAACTGTGAGTGAGTCAAACCGTGACTCGCGGGATCAGCAAACGTTGCTGATCATCGGACTCGGCTGCGGGTCACACGTCGGTCTGGCCGCCGGCGCCCTTCTCGTTCTCGACGACGGCCGTGGTGCCGCTGTCGGAGTCGTTGGCGCCGACGCCGCGGTCGGCCGGGTCGAGCTGGTCGCGCGGCTGGCCCTGCTGGCTCTGGTCGTTGCCGCCGTCGGCGCCGCCCTGCTGCTGGCCGTGCGCGCCGGTGCCGTCGCCCTCGGTGACGTTGTTCGACATGCTGCCGCCGGGGCCGCCGCCGCTGGCCGGGTCGTCCTGCGTGTAGTTCATCGAGGACTGGACCGGACCGCTGAGGATCGAAAAGATGCTGCTGCGCTTGCCCAACATGGGAATCCTTCCCCAGAGGTTGAACCTCTGGTCTCACGCACGCCTAGCCTACCTAGTTTGCAGTTCCGGAAACGCCCGGATCCACAGGTATGCTCTGCGTACTCTTGCCTGTTGGATAAACTACCACATATGTTTACTCTGTCAAGCGCAACGTTATTTTGAAATATTTGTAAGAAAATCACCTACTATTTGCTCTACTTCATGCTCATTATTTGTTTCCATCAATTTTGCTCGCAATTCTGCTGCTCCATCAAAATTATTTACATATGCTTTGTAGTGTTTCTTCATCACCGCAAAACTTTTTATATCTCCCAAAAGTTCCATAAATAACTTTGTATGTTCTACCATTGCAGTTAATCTGTCATGTATCGAAACGTGTGCTATATCTATGTCTTTATTAAATCTCCATGGATTACCAAAAATCGCTCGTCCAAGCATTGCGCCGTCAGCTCCCGTCTCTTCACACTTCTGTCGTGCATCATTCAAATCTTTCACATCACCGTTGCCCAGAATAAGCGTTTTCTCGGGTAAATCTTTTTGTAGTTCATCACGAATTTCTACGGCACGCTTCACATGCTCCCATCGAGCAGGAACCAACGACATTTCTTTTCGAGTACGTGCATGGATAGTGACCGCAGCAGGATTCTCTTTTAAAATTTCAGGTAACCAGGTTTCTAGTTCGTTTTTGTTGTACCCAATTCTAGTTTTTACTGATACAGGAATTCCTCCAGTATGTGTTTGAGCTCCCTCTTGTGCAGCACGAATCACTTCACGAGCAAGTGCTGGATTTCTAATCATTGCTGCTCCTGCTCCCTGCTTTTCTATGGATCTATCAGGGCAACCCATATTAATATCAATACCATCAAAACCTAGCTCTCGCACAAGCGCTGCTGCTTGCTTCATATATTCTGGGTGTGAGGAAAAAAGCTGAGCGATGATTGGTCGTTCTGCTTCGGTATACAATAAGTCTCGCATTAGCTTTTTCTTGCCCACCTCTGTGGCTCGAATTAGCCCGTCAGCAGATACAAACTCTGTCCAGGTCACATCAGGCTTGCCATATTTTGCAAACATTCTGCGAAATGCAGGATCGGTTACATCGGCCATAGGAGCCAATACAAACATCGGTTTCTTTAGTTTTGCCCAAAAGCCTTGATTCCCTGGATTCATAGGTCACCAACAATACCACGAATAAGGACTTCTGTCTCCTCCCAGCTCACACATGCATCAGTAACAGAAACTCCATATATAAGATTAGGTCCAACCTCTTGTTTGCCTTCTTTTAAATTACTTTCAAGCATAATTCCTTTGATTGCAGTAGATCCCTTTACTCGTTGTTCGACGACATCGGTAAGCACGCCTGCCTGCTTTTTATAATCTTTCTGAGAATTGCCGTGTGAACAATCTACAATAATAGATTCTGGCAAATTATTTTTCTTTAAAAGTTCTATTGTTTCTTTAATAAACTCAGGCGCATAATTTGGTCCTCTCTTTCCTCCACGCAAGATGACGTGTGCATGTGGATTACCTTCTGACTCTATTTTTGAAACTACGCCCTCTACATTTATTCCCCAAAAGTGATGTGGGTGTGTGGCAGTGACCACGCCCTCAACAGCTGCTTGAATAGAACCATCAGTGCTGTTTTTAATTCCTACGGGAAATGAAAGTGCACTTGCAAGCTCTCGATGAGGCTGTGATTCTGCAGTTCGTGCACCAATTGCTCCATAGCTTAAAAGATCATCAAAATAATGAGTGGTAAATGGATCGAGCACTTCAAAAGCTACAGGCACACTCATTGCAGAAATTCCAATTAACACTTCACGAGCTTTTCGCACTCCTGCTTCAAAATCAAATGTATCATCCATACCAGGATCATACACAAGTCCTTTCCATCCCATAGTACTGCGAGGCTTTGCAAAATAGGTACGCATCACGAGCAATACTTTGTCTGAGACTTCCAGCTGAAGTGCTGCCAATTTTTCTGCGTATTCAAATGCAGCTTGAGAATCATGAATAGAACATGGTCCGGTAATCACAATAAACCGTTTACTCTTTTCTGAAAGGATTTCTGAAAGTGCAGTTCGTCCTGAGGAAACTACATTTGTAATATATGGCGCTAACGGCAATTCTTTTTTTAATGCTTGAGGTGTGATGACCGGTGTAATATTCATATCTATATTTTAACCTTATTTAGGAAATAAAAAAGCCTCACGCGCGCACGTAGCGCACGGGAGACTGGAATCAGGCAAATTGACCGACATTGCCCCAGCGTTGCGCGGGAGCAGGACGATCAGTACCAGCGACTACTGCAGGTTTGTCAGAACCAGGAAGCTTGTATGTGGCGTTGCACATGGGACACTTCACCACATCCTTGGCATCCGGTTGGACTTCGACATCTTTCTTGCAGTTAATGCATGTGGTCGTCATCTTCTTACCTCCATTGTATGAACAGTAATTGTTTCCCTCCCAGCGAGTGCGTGGGTAAAACAAAAACGAGCCCTATCGAGAGCTCGTTTTTGTTACTTGATTGATCTACTTAACCTTCACGTAGCAAAGACGAACTTTCGATAACCGAATCCAGAGAAAGAAGTTAAAGTGATTGTTGATGAAATTCTTTATATTCATACAATTAGTATATACCCTTGGTACTTCACGTCAACTTCATCTATTGAGGTCCTGTTGATAAAGTTCAATTGCGGCCCCAGGTCTCATTCCCCCGCGAATCATTCTCTCCGCAATGAGCTGCTCAACTTTATCTTGAATTGCACGATTCATGGGACGAGCACCAAATTTTGGATCTACTCCATAGCTCATGACATATTTTACTAAGTCATCTGTAACAACCAAATTGATTCCTCGCTCAGCCAATCGCTTTTTTAATTTTTCTAATTGCAGTCGAGCAATCTTTTCTAAGTGTTCATTCTGAAGAGGATGAAATACTATGACACCATCGAAACGGTTGATAAGCTCAGGCTTCATAATACTTGCTTTAATAATAGAATCGATAATGATATCTTTTGCATGATTCAAATCATCTCCATGTTTTACGGCTTCCCAAATAAGGTCACTGCCTGCATTTGAAGTTGCAATAATAAGCAAATTTCGAGCGTTAATCTTTTTACCAGACATGTCAGAAAACATACCTTCATCGAGAATTTGCAAGAACAAGTTCATCACATCGGGAGTTGTCTTTTCAAACTCATCAAGCAAGAGCACGCCATAAGGGTGTTCTCGTAACATAGTTGAAAGTACTCCTGCTTTTCCAGAATCAAATGAGCCAATAAGCTTTGAAAGCGATTCACTAGATGTGTATTCAGACATATCTAGTCGCTCAATTTTTGCTTCAGCTCCGAAGAACACTTCTGCGAGGGCCTTGGTGGTTTCTGTTTTTCCTACTCCCGTTGGTCCCAAGAATAAGAATGATGCAAGTGGTCGATTGGGATTATTAATTCCTGATCGAGCTCTGCGAACTGCATTTGCGATTGCATCAACAGCAATATCCTGACCAATAATTCTGTGATGTAAAATTCCTTCAAGATTTAATAACTTCTCTCGTTCTTCGGGTGTTACATCTCCTACTGGAATTCCTGTTTTCACTTTTACCAATGCGAGCACATCTTCCCGAGTTACCATGCCATCAGTTCGTCCAGCAATTTGCGGAGCAAGTTCTACCAAAAGATCTACAGCTCGATCAGGCAAAATAGCATCTGGGAAATATCGCTCTGCTGATTCTGCAATGGCTACAAGTGATAGAAACGTAAAGAAAACTCCAAACTGAGCTTCTAATGGAATAATTTCATTTTCTAAAACCCGGATAGTATTAAGTGAATCAATTTGCTCGATAAGGATTTTATCAAAGCGCTGACCAAGTGCTGCATTGCGTTCGATGATTGAATGATATCGTTCGGTATCAACAAGACCAATCATATGAATTGTTGAAGATGTGAAATAACGATCAAGCACCGCTACAATGTCTGCGCCAAGGGCTTCTCCTGATGCCATAAATGAAGCAAAATCTGGGATAACTAAAATGACATTGCCCGCATACTGAGCTTCATTCATAAGCTCCATCAGCTTTGTTTCAAATTCACTCTTTGAATGTGCTGCTGCTCCCAAAAGTTCAGCATCAAACACAATAATTCTCTTATGAGTTAGCTCTGGAAATGCCAAGCCTTCTTCCATCATGTACTTTAATCTCGCAATAATTTCGAGCTGTCCTTCTCGATCGTTTCCTACAAGAAAAGCATTGGCTCCCTTACCCTTAATCAAAATTGACTCAAGCTCTTCTAATTCTTTTGATCCGTAGGTCTCATGAATTTCATAGTTTGTAATATCTATAACGGGAAGCTCCATTGCATACTCATCTAAATAGAATGTTTGACCATATGACCAATTTTTTCCAATACCAGGAATTCTTCCTAAAATATTTCGACTCCACCATCGCTTCTTTTTCTTAGCTTCGACTTCTCGCTCAACTACCCATTGTGAAATAGCAGAAAAATCTTTCTGTTGAATGCTTTTTGTAAATAGAAAATCTGCAAACTCTTTATCGAATGCATAAATTGCCTGAGTATAATCAACAACGCCCACATGATCCTGATTTGGAATTGAAAATGTTGAGCCATCAGGAATATTTTTGCGTGAAATTACAAACTCTTGAACTTCTTCAGAGCTAATTCCCGCTCGCCGCATAATGAGCTGGCCTTCAACGGTTCGCAAAAAGCTTTCGGTAATATCTTCCTGTGTTGAATAGAACAAAATATTTGCGAGCTCAAATGGCATTACCGGCATTGGCCGCTTTTCGTTCTTATCTGGAACCGCTTTAAAATAAAATGAGTAATAAAAAGCTTGGAGACTAATTATTACCATCCAAAATGGCAAAGCTACAAAAAACAAACCATAAATTACATTGAGCAATCCAGAATATTCAGGAGAAATACCAGCAAGTGAGTATACACTTAATAAAGCAATAAAAAGGGCTCCGGTAACAATCCATGCAATTCTTCTTACACGATCTTGCAATCGATGTGGAATAACCTGCTCTAGAAAAAGAGCTGGATAGTATTCTTTAATGGCAATTGATGTGAGTTCTTTAAATGTCATATCGCTTTAATTAAGAAAACTATCCCCAAACCAAAGAATGCAATAATAAATAATGGGAATGCGAGCCAGATAATAAACACACATGCTCCAATAACAGTAATGACACTCATACAAATAAATCCAGTAAAGATTACAGCCAGACGAATCACAGCTCCGGCAAATCTAATACAAAGATTTATAAGTAATGCAGATGCTATGTTGCTAAACGACAATCCAGGCTGTCGTTCTTCAACCATTTTTTCCCAGGGTTGAAATAATGTTTTAAATAAAATACCGATTGAGAAAAAATGCCCGATAAACCAAATAAAATTTTGAAAAATAGTAAAGCCACTTGAAATTGCCCGACCATAATGCCAGTGAATATAATATGGTAACAACAACAAAGGTCTCATTGCAGAGTTATTATACCCCACTTTCTTCTACTTCTTGTACTTCGTTATCCCCTGAAATTTTATAATAGACTTTATTTCCAAATCTCATGTCGATATATTCAAGCTTTGAACTAAGTGTAGTGAATATGGGAGTGTTTTTCACAATCACATCTAAGTTTGCAATAAGAAGATCCACACTTTGATCTTGCTTAAAAAGTAATTTTCCACTCTCTTCAAAATATATTTCAAATATTCCGTTATCTTTTGCAACAAGAGCATACGGCTTTGCACTATGGGAATTTAGAAACGTAATTAGTTTGTCTATATCTTTAAATTCTTGTGAATCAAGAAATGTGGCACCAATTGCTTTGTCTGCAGGTATTAATCCATAGAACGCAAAAAACACATTACCTGAGAATATTGGTGACTCTGCAAAAATATAACCATTAGAATCTAGAAAATAACAGACTTTTGATCCAGTATCTTGAGGCATACCTGTACACCAAGTATATGCTGGCGCTCGTTCTTTAATAGAAATAGTAAGTGTGTCTCTTTTTGTAGATACTTCCACAGATTCAACTCGAGTATTATTTTCTAATATTTGAGCCTTAATTGAATCTTTATCATACAAAAGCTTATTTGATTTAGAAAAAAGATACGCATAGCTTCCAGCAAGATTTTCTTGTGCTATTGCTTTAAGACCATCTACATCCACAGCAGCATTACCTTCTACTGCTATTACTTTTATAGCCAATGCATTTAGTTTTGAAATGAGCGATGCACCTGCGATAAATATAATGATAGCTGCAGCAATACCAAATATCTTGGCATAAAATATGCGGCGTTTACGTATTGCGAGTCGGGAATTTTTTAAGGGAGATTTGTTTTTTTTCTTAAGCGAAATCATTACGCGTTAGGCCTTTTTTATAACATCCCTGCCTCCCATGTATTTTCTGAGTACTTCTGGGATAGTAATTGAACCATCTTCGTTTTGATTGTTCTCCATAATAGCAACAAGCATTCGTCCCACAGCAATAGCAGTAGCATCATTCATGTGAACAAGATCATTCTTACCGTCGGCACGTTTTACTCGAGTATTTAATCTTCGAGACTGAAAATTTCCTGTGAGGTCTGCACTATGAGTTTCTCGATATCGATTTTGTCCAGGCATCCACGTTTCAATATCTATCTGACGATAATCTGGGAATCCCATATCACCCGTGCATACGGCAATTACCTGATACGGTAATTTAAGAGAAGTTAAAATATACTCTTGAATAGCAACAAGGAATGACTGCTCCTGAATTGAATTTTCTGGAAGACAAAATGTTTCCATTTCTAATTTATCAAACTGATGCTGACGAATAATTCCACGAGTGTCTTTACCATTTGTTCCCGCTTCACGTCGAAATGCACTTGAGTAGCCAACATATCGAATTGGTAATTCTTTTTCAGTAAGTATTTGATCCATATGTAGTGGACCGAGAGTGTGTTCCGCACTTCCAATGAGCATCAAATCATCATTTGGGAACATATAATGTTCTTCAGGATTCATAAACCGAGCCATTCGATTTTGAATTGCTGGTTTTATAAATACGGGAGGAACTACAGCAGTAAATGCTGTGACAGGCACCGTAAGATTTGCATCCTGAGCAATTTCTTCTATTTTTTCTTTATTTGTGAGTATTTCTAATCCAAATTGAATAAGCGCAAACTGAAGTAATGCTAAGTCGCCCTTAAGGTATGCAAATCGAGTTCCAGAAATTTCCCCTGCTCGCTCGGTATCTAATATACCCAAATTTTTCCCCAGTTCATCGTGCTCCTTAGGTTGAAATGAAAACTTTGGAATTTCTCCAACTTGTCTCAAGATTTTATTTTCTTCTTCATCTTTTCCAATTGGAGTGTCAGGAGATGTAATGTTTGGAACTTTAAGCATGAGAGCCATGTATTTCTTTGTGACCTCTCGTGTTTGTTCTTCAGCAGCTTGAAAATCAACTTTCACTTGTTGCATTGCATCAATAAGTTGTTGTCGTTCTTCAGGAGTTTGAGCCTGTGCAATTTTTGCACTAGCTTCATTTTGTTCAGCACGCTTCTTTTCTGCAATTGTCATTACAGCTCGACGTTCATCATCAAGAGCAATAAGCTGATCAAGATCAACTTCTTTATTTCTATTTTTAATTATCGCAGCAACAATGTCTTTATTTTCCCGGATGAATTTAATGTCCAACATAGTAGGTAGATAATAACAAATAGTCTTTAATTTAACCACTACCTCATCTTTATCATTTCTTTATCTCAGACATGTATAAATAGAAGAGTCATGATTCGTAAATTAGAAAAACATGAGTTTCCCTATCAACTGTTACAGATTCCCCAGCCGCCAGAGCACCTATATATAGAAGGAATGCTTCCAAAAGCTGATGCAAAGCTCTTGTGTGTGGTCGGCGCGAGACAAAATACACACTACGGCAAAGAAGTAACAGAAAAGCTTATCGCAAGCTTAGCTGGCAAAAACATATCTATAGTATCGGGACTTGCCATGGGCATAGATACTATTGCTCATAAAGCAGCACTCAAAGCCGGGTTGCATACACTTGCTGTGCCTGGGTCGGGCTTAAACCGCAAAGTCCTCTACCCTTCTATTAACAAGAACTTCGCAGATGAAATTATAAAATCAGGAGGCGGATTACTTTCTGAATTTGAACCAGACTTTGTTTCAACCATGTGGGCATTCCCCAAGCGAAATAGAATCATGGCCGGACTGTGTCATGCGGTACTTATCATAGAAGCAGAGAAAAAATCAGGAACGCTCATTACTGCACGTTTAGCAACAGACTATAATAAAGATGTGTTTGTAGTTCCTGGCCAAATATTTGCTCAAAATTCTGAAGGACCGCATTTATTATTAAGACTGGGAGCAACTCCAATCACGTGTGAGAAAGATCTCCATGAAGCATTAGGCTTTGATACACTTTTTGAAAATCTCACACCTGAACAGAAATATTTTGACTGTAGTGAGCAAGAAAAAAAGATAATTTCTATTCTCAAAGATTCTATGTCTCGTGATGATTTAATTCGCGCCGTTGGAATACCGATCCATGAACTTAATATGCTACTTTCGCTCTTAGAAATTAAAGGCCACATACAAGAGCATTTAGGACTTATCCATCTAGCCTAAATTTGCAAACAAAAAATATATGTAGTACACCTTATATATGAAACTCCTTATCGTAGAGTCACCAGCGAAAGCGAAAACAATATCAAAGTATCTTGATGGAAAGTACACAGTTAAGGCTTCAGTTGGCCACGTGAGAGACCTTCCCAAGAACAATAAAAAGGCCATCGACATCGAAGGTGGTTTTATTCCGCACTATGAAATTAGTAAAGGAAAAGAAAGTGTTGTTGCCGAGCTTAAACAGCTCGCAAAAAAAGCTGATGAAGTGTTACTCGCAACCGACCCCGACCGAGAAGGAGAAGCTATTGCTTGGCATATTAAAGAAGCTATTGGATTGAAGAAGCCAAAGCGTGTTGTATTTCACGAAATCACCAAGGAAGCTGTGCAAGAGGCGATGCTTCATCCACGCGATATTGATGAGAACTTAAAAGAAGCTCAAGAAGCACGACGAGTGCTCGACCGACTTGTGGGATATGATCTATCCGGACTCATTTGGAAAAAAGTGCGTTACGGACTTTCTGCTGGACGAGTACAATCTCCTGCTCTACGAATTTTGATGGAACGTGAACGAGAAATCAGAGCATTTATTTCACATAAATTCTGGGTTATTACTGCTGATGTTTCAAATCAGGCAAATGTTCAGTTTATTTTGGAATGTGGCGAACAACCTACCGATTATGCCCTTGTTGAAAAAATTTTAGATATTGGAAAAAAGAATGAGTGGAAAGTTAAAGACTTAAAAGAAACCGAAGTAAAACGAGCACCAAAAGCACCGTTTATTACCTCTACCCTTCAACAAGCAGCTAGTTCACGTCTTGGATATGCTCCATCACGAACCATGGGTATTGCTCAAAAGCTTTACGAAGCTGGTCTTATTACCTACATGCGAACTGATAGTACCAACTTGAGTAAGATGGCAATCTCACAAGTTGCGGGCGTTGTGGAAAAGAAATATGGCAAAGAGTATCTCGATATCCGCACCTATGCAGCAAAAAGTAAAAATGCCCAGGAAGCTCACGAAGCTATTCGACCAACAAATCTTGCCGTAGCTTCTGCCGGTATAAATGAAGAACAAAAGAAACTATATGAACTTATCTGGAGCCGTACCATTTCTTCACAAATGGCAGATGCCAAAGTATTGCGAACGAAGCTTTCTGCAGAAATTGTAGGTGCCCCTTCTGATATCCCAGAGTTTGCAATCAACGGTTCACGAGTGCTTTTCGATGGATGGCTAGCGGCAGATCCAGCAGCTCGACAAGATGATGTTGAACTTCCAAAGGTAACTGTGGGAGAAAAACTCAATCTTATTGATCTTAAAACAGAAGAAAAAGAAACTCAGCCTCCATCTCGCTATTCAGAAGCAGGATTGGTGAAAGAACTTGAAAAGCGAGGTATTGGCCGCCCTTCTACTTATGCATCTATTATTAAGACTATTGTTGATCGAGGGTATGTAGAAAAAGATGGTAAAACACTTAAGCCTACAGATACTGGAGATGTAGTAAGTACTTTTCTTGAGGCAAATTTTAATGAATATATCAGTGATTCATTTACCGCTGAAATGGAAGATGATCTCGACGAAATTTCTCGAGGTGAAAATCAGTACCTCAAAGTGCTTAAGGATTTCTATGGGCCGTTCTTAAAGATGGTGAAAGAGAAATCTAAGAACGCTGATAAGATTACCGATCTTGGTCCAGTTGATGAACAATTCAAGTGCCCTGTATGTAATGGACCTATGATTTGGAAGCTTGGGCGAGCTGGCAAATTTATGAGCTGTAAAAAATTTCCAGAGTGTGTGGGAGCACGAACTGCTGAAGGAAATATTATGGAAGGTCCAAAGGATTTGGGTATCAAATGTCCTGATTGTGAAACCGGTACGCTTGTAGAACGACAAGGCCGATTTGGTACTTTTATCGCCTGCTCAAACTATCCAAAATGTAAGTACGTTAAAACAGATGAAAAAGAAGAAGCCCGTCGCAAGACCGGAGTAAAATGTAATGTCTGCAACGAAGGTGAAATGACTGAAAAGCGCGGACGATTTGGAATCTTCTACGGATGTTCAAACTATCCAAAATGCAAAAATATAATTAAAACAAAACCTACAGGCAACATCTGCCCTATGTGTAATTCTCTTATGATGGAAGGAACAAAAACTATTCCTGAACGCTGCTCAAATAAGGTGTGTCCAAACCACAATCCTCATAAGCTAGATCCAAAGAAAGTCTAATTTGACATAAATACTATTTAGTGGTTATATGAATACCGGTTCGTTCTAGGAGAGTTGATGATTTCCAATGCACGTAGAATCTTTCTTCTAACTGAGATCGTCTACTTTTACATGATGGAAAGGGTGTTTAATGCTGATGACCTGGGAGTAATCAATGGTCCGCCGCCATGTGTGGCAAAAATAGATGACCGGATCATTGATGCCACGTGGGCAGGTTTCAGAGAAAAGATACCTGACCTGACTCGAGAAGAAGTCGTTGAAGTGTTTGTCCCGATCCTCGATCGGGTGAACCGGGCAGTGCAACGCAATGCAGATACGTTTCCGCCCTTCAAATTTGTATCTGCTAGCCCTGGTCCTTGGCAAGAAGGCGAAGGAAACCGCCTTGAAAGAACAGTTGTTCAAGTGGTTGAAAAGATAGAAAGAATATCATAAAGCCCATAAGAACAACACCAGACTTCCCGTCTGGATTTTTTATACCTGAATTTGCTTTTAATACCAGAGTGGTACTATTAAGATATGCTTACCGCTCAAGACATAATTAATGTAATGAACTCTCCTACTGATGCAGAAGTTGCATTGATTAAAAAGGCGTATGACTTTGCGCAGGAAGCTCACAAAGATCAAAAGCGATTTACAGGTGAACCATATTTTGTGCACCTTACAGAAACAGCAAAAAACCTTGCTGATTTAGGCATGAATGGCACTATGATTGCTGCTGGATTACTTCACGACAGTATTGAAGATGTAGGTGTAACTCCTCAAACTATTGAAAAAGAATTTGGCAAAGAAATACTTTTCTTGGTTGAAGGGGTCACAAAATTAGGAACAGTAAAATATAGAGGAACGACGCAACACAACGAAAGTATGCGTAAGCTTTTTGTTGCAATGTCACAAGACTTACGAGTGCTTATCATCAAACTTGCAGACCGACTTCACAACATGAGGACTCTTCATCATGTTCCAGAAAAGAAGCAAAAAAGAATTGCTGGTGAGACATTAGAAATATATGCTCCGCTTGCCTACCGCTTTGGGATGCGAAAGCTCTCACGCCAACTTGAAGATTTAGCATTCCCTTTTGTATTGCCAGAAGAATATAAAAAAATCCAACAGTTTACAAAAAAGAAACAATCTGAAATTGAAGATCGACTTAAGAAGTTTTATAAATCAGTACGGAAAGTATTAGCAAAAGAAGATATTATTTCTGTTCAAACAGATTACCGAGTAAAAAGCTTATACAGCTTACATAAAAAGATCCTTAAAAAGAAAGGTGAACTTGAGAAAATCTATGACATCATTGCCCTACGTATTATTGTGAATGATGTCGGTGATTGCTACAAAGTATTGGGAATTATTCATGGTACATGGCGCCCATTACCTGGCAGGATTAAAGACTATATTGCCTTTCCAAAGCCCAACGGCTACCGAAGTATTCACACCACGATATTTACTGGCGATGGCAGTATTGTTGAAGTGCAGATAAAAACAAAAGAAATGCATGAGCAAGCAGAATTTGGTATTGCTTCTCATATGAAGTATAAAGATGGATCAGGAAAAAAGACTCATTGGATCCAAGAACTAGTTCAACAAGAAAACACGAGCTATCTTTCTAAAAACTTTATTACGAGTTTAAAATCAGATTTTCTCAAAGAACGTATTTTTGTGTTTACCCCTAAAGGTGATGTGATCGATTTACCAATAGATTCAAGTCCTATAGATTTTGCGTATAGTGTTCACTCTGATTTGGGAGATCACATTAGTGGCGCTCATGTAAATGGGAAATTTAGCTCTCTTGATCGCAAACTCAAGAATGGTGATATCGTAGTGGTTATTACCAAAGCATCTAGTCATCCCACGCAAAAATGGCTGGATTTTTGTAAGACGACAATGGCAAAAAGACATATCAGATCTATTCTTGATAAGATAAGTAAAAAATAAAACTGCATCACTGCAGTTTTATTTTATTTAAATATTGAAGTTTGAAACAGAATAGATATCCTCGTTTTCTTCTTCTTTCTTTTCTACTGGAGTTCTATCATCTATAGCTCCCTCTGATGTTGATGCTGCATCTGCAGGAATCATTGGCGCATCAGATGTTTCGAGTACTGTTTGAGGTAATGCTGGTTCTGCTTGAGCAACAGTCTCTACTGCTGCCACTGTAATTCCAACATTTTGCATCTGCGTTGCTTGCTGTTGTTGCTGGGCATTGATGAAGTTGTTCATCATTCCCGGCTGCACTCCTGCTTCCCTACTTTTGTTTACAAGATCTAGAATTGCTCGCAAATCATCTTTAGAAAAGAAATCGATAGTAAGCTTTCCTCCTACTTCTTTTCGCTCGATATGAACTCGTGTTCCTAGTGACTCTGCAAATCTCTCTTCTATCTCGGTAATTTCAGGATCAGCTCCCAAATCCTTCTTTCGTACTTTTTCTACCGCAATCTTTCGTGCAATCATTTCAGCTTCTCGCACCGTGAGCTTTCGGAACATGATTTCTTTAAAGAGAGTACTCTGCTCTTCAGGTCGGTCATTGAGCATCATCAAAGGTCGAGCATGACCTTCAGTAATTTTTCCAGTAGAAAGCGCATTCAAGATATCTTCTGGAAGTGAAAGTAATCGCAAACTATTTGATACGTATTCTCGTGATTTACCAATTTTTTCTCCAATCTCTGCATGCTTAAATCCGAATTCATCTGCAAGTCGCTGGAATGATCGAGCACGATCAACAGGGTTCAAATCTTCTCGCTGTACGTTTTCGATAATAGCGAGTTCGAGCTTCATTAAATTGTTGTCTTCACCAGTTTTGATGAGACATGGTACTTCGCGAATTCCTGCGAGTTTTGAAGCTCGTAATCGTCGCTCTCCTGCAATGAGTTCGTATTCTGTACTTAGACCTCCATCTGGCTTTTGCACTTCAGTACGAGTCACAACAAGAGCTTGTAGCACTCCGTACTGTCGAATTGAATCTGAAAGTGCTTGGAGCGCAATCGGATCAAAATCTTTTCGTGGCTGATATGGATTGGGTTTGATCTTATCGACTTCTATCCAAAAAATTGAATCGTTGTAAAACTGTGACATATAATTGTTCCGTCATTTTAACACACATAGAAAAACATGAAATGGTGAATAAGGAGTGCACAACACTTCAGGAATATTTTATAGGGCTTATTGTAGAGTACATTGATTTTTAAAGATTGTTTGATACACTGCTTCGTATGCCGGGGTGGCGGAATTGGTAGACGCACACGACTCAAAATCGTGCGAAGTAATTCGTGGGAGTTCGATTCTCCCCCCCGGCACATTTGACACTCATCTGTTGTATTGTATTCTAAGAATAGTAGCAATGTAACGGTTCTCTTCTGAAGGAGAGGATCGCGGCCGAATCACGTCAAACACAGCGAGGATGCCATGTCTGGTTATGACGGTGAACAAGAGGAAGGCAACAGGGATGCTGGTGGATTTGTGGGCATGCCTCTTGAGGAGGCCCCACCGCCGACACTCCGGCCGATGCGTTACCTGCCCAACGGGTGGGACAAATACGCACCTGAGCTGGGGCCACAGGTGCACGTGCGAGAGTCGCTCAAGCAGATGTGGCGTCGCTGGATAAAGCGTTTGCTGAAAAGTCGTGCCAAAACAGCCGGCGCTTCGGCAAGTTGATAGCCGTGTCTGAACCACATTTGGATCAGGCATTTTTTATTATATGGAACCTAAGAATATAAAACCTAAAATTCTCGTCATTGTTGGCCCCACATCATCGGGTAAAAGTGACTTAGCAGTAGAACTCGCCCTTAAATACAATGGCGAGGTTGTTTCTGCTGATTCACGCCAAGTCTATAAAGGTATGGATATTGGTACAGGGAAAATCACCAAAGAAGAAATGAAAGGTGTACCGCATCACCTTCTCGATGTAATCTCTCCATCAAACGAATATGTATTTTCAGTACAAGATTTTAAAGTATTAGCAGACAAAGCTATAGCCGATATTCTTTCAAGAAATAAATTACCAATAATTTGCGGTGGTACTGGATTTTATATTCAAGCTGTTGTCGACAATGTAACCCTCCCAGAAGTATCCCCAGATCAAGTACTTCGAGCAAAGCTGTCTGAGAAATCTACTGAAGAGTTATTTGAGATGCTTAAAGCAAAAGATCCAGAACGAGCAGAAGTTATTGACCCACACAATCATGTCCGAATTATTCGGGCTCTTGAAATTAACGAAGCACTTGGCAATGTACCCAAAATTCAAACCGAGCCCTTATATGACACACTTCAAATTGGCATCGAAATTTCTGATGAAGAATTACGTCCACGAATCTTCAAACGACTCTTAAAACGCTTTGATCTGGGAATGCTTGATGAAGCAAAAAAACTTCATGCTGAAGGGGTTACGTTTAAACGCATGGAAGACTTGGGACTTGAGTATAAATACATGGCCCTTCACCTCCAAAATAAGCTTACACAGCAAGAAATGATAGATGCGCTAGAGATTGCTACCCGTCAGTATGCACGGCGCCAAAAGACCTGGTTTAGACGGGATAAACGCATAAAATGGCTCAGTCTCGACAATAAGTCCGAAATCGCTTGCTCTATTGATCAATTTATAGTATCCTAGGGAAACTTAAAGAATTAATGACATGTCACAGGATCGACTCATCAAACTAGCGTGTAAAGATTGCAAACGCGTAAACTACTGGTCAAGCAAGAACAAGCGAAAAGTAGACCGCAAAATAGAACTTTCAAAGTTCTGTAAGTGGTGCCGAAAAATCACTACACACAAGGAAGCAAAGAAATAATAAAAAGCCCCATACGAGGGGCTTTTTATTTTGGCTCTACTTATGCTAGTATGTGCCGTACGGGCCTATAGTTTCAATGGTAAAACAACGGTCTCCAAAACTGTAGTTGCAGGTTCGAGTCCTGCTGGGCCCGCCCTAAATATAAATCTTCTTAATCAACGGATTGATTCGTGTGATAAATTCATAGCGAGAGTATCCTGCCGTATTTGCCACATCAGTTGCAGTAATTTCCAAATCCCCACTCTTTCCAATAAGTACAACTTCATCTCCCACATTTAGATCAGGAGTATCAGTCACATCTATAACAATCATATCCATCGATACTCGCCCCATCACTTTAGCTTTAGAACCATTAACAAGTACATGTCCCACACTCGAAAGACTTCGTGGAAATCCATGCCAGTATCCAATAGGACATACAGCAATCTTTGTTTCTCGAGTTGTCTCTTCCGTAAAGTCATATCCAATTTTTTCTCCAGCTGGAATTAACTTTATTTCACTTACAATTGTTTTCCATGAAAGTGTCGTTTTGAGAGCTGAACTGTTTTCTTTGAGTAATCCTATTTCTGGAGAAGGCCAAATGCCATGCATTCCAATTCCAATGCGAACCATATCAAAATGAGTATCAGGAAATAGCAAAGCGGCACCTGTAGCTGCAGCATGAACTATTGGTGAAAATCCGGCTCCCTTAAATGCATCTACCCAGGTAAGAAAGAGCTGTCGCTGCTTTTGAGTTTCTTCAGTAAACGCAGGATCTTTTGCAGATGCAAAGTGAGTATACAAACCATCTACTGAAATCTTATGATTATTCTGTGTGAGCACTTTTAGTACTTCTTCCATCTCATGGGACATAAAACCCTGACGATGCATGCCACTATCTATCTTCACATGAATCTTAAGAATCCCCTTAAGCTCACGTGTACTGATATCAGTAAGCATGTACATACTTGAGGCTGTGACCGTAATGTCCTGATTAATGGCTTCCTGAAGCAGTTCTGGCAAAGTATAGCCAAGTACTAGAATTGGCTTCGTAATACCCTCCTTGCGCAATTTTAAGCCTTCCACAATAGAATCTACAGCAAACCAATCAACCCCAAGTGTTTCAAGCTGTTTTGAAAAATCAACGAGGCCATGACCATATGCATTAGATTTCACTACTGAAAGTAGCTTAGTCGGTTTTGGAATAAGCTCACGGAACGTTTTATAATTGTGCTCCAATGCAGCACGATCGATTTCGATCCATGTACGCACACCCAATCGTTCTGTTCGTGAAATGCCACTCATATTATTTTATTTGTTTGAAATACTTTCAATAAATAGCTGCCGTAATTTTTTTGAGACTTCTCCTACCTGACCATTCCCAATAAGAGCATCATCAATATGTACTATTGGTAGTACTTCTTTATTTGATGCAGTAATAAAAGCTTCATCTGCATCCAACATTTCTCGTTTTGAGATATTTTTTTCTACTACACTCATGCCGGCATTTCTTGCGAGTTTTATGACATGATTTCGAGTAATCCCAATTAAGATATTTTCAGCAGGTGTATAAATTTTATTCTTTTTTACAATAAAGAAATTACTCGTACTGCATTCTAAAACCTTACTGTTATATAAGTACAAAATCTCGACAGCTTTCTTTTTATTCTTTTCTTTCTGAAGCTGAACTGCAGTAATGTAATTTGTAGTTTTAATGTCTGAAAACATTCGCTCGTGTTCATGAGTTATGAGTGCTGCACCTTTTTCAAATAGGTTTTCAGGTAAATCTTTGAGATCTTCAATTAAAATAAAGAAGCTGGGTTTTGCAGGATTGAAAGAAAGGCCTTCAACTAAAGTTCCACCAGTGAGAATCATTCGGATACCGGCATTCTGATCTTTAATTTTATTTTTAGTAAGTAATTCTTTAATTATTTTCTCTATCTTTGGAGCAGCTGCAGGAATAATGAGTCCCATTTTTTTTGCCGATTGTTCAAACCGAGCAATATGTTCTTTGAGTAAGAACGGCTTGCCATTGTAGACTTTTGCATAATCAAAAATAGCGTAGCCTCGCAAAATTCCAATGTCATTAATTGGCAAAGCTGCTTTTGCTATTGGTATGATCTTCCCGTTGTAGTAACAGAATTTCGGCATATAGTGTACATACTATAACACAAAGGAAACCAGATTTGTTTCAACAAAAAACCGCCCCTAAACATTGCTCAGGACGGTTTGTTTTGTGCGTAGGGAAGGATTCGAACCTTCGAAGGCCATAGGCCGACAGATTTACAGTCTGTTGTAATTGACCACTCTACCACCTACGCAGTGAGAAAAATATAACTTAAATCCCAGCAAAAAACAAGTTCACGAAAAAACCGCCCTTCGACATTGCGTAGAGCGGCTCTTTCTTTTCTTATTATGAGTTTATGTGTCCTGCATTCAACATATCCTCCCGTAGCATACTTCCCTTTCGTCCCTTCTTTACATCAAAGGTAAACTGATTGTCTTTAACTCCCACAGTTACTGTTCCTCCCTTCATGACTCCCTTTGAGATAATCATTGAGGCTACAGGTGTAAGAATTTTGTTTTGAATCAATCGTCGAAGTGGTCGCGCACCGTACTGAGGGTTGTATCCTTCTTTTGCCAAGAATTCGAGTACAGGTTCACCAATTTCAAGATTAACTTCTTTTGAAGCAAGTCGTTCTTTGACCATATTCACCTGGATTTCTACAATCTTTCGAATTGCTTCTCGAGGCAAGATATCAAAGACAACGGTATCATCAATTCGGTTTAAGAATTCTGGTCGGAAGAATTCTTTCAAAGAATCCATAACTCGGTTCTTCACATCTTCGTAATCAGATTTATCTTTATTTGCATCATCTGAATGACCGAATCCGAATCGCTGCATTTTATCAATATAGTTTGCACCGAGGTTTGAGGTCATGATGATGATTGAGTTTCGGAAGTTTACCTTTCGTCCCTTTGCATCGGTGAGCTGACCGTTGTCGAGCACTTGAAGAAGAATATTGAATACTTCTGGATGTGCTTTTTCAATTTCGTCGAGAAGGATTACAGAGTATGGTCGATGTCGGATCATTTCAGTAAATGTTCCACCTTCTTCATATCCCACATATCCAGCTGGAGCACCAATGAGCTTTGATACAGAATGCTTCTCCATATATTCTGACATGTCGATTCGAATAAGTGACTTTTCGTCATCAAACATGAATTCTGCAAGTGCTTTTGTAAGCTCAGTCTTTCCAACTCCTGTTGGTCCCAAGAATATGAATGATCCAATTGGTCGATTTTCATCGGCAATACCAGCTCGTGATCGTTTTACCGTATCTGCAATTCGTTTTACTGCTTCATCCTGACCAACGATTCGGCTCTTGAGCTCATCTTCCATTCGGTTCAATCGTTCTGCTTCACTTTCTAGCATTCGTGACACTGGAATTCCCGTCCATTTTGCTACAATATCTGCAACATCCTGTTCAGTAATTTCTTCTCGTAGAATTCTTCGTGAACTCTGGAGTTTCTTAAGTCGCTTTGATTTTAGATCCAAATCTTTTTCAAGCTGTGGGATGCGTCCATAGCGAATCTCAGCTGCCTTTCCAAGGTCTGCTCGAGCTTCTGCTGATTCTGCATCAAGTCTAAGAGTTTCAAGATCTTTCTTAATTTCTTTAATACTTGTGAGAATTTCTTTTTCGTTTTTCCACTTAAGTTCTATTTCAGAAGTTTGTTCTTTGAAGTCTGCAATTTCTTTATCAATTTGCTTGAGACGATCCTTAGCTTTGGTTGTTGTCTCTTTCTTAATAGCTTCTCGTTCAATTTCAAGACGCATCACTTTTGCATGGGTTTCCTGAAGAATTGGTGGAAGATTTTCTAAAGCAATCTTGAGGTATGAGGCCGATTCATCAATAAGGTCAACAGCTTTATCAGGCAAATATCGGTCTGTTATATATCGACTTGAGAGATTTACTGCGGCAATAATAGCATCGTCGGTAATTCGCACTCCGTGGTAGAGCTCATACTTTTCTTTAAGACCTCGCAAAATTGCAATAGTGTCATCAACTGATGGTTCATTTACAAACACCGGTTGGAATCGTCGAGTAAGCGCTGGATCTTTTTCAATATGCTTTTGGTATTCCTTTAATGTAGTTGCACCAATTGCGCGAAGTTCTCCTCGTGCAAGCGCAGGCTTCAACATATTTGAAGCATCAAGTGATCCTTCAGCTGCACCTGCTCCCACTATAGTATGAATTTCATCAATAAACAGAATTACTTTTCCATTTGATCGTTCAATTTCTTTGAGAATATTTTTAAGTCGTTCTTCAAATTCACCTCGGTACTTTGTACCAGCTACAAGTGAACCAAGATCAAGTGAGACAAGTTCTTTATCTTTAAGAGATTCAGGAACATCGCCCTGAGCCATACGCACAGCAAGACCCTCTGCGATAGCTGTCTTTCCAACACCCGCTTCTCCAATCAAAATTGGATTATTCTTTGTGCGTCGAGAAAGGATCTGAATGATTCGAGTGATTTCAGTATCTCGTCCAATCACTGGATCGAGCTTATTGTCTGCAGCAAGCTTGGTGAGACTTCGTGTGTATTTATTGAGAGCCTTAAATTTCTTTGGAGCGTGAGTGTCGTTTACCTTACTTGATTTCAATTCTTCAAGTACGCGAAGCACAGAATCTTTATCGATTCTAAATCGAGCTAATAATTCTTTAGCTGTACCAGGAATTTCAATGGTTGCAATAAACAAGTGCTCTGTTGAGATAAACTCATCATTGAGAGTCTTTGCAATCTTAACAGCACCTTCTATAGCTTGAGCTAGATCAGGTGTGAGGTAAATTTGATATGAAGGATTAAGTGTTGCATTTCCATCCGGTGCTTCAATAGCTTCAAGTAATGAATCAGTCATGAGAATACTATCAACCTCGAGCTTATCGAGAATTGACGCAACCATACTTTCTTCCTGAAGGATAAGCGCTGCAAGCAAGTGCAATGGATTAACGTGATTTTGACCACGTTCAATCGCAAGCTCATGTGCCCGTCGGATAGCCTCTTTGGCTTTTGTCGTAAAATTACTTAGTGGTGGCATGAATGTGGTTATTAAAGGCTAATGCAATAACTCGTTTCAGAAATCAGTATATTAGCAATGACTTATTTGTCTTTCGGGAGCTGTTATTGTGTAATAATTATATTCGTTATTTTCTTCAAAGTCAAATCAAGATCTTTCTTTGTTGTAGCACGTCCAAATGTAAATCGTAGTGATGATGCTCGACACTGTTTCCCCCGTTCTCCGAGAGCATCAACAACATATGAATACGACTCTTCTGAAAGATTCATACACGAACTAGCCGACGAACAAGCGATTCCTTCATGATCAAGCTTGATTACTGCAAATTCTGCATCAAGTCCCGGAATACATATATTCACATTGTTTGGCAATCGTCGTGTGATGTCTCCATTAATAGAGACGTCGGGTATATATTTTATTACAGACTGGATAAAATATTCTTGAAGTTTTGCTAAACGTTCTGATTCTTCTTCACGCATTGCATGAGAGATTTTTAACGCTTCAGTCATTCCTACAATTCCAGCTACGTTTTCTGTGCCTGATCGCAATCCTTTTTCTTGGCCTCCTCCCCGAATGATTGGCGAAAGTAACACATGTCGCTTTGCAGCAAGAAGTCCAACACCTTTTGGTCCATAGAGTTTTGATGCATCAAGGGTCATCATATCTACTCCAAGCTTTTGAAAACTAATATCAAGATAATTTGCAGCTTGGCTCGCATCAGTGTGAAGATACGGATAGGCATTATCAAGATTATTCTCTTTTTTATATTCAGCAATCATTCGTGAAATTTCTTTTACGGGCTGAATAGTTCCAATTTCATTACTTGCAAGAATTATTGTTACGAGAACTGTAGTTGGCTTTAATGCTGCTTTAATCTTTGTAGGATCAACAATTCCATTTTCTTCAACTGGCACATACGTTACTTCCCCGCCTTCTTTCTCTATAAATCTACACATTTCTAAAATCCCCGGATGCTCTATATTTGTAGTAATAATATGAGGCTTACTGTCTTTTAATTCTTTTTTCCAATAATTAAATGTACCCAATACAGCAAGATTATCAGCTTCAGTTCCACTTGCAGTAAAAATAATTTCTTCAGCTTTGCAATTTAAAATCTGAGCAATATCTACTCGTGCCTGCTTTACAGGTGCTTTAGCCTCAAGTCCTTCCTTATATATAGCAGAAGGATTTCCAAAGGTTTCAGAGAAATAAGGAAGCATGGCTTTCAACACTCGTTTGTCGAGCGGTGTTGTGGAAGCATAATCTAAAAATATTCGTTTACTCATATATATAATGTGCTACTATAGGATATCATGCCTTTTGTTCTTACACCCACCATACTTATTTATATACTAGCTGCAGTTCTCGGTATTTTTATTATTATCCTTCTTGTATGGATGAATAAAATGAATAACCGCCTCAAAGGATTGCTCCGAGGTAAGAATGCACTCACCCTTGAAGATTCGATTGGTAACATTACCAAAGAATTGCAGGATCTCAAACTTTTCACAAAAGAGATGGAAGAATATCTCACAACTGTTGAAACTCGACTGAAAAATAGTTTGCAAGCTGTAGAGACAATTCGTTTCAACCCATTTAAAGGAACTGGATCTGGCGGCAATCAAAGTTTCTCTACTTCTTTCATAAATGAACACGGCGACGGTGTTGTGCTTACAAGTATGTATACTAGAGATCGTATCAGCATGTTTGCTAAGCCTCTCAAGAAATTTGAATCAGAATTTGAACTTTCTGAAGAAGAACTCGAAGCAATTGAAACCTCTAAGAAGAAGCTCGAGAAGTAAAAACTGGCCAATTAGAGCATTTTGTAGTATTATGTTTCAACTATGGCAGAAAAAACAACTCTCATTGAACGTCCTCCGGTAATTGCCATCATGGGCCATGTTGACCACGGGAAATCAACGTTGCTCGACTATATCCGAAAGACTAATATTGTAGAAGGTGAAGCGGGTGGAATTACCCAGCGTATTTCTGCATATGAAGTAATGCACAAAGGTGCAGATGGTAAAGAGCATGCTATTACATTTCTTGATACTCCTGGTCACGAAGCGTTCACCGCTATTCGATCACGAGGCGCAAAAGTAGCAGACATTGCTATTCTTGTTGTGTCTGCTGAAGACGGAGTGAAGCCTCAAACTATTGAAGCTCACAAAATTATCGTTGCTGCAGGAATCCCATTTATTGTTGCTATTAATAAGATTGATAAAGAAGGTGCAGACATTGATAAAACTAAAGTAAGTCTTGCTGAAGCAGGAGTATACGTAGAAGGATTTGGTGGAGATATTTCTTTTGTACCTATTTCTGCAAAGACTGGTCAGGGCGTTTCTGATCTTTTGGATATGGTACTTCTCCAAGCTGAACTTGAGGCTCTTCAGGGTGATCGATCTGTTCCTGCTGAAGGAATTATTATCGAAGCAAACCTTGATAAGCGAAAAGGAATCTCAGCTACAATCATAATCAAGAACGGAACACTCAAGACCGGACAGTTTGTCCTTGCTGATACTGCTATTGTTCCTGTACGAATGGTAGAAAACTTTTTGGGTAAGCCTATAAAAGAAGCAACCTTCTCAAATCCCATTCGACTCATTGGATGGAGTGAACTTCCAAAAGTTGGAACCTCAATCTTTTCTGTGAGTTCAAAGAAAGAAGCAGATCAACTTATTCTTGATCGAAAAAATGGTAAAGCTCCATTAAAGAACACTCCTGTTAAAGAAACAGATGAAGCAGTTATCCCTATTGTACTCAAGGCTAATGAAGCTGGAGGTCTTGAAGCTCTTGAACATGAAATCAAAAAAGTAAAAAACGACCGGGTGCGAATTAAGATAATTTCTAGTGGGGTTGGAGATATTACAGAAAACGATGTGAAGCTTGCTAGTGGCCGTGAAAACACTATTGTTCTTGGATTTAATCTTAAAGTAGATGCACAAGCAAAGTCTTTAGCTGAGAAAACAGGAGTTGTTATTCAGACATTTGATATTATATACAAGCTTTCTGAATGGCTTGAAAATGCAATCAATGAACGAACTCCACGAATGAATGTAGAAGAAGCTACAGGAACTGCAAAAGTTATTCGTCTTTTTAGTAAGACTAAGGATAAACAGGTGCTTGGAGGTAAAGTAGAAAAAGGAGTAATTATGTTGAATGCCGAAGTTAAAATCTTACGACGTGATTTTGAAGTTGGCCGTGGACGAGTACGAGAACTTCAGCATCTTAAAAACAAAGCGACAGAAGTACCAGAAGGAAAAGAATTTGGCGCACTCGTTGAATCAAAGATTGAAATCGCTCCTGGCGATCGTCTTGAAGCATTTAATGTTGTTCAAAAATAACAATGGCCTCAGAATTTCGAACACAAAAAGTTGAAGAAACCCTTATGCATCTTGCTGCAGAATTTTTGCAGCGAGAATCAAATAGAATTTCTCTTATTACAGTTACCGGTATAAAACTTGCTGATAGATACACAAAAGCTGTTATACTGTTGAGTGTACTCCCCGACCATAAGGCTCCAGAGGCGCTTGACTTTGTACGTCGAAAAAGGTCAGAATTCAAGGAGTACATCAAGAAGCATAGTAAATTGCAGCGGCTTCCGTTGGTGGATTTCGAAATCGATTATGGTGAAAAGAATCGACAGCGTATTGAAGAGATAAGTAATCAGTAGTATTGTGGTGTAGTGGCGAAGCTGGTTAACGCGGCAGTCTGCAAAACTGCTATGCGCCGGTTCGATCCCGGCCTACACCTCCGTTAGTAAAATATGCCCGAGTGGTGGAATTGGTATACACGCACGACTTAAAATCGTGTCTCGCAAGGGATGTGGGTTCGACTCCCACCTCGGGCACAGATAAAATCATGACTTCATTAAAGAAGAAGCCAATTATTGCATTTGATGGAACATGTCCAATGTGTACTGTTGTAGTGGACACCATCGATTCTTCTTCTCAAGTTAAAAGTTTCGAAAAGCAAGATACGAATTCTGGTCCAGAAATCTTATATACAGATATATCTGGGAATACATATAGAGGATCACATGCTATTTTAAAAATACTTGCCCACTATCCTCGTTTTAAATGGGTTGCACAGATCGGCTCTCTTCCAATCATTAGAAATATTCTTTCTATTGGATATAAACTCGTTGCTCACAATAGACATTTCATCTTTGGTCCTACGAGCACTTTGTTTTGGGTAAAGAATAGCATTGCAGTTGCGACAATCATTGGCCTTTTAGGATCTATTTACCTCTGGATTGGAGAGCGCACATTCCCCTACTTGCCTGTCGTTAAAAATACGTCATTATCGTACCCATTTGATGTACTCTTATTTATAATAATTTTGATATCACTTTTGGTAAGTCTATTTAGCGCATACCCCAAAAAATATCTACTTATTAGCGGTGCTGGAATTATCATCTTTGCATTATTTGATCAGGCACGATGGCATCCTTGGGTATATCAGTACGTATGGATGATTGGAATTCTTGCACTCTTTTCTTGGAAACATTCAGATACAGAAAATCACAATAGTATTATAAAAATATGCCAACTAATAATTGGTAGTATCTATATATGGAGTGGAATTCAAAAAATAAATCCAAGTTTTATTCTTGAAGTATTCCCGTGGCTAGTACAACCAATTACTCAATTTTTACCAAATAGCATTTATCCAGTTATTTTACTTTCATCGGTATTCACACCATTTATTGAACTTGGAATTGGTCTTGCATTACTTTCAAAGAAGTTTAGAAAAATCGGAATAATTGGAGCTATTAGCATGCATCTATTGATTCTTACAACTCTAGGTCCATTAGGACATGGTGTAAATGCTATTATCTGGCCCTGGAATATTGTAATGATTGTGCTTGTACTCATACTCTTTTCAAAAAGCACATATTCATTTAGAGATATTTTACTTCCAAAAAAAGGTGTAGCTCACAAAGTGTCGCTTGTAACATTCTTAATAATTCCTTTCTTTAGCTTTATTGGTATTTGGGATTCATATCTTTCATTTGCCTTATACTCAGGCAATGCACCTCAGGCACATTTATATGTTTCGGATGCTGTAAAACCATTATTGCCATCGATTATTCAGGCAAATACAGTTGCACTTGAAAAAAATGGAATGAACGAGATAAGCATCTACAAATGGTCTATGCAAGAACTCAATGTTCCTCAGTATCCTGAAGAGCGAATATATAGGAATGTAGCAAAGTATGTATGTTTGTTTGCCACAAAACCTTCAGATGTTCAGCTTTCTCTTGTAAGTAAGCGTAATATTTTTACTGGAGAGCGTACTACTAAAGAAATCGAATGTAGTTCAATGTTTGTTACTCCTCTTTCTTCAAATGAATATATTGATTTTAAAAACAAGCTACTAGGTATTTTAGCTACATCCTCACCTCGTGAAGCTATGTCTACATTGTTACTTGATTCAAAGACAAATCCCGAAATTGCGCGAAGCTGTCATTCATTTGCACATGCTATTGGTCATGGAGCATACCTAAAATATAAAGATTTTTCTGAAGCATTAGTCTATCTCAATGAAGCATGTAATTCTGGCTATATTCATGGAGTTATAGAAGAATATTTTATTCAAACCGAAGATGATGATGCCGGAATAGAAGGGATTAAAAAAGTCTGTGGATCATATCCTCAAGGTACGTTTAAAAGCTGGCAATGCTATCACGGCACAGGTCATGGCTTTATGTTTTATACAGAAAACGATTTACCTAAATCGTTAGAATTTTGTTCTACGTTTAGTTCAAACTTTGCAGAAGAAAACTGTATGAATGGAGTACTTATGGAAAACTTTAATACAACAGATAAAATGCATCCTTCTCTCTTTATTAAACCTGATAGCTATTATCCATGTGATACATCTCTCATAGCTGATGGCATAAAAGATGATTGTTATGCGTATGCACCTTCATGGTTCCTATCTCAACATCCTAATGATTATTCTTTAGCATTACAGTGGTGTCAGACTGTAGATACTAAATATCGCGGCTCTTGTTATTTTGGTGTTGGAAATCAAGCTGCAAAAGATCTCGTTAATAATCCAAAAGAAGTAGAGAATATTTGTAATGGTGCGCCTATTCTCTACAAACAATCATGTATTATAGGAATGTCACAAATGCAGGTGCTTTACCATGCATCTCCCACAACAGCGCGTGAAGTGTGTTCTATACTCGAGATAAAAAACCAAAACTATTGTTATAAAACAGTTGAAAGCACTGAGTACTTATTTAAATAAAATATAGTTATATATATTTTTTATATCTTGCTTGAGCTCATCTGCAATATACAGATAATTATAAGGTTTAATTCTCTCTTCATATCTAAGTAATTTCTGCACAATATAAACTGTCGCAACTCCTAATACGAGCCCAGCAATAATATCGATGCCATAGTGTTGAATCGTAAATAGTGTCCCTAGCATATTTAAGATAAACCAAGGCACTAGAATATATCCTGAAGGCCTCCAAAGGCTCATAGCTGCATATAAAACGAGTATTGCCCATACAATGTGCATGCTTGGATTTGTGCTTACACTTAGCAATTTTCCAGCTGGATCAATCCAAAAACTGTCTATCTTGTCTATTTCTTGTGTGAGGTTCTCTGACAGCTTCATATTTTCTACTGAAGCCTGAATGTCAGAACTTATTGGCGCATTCAAAATATTTAATCTATACATTTCACTTGGAGCGATAGATGGCCATAATGCCCAGCATGCATACCCAAGTACATGTGAAATAAAAATACTTAAGATAAGTATTCTAAATACTTTCTTATTCATGCAGAATGCAAATACAAGAACTCCTAAGAGCAACAAAAATGCAGCATGATATGAATACACTATAAGCATCTCTAAGAATACTGGATATGATATAGAGTGAATAAAAAAAGCTGGGTATACTCCAAATATCTTTTTATCAAGCATCATGTACCAGTTACTTATTTCTGTAACTCTTTCAACAGATTGATGAGCAAATAAATAAAGAGTTGATAGTGCTAAAGTCACTAGTTCTAAAGACACAATACCTACAAGAACGATGCCACTCACAACTAGCTTCACAACAACATTATAAGAATGTTTATGCGCCACAAGCCATAAAGATTTTAAAACTACATAGCAGGCAATACTCGCAATAAATACAGAGAGTAATACAATGAGATCGCCCGACAACGGTACCGTGTTTTTTGATCCATCAAAAAATATAAACAGTAAGAAAAGAACTGCGGGCACAACAATACAGTATAGTTCTAAGGGAAACTTACGTAACCACATATAGAGATTAGTATACCTGAACTTTAGCGAATATGGATTTTTTCACCATAATATGTTATAAATTTTCTACCCGCCCATAGCTCAGTTGGTAGAGCAGTCGCCTCTTAAGCGAATGGTCGTAGGTTCGACTCCTACTGGGCGGACAATACAACAACCGTACACATATGTGTACGGTTGTTTGTTTCTTATTAAATACCCATCATTGTTTTAGTTTGGCTGATAGCCGATGCAGCAGTATACGATGGCATCCAGTTGTCTTTTGACTGTTTTCGAGCTTCTCTAATAAAGGTGTCAAAATTTGGTTTTGTAGTCTGTGTAGCCGATGGACTTGTAGTATTTTGAAGCACTGTAAATACAGAACTCTGCGGTACAAGACCGTCAATTTTATTATTTCTTATGACAATATTACTTGAAGATGTTCGCCACGGGGCGGTGTTACTTGGTCGTACTCTATACAATTCAAATGCAACAGGCCACTTGTAAAATGTATTATTTTCTATGGTTATGTTATGAAATCCCACAGCATCATTTTGATAGGCACCATCTCCTGGCTCGAAACGAATAGCTCCATAAATTGGAGTTGTAGATTCATTGTAGGCAATAATGTTATTTGAAATTTCAACGCTTCTAATATTTGCTAGTTCGATTCCAAAACCTCGAGGACCAGCATTTGGGCCTGAATCTATTGAACGTGTTCCCAACATAACATTATTAATAATTTTTCCTGTAACTCCTTTTGGAAACGTTTGTCCATCTCCACGAACAAGTCCAAATGTCATATTCATTGGATTATTGTAGTAAAAATTCCCCTCAACTATTCCTCCACCTCTCACTTGAGTTCCGTGACTCGATGCATTTGCTACAATATTATTACGTATTACCACTCCCCAGTTCATTGCATGAATGTACATATTGTGATCATAAATGGTACTTCCTGAGCCATCCAATTTTCTTCCGTTATTATCAACAACGTTATCTTCAATGATAAGTCCATTTACACCATATGCATAAATTCCCTGCGGCTTACCTCCCGATTTGTAGTTATCAACTATCACTGAACGGCGAATAGTTATATTAGTCATAACTGGTCTATCGTTGGGTGTGTACACAAGTGGCCCTGATGAAAACACAATGCCTTTATTATGTCTTTCAATGTAACAATCTTCAATGAGAATATTTCCTCCGCCGTTTGATGTACCTTCAAGTCCAATACCATTACCATTATTATTTCCTTTGAAATGAATACCTACAACAGCAAAATTTCTTGTATTAAATTCAAAAAACAATCCAAAATCTGAAGAAGTTATAATTGGACGAGCACCTGAACCATATGAAGTGAGTACAAATTTATCTGAATTTGATCGTCCTGAAACAACTTTGCCGTTTACAGAATTTCTAACCATACCATTCCAAGTATCCCCTTTTTTTAATCTAATCTGATCTGGATATCCTAGTCGAACTTGAGAAAATGCTTTAGCTATTGTCTTAAGTGGACTATCAATAGTTCCACTGTTTGCATCATTTCCTTCTGAACTAGACACATGTATAACCTTTGAATCAAATTTAGGTGAAATATTTGTATACCCGGTTATATTCGGATCAACAGGTAATGATGCGTTGACAATAGTTTGTGCTGTAAGTGATGTTGTACCACCATTACCTACACAATTAATTATAAATATTTTTGTGCCTGTTGTAGTGATATTTGATAAAACCACCTCTCCTGTCGCACTTTGATTTCCACTCCAATCACCTGAAGCAGAACATCCTGTTGCATTAGTTGAACTCCATTGGATTCGAATATTTCCACCACTCGTAATCACTGGTGTAGCGTTCAATGTAACTACAGGCTTCAGACTTACTACAGGTGGAGTTACTGGTGGAGTAGTTGAATCTGTAACTGTAAACGTAATAGTTGTAGGTGTTCCCGCAACAAGTACACCATTAATCTGCTTATATGGAGTTGCAACCACGCTATGTGCACCTACCGTAGGAGTCCAAGCATTTGGTCCTTGCGCACCATCTCCAGCAAAAAAGAATGGCGCTTGAGATTGGGTTTGAAAATTGGCATTGCCATCATATCCAAACTTGACCTGCACAACATCTGCGGCAACATTTGCTTTAATGTTTATATTTTTGGAAGTAAGCGCTCCAAGATTAATGGTATTTCCAGAATTAAGACTCGTAAAACCAGGAACAATAGTTGTTGAATTTGCATAATACAATGACAAGCTATCAATTTTTGCTGAAGCAACTGGTGCAGCAACACTAAATCGAATAACTTTTGGAGTTCCTGAAATAAAAGTACTTCCTGCTTGTTTAAACGGAGTAATAGTCAATGTGTGATTACCCACTGTTGGCGTCCATGCATTCAATTTGCCAACTCCGTAGTCCCCCGCAAATGAATATGGTGCTGTAGCTTGAGAGGAATAATTGTCTTTTGTATCATATCCAAATTGGATTTTTGCAATCATCTCATTAGCATTTGGTTCTGCTAAAATATTTAGATTTTTAGTACCAATCTTATCAAAATCAATCACAGCTCCATCTTGAAATACGAAATTCGCAACTGGCTTTTGGGTATCAGTATTAATTAATACTACTGTAGATATTTGTGTGGGAGGGGCAACATCAATGACGGTAAACTGAACTGACAATGCGCGTCCAATGGTTCCTGTCGCATTTGTTTTTGAATATGGAGTAGCCTTAATAGTATGAGTACCTGTCGTAGGAGTCCATGCCCCATAATCAGTACCTGAATCTCCTGCAAAAGAATATGGTGCTGTTACTTCAGTTGAAAAATTTGTAGTACTATCGTATGCAAAACGAACACTACCCACCGTGGCAGGATTTGTCTTAGCAACTAAATTGAGATTACGAGTGGGTAATGTCGCTAAGTTGAGTGTAGTTCCATTAGTAAAATTTTCATATCCAGGAATCACTTGATTTGAATCTGCATTTATGAGACTAAATCCAGTCACTGATGTAGAAGTGGTAAGCTGGGCAACAATTTGATTTACTGCTGCTGTAAATGACATATTATTTGTCATCAACGCTCTTACAAAGACAAAGCTACCAATAAAAACTGCGAGTAATGCAACCGAAAGTGAGATTTTTTTTATCACTGAATGCCCATTAATAAATTAGTAATCAAAATATACTCATGTATTATACTATATACATATAATATGAAGCTAACCTCAAACATATATAACAAAGTAATAAAATCTATAGTTGGTCTAGTTTTATTCCTAGCCTTTTTTATTGTCTGCGCCTACTCTTATGATCCTGATTTGGGTTGGCACATTAAATCAGGACAGTACATAGTTGAAAATGGAATACCAACATACGATATTTTCTCATATAGCGCATCAAGCTTTGAATGGATTAATCACGAATGGCTGTATAGTGTTTTAATTTCACAACTTCATGCTCTTGGAGGAGAACTTTTACTTTCACTAGTAATAGCCGGATTGTGGACTGCTGGAATACTACTTGCTAGTAGAAAATATGAGCCTTTAATCCTCATAGCAGCTGGTATCTCTATTATTTCATTTGCAGGTATTAGACCTTCAGTATTTGCTCTTTTGTTTTTTGTACTTTTAGAAAGAATCTTAGAAAAGATATCTACCCAAACAAATAAACTACCTTTTTTAATTTCATTAATCCTGCTGTTTTTAGTTTGGGCAAATATTCATGCAAGCTTTCCCTTAGGCTTTGTTGTTCTTATTATTTTTGCTTGTTCTCACAAAAAGACTATTCCTTGGTATATATATGCTACATGTATTCTCGCATCATTTGTAAATCCATATGGGCCTCACATATATGTAGAAATTTTTAGAACTCTTACAAGTAATGATTTGCGTGCCTATGTATCAGAATGGCAAGGGTATATCATCCCCATCACCTATTTCTTTACGATATTGCCGTTACTTTTAATGTATGTTTTTGGGAAAAAGAAAGCGATCTTCGATCGTAAATACCTGTTCTCTTGTATTTTATTCTGCGCAAGTATTGTAAGCACACGTTTTTTCTTATTCTTTACAGCATACAGCCTCAGATACTTGGAAGATTATTTTATAAAATTCCGTTCGTACATTAGATCCAAAGTATCAAATGTAAGTTTTGTATATACTTATGTACTAATAGGATGCAGTATCTTTTTTGTTGGTCTCACAGAACGAGTCTCTCACGGGCAGTATTATCCAGTTCAGGCTGTGGCATATCTTCAACAAAATGCCTGTCCTGGCAATCTTTTTAATTTTTATGATTATGGAGGATATCTTATTTGGAAATTGCCTTCACATAAAGTATTTATCGATGGACGAATGCCCACATGGCGAACAGATACAGAAAATTATATGGCAGATTATGTGCGCGCAATACATGATACCGAATTTAGAAAAACTCTTTTTGATACCCATACTATTAAGTGTGTTTTATTTCCCCACACAGCAACAAATCTAATCAGCGATTTAAAAACACAAGGTTGGAATGTTTTAATTGCTGATTCTACGAGTATTCTCTTGATTCAACAATAAATGTTGAGAAACAAACTTAAGTATAGTAGTATAGACGGACTGGGCGAGTGGCGGAATTGGTATACGCGCTAGTCTTAGGAACTAGTTCCTCACGGATTGGGAGTTCGAGTCTCCCCTCGCCCACAGTCAAGCAAAGAACCTTACAAAGCTTTTATGGCTCTATGTAAGGTTTTTTTGTGTATCTCATCTATTGACAAATAGGCACATATTGTGATATAATACAGTCTGGTCCTTTGACAACCCAATCTACAACACAAACACCACGTAGTACGTGGAGAAAGGCACCCGATGAACCCAGTTACACAACTGATCATTGGTGGAGTGGCGTTCCTCGTGTGCGCCCTCCTCCTCGACATCCTCTGCGAAGAGGTGTGGAGGCCGCTCAAGCCCAAGTTCATGCGTTCGTTGTTTGGCCGTAAAAAGCGGAACGACGACGATGACAACAAGCCTCAGCACGATAGTGAGGTGAAGCGTTGGAGAAAGTTGAGGACTGCGTTTGCACTAACATTCGCAGCGATCTGCTTCTTCCTCCCCTTGTTCCTCATGCGACTTGCTCTACAAGACATCGACCCTCGGCTCAACCAGCTGATGGTGTTTGTGAGCTTGTACATCATGTGGCATTTCGTGTCTGATGTCCTGCCGAAAATTAGCGTGTACGTGCCGGAAGGACAAGGACTCCTTACCCTCAACCAGTTCACGAAGAAGTTCGTCATCTACGGACAGGGATTTAGCTTCCGTTTCCCTTGGGAGACGGTGCACGAGAAGAACCACATCTCGCTCCAGGACCTTACAATCCAGGTGCGCAAGATCAGCATCCCCACCAAGGGTGCGAAAATCTACTTGTCGTTCCAGTTCAGCTGGAAGCCGCGTCTGAGCGACCTCGACGTGTTCTTCCAGATCGGTGGCAACATGGCTGAAGGAGTGTCGGAGAGGTTCCGCGCTATCTTCGAGGAGTTCTTTACCTCGCAGATTCGTCGGATACCTGCCGAAGTCGCTAGCAATGGGCAAATGATCCTGAGCTGGTTGGCCCGGTCGGTGTTTGACATCGATCAAGACGAGATCAACCTTGATGACCCAAAAATCAGGAAGATCTACGAAAGGATGTCGAAGTACGTCACCCTCGACGGCCAGCAAGGTGCGTTGAGGAATACCCGTCGTGCTCGTGAGCGCAAGTTCGGTGTCGACATGAATACCGTTGAGATAACGGACTTCGATTTCGACAGGGATGTCCAAGAGGCACGGAACGCCATCGACATCCTTCGCAAGATGGGCCCGGCTATGCGAAAAAGCATGGGCATCAGTCAGGAGGCTTGGGAGAAGACCTATGTTAACCCTGACGATCCTGGCGCTCATCAGAGATACCTTGAGCTGTTTCAACAGTTTACGGTCATCACGAAGGACGCCAAGTCAACTATCGTCGCAATCCAAGGCGGTAGTAATCAGGGTGATCCGCTGGTGCGAGCTGCTCTTGCAGAGCTTGCGGCCAAATCTCCCGATCCTGTGTTCCAAGCGGCGTTTGCCCAACTCTTGGCTGCAATGAAGTAACCTTTCTACAGGAGAAACATCATGGCCAAGAATAAAGGCCAAGACAACAAGTCCGACGACAAGAAACCGGATGACAAGAAACCGGAACAGAAGAAGTCGCCGGAGCAGATCAACCAAGACGAGATGAAAAATCGCTCGTCAGCGTGGATGAAAGAAGGTCGCGAGAACGGCACTAATGGATACAAAGAGTTCTACCCGCGAAATCGTCGCGGAGGATTCTACATCCTGCATGTCATTTTCGCGCTCTGGATCGTGTACGTGGTGATCCACACCGCGCGCGAAGAGAAGTCCAAACCCAAGCTCAAACCCCAAGAAAGGAGTGTCCCGAAATGGACAGTAAACACAGCTGGATCGCCCTCCCTATCAGCGTGATCGTCCTAGCGTTCATCCTCCGAGACTCAGTCTCTACGTTGGTGAACAAGTGGACGACACCCGTGAGGGAGCCGACGATGCAGGAGGCCGTCGACAAGTTCAATGCCGATAAGGCACGTATCGTGGCTGAGCAGCAAGCTGCCGCGAAAGCAACGGAAGCCATGAAGGCTTCCTTGCTCGGACCGGATTCAACGGCTTCATCGCCCACGAGTTCGACAACACCGAGCGGAACGCGGATCACACCGCCGCCCGTGTTCGTGTACCAGCCGGGCACAACGCCCGACTACCTACCCTGGCCAGATGGCAGGGCAGCGCTCATCGCCCCGAGCAGGTTCGATGGCCCACTTGAAGAAGTGAGCATGCGCGCACAAGACTACTACCCTGGCCTGCCTGCAGGTGTGGTCTACGATTGCGTGATTGTCGTAGAAACCGGAAAGCAAATCTGGATCTACGGCAATGGCTTCCGCGATTCGGCAGCTCATCGACTGCCGGCTCATACCGACCTTAGCGGAAAGCCGCTACCGCGGTACCGGCTCATCGACATGATGTCGGTGAACGAGAGTCCCGTAAAGGTGACCCTCGAGTTCAACCGGAAGAAGTAGCCGTTGTAGATCGGGCGAAGCAGTTCATTGTGACTTCGGTCACACAAGCCAAGCGAGATTTCATTGTACGCAATGAGGTCTCGCTTTTTTATTACTCAAATCTCACTTTTTATACAAAAAAAATAACCGCTTACACATGTAAGCGGTTATTTTTTAAAATGATCCCTTATCTATAGTCGATGGAGTAAGGATTGTATCACCATTTAAATCTTCTGCTGTTCCACCATCTGTGACAGTGCTGAAAATAAACTGTGTGATTCCAAACGCTGAGAGCATGATTGCCATACCGATGACTGCCCAAATCATATGCTTCCGTCCTTTATCTCTCTCCTCACTACTTGCTGCATTCCAGAGATATTTTACTGCCCCATAAAGGAAATATATAAGAGCTACTGCAAACAAAAGCCAAATAAGTGGAGCTACTATTTCACTAAGAATCTTATCAACTACGGGCTGAGCCGCTCCTAATGCAGATGCTCCTAACATAATATCTTTGTAATAATTAGTCGAGAATTTCTGGCTGTGCCTGAACTCCAGGAATTTCACTACTATTTAGCTGAGCTGGATCCAAACCGAATGCACTGATGAGAAGTCGTGAAATACCGAAAATACCGAGGATAACGGTAACACCAACGATTGACCATACGAGGAATTCTCGTGCCTTCTTTGCATCTTCAGGTCCTTTTGCAAGGATAACTCGGATAACTCCGATGATGAACATTACGATCGCAAGCGCAATGAAGAACGGAATAGCGTAGTTTAATACGTTAGTCAAGTTCATAATTGTCGATGTAAGTCCATCGGCATTGAATCCACTTGGATCGATATCCTGTGCAGATGCCATTGATGGTACAAGTACCAATGCAAACATGAGTGCTGCTACTATTTTCTTTTTCATACTACTATTATTTATAACGATGACCTTGCTAATAAAAAACTATATAGTGTAATTATCTCTTATTTCAACTAAAAAGACAACACAACTGTGGATATCTTACTTATGTTGTATCTACTGGAAAACCAGGTGGCGTTGGCCCGGTGCCTGGAGGATAATAATCAACACCATCTGGAACTGATGATTCACAGCCGTTACTATTTATAGTTCCAAAAACCATTCCACTGAGCAATCGTGCAATTCCCCACAAGCTAAGGATAGCGGTCATTCCTATAATACTAAACACAATAAATCTTCTACCATCTTCAATCTTTTTTGGATCTCCACTAAAGATGTATTTTATTACACCTATAATAAATCCAATAAAGGCAACAAGGATAAGAAACGGAACAAGATAATTACCAGCATTAACAATTTGACCTATTACATTTTCCAAAGAACTTGTTGGACCTGATGTTGGTGAAACTACACAAACTAATGGTGATTCTGCGCTTGGAAAAAAAGATCCTTTAACCAAAAGGGCTAATCCCCACACAGAGAGCATGACACTTACGGTGATAATACCGTACACAATATAGCTCCGTGCCTCTGCTATTTTTTTGGGATCAGCACTATATATATACTTAATGATACCTATAATAAATCCAATCAATGCTAATAAGAAAAATAAAGGGACAAGTGCATTTGCAATACCAATAAGCATGCCCACTAAATCTTTTAGATTTTTGGGATCATCGGCAAATACCTGATTCGGTAGGAGAATTAGTGCTAGGGTTATAATTGTTATTAATTTTTTAAACATCAAAATAGTATTTAAACCATGTTAATCTGCCTCGGGTGCTGCACAAATACTTGCTCCTGGATTGAAGCTTGTTGTAATACTTGAAACTGTATTAAATACGACTTTTGCAATAACAGATGCTCCTAAAAGAATTGCCAATCCAATAACCGTTGTATAGAACGTACTCTTTGCTTTCTGAATTTCTTCAGGTTTACCTTGAGCTTTAATGAACAGGAATCCCGCCCAAATGATAAATAACACTCCTACAATTGCTCCAATCTCAGCTACAATATTTAGAATTTGATTAATAAGATCGCATAAGTTCCCTATTCCGCTATCATCATCAAAAGGATTATCTAAAGCAACATCGGGCAAACCACCTGGAACAGTGGGCTCCTCACCTCCAGTGACAACAGGCGGTGCTGGAGGTGTTACTGCATCAACAGCATATACATTTCTCTGACCTACTGACGTAATAGCCAGCAGCATAAATAGCAACCCAGCTAATATTTTACAGAATTTTTTCATAATTATGGTTTTAAGAACATATTAAATTCATCACTCAAGAATGTTGAAGTAATTAAATAGACAATTAACCATGCAGAAAGAATAATAATAAATCCAATCATTACTTTGCCGGCAATTTCTTTTGCCTGCGTAACTTTTGAAGCATTGCCGCCAGCAGTGAGCAACAAAATTCCCACATAGGTAAATGCAATTACGGTGAGTGGAATCGAAATCGTAAACATCACATTGATAAGATTTTGTATTAGAATTACAACATCATTGAAACCACATTCTTTATATTTATCATTAGCAGCAGTAAGTGCATCATCTGCCGCCCCATCAGATGGGTCAACACCTTCAAATCGAGCTTTTATTGTTTGCCCTTTTGTAAGAACTGTACCATTGTAATCATATGTCTCACCTGTATAGGTAACATCATAATCTACTCCATGACTAACATTGTTTCTAAGATCTGGTGGAGTACCTTTATTTATCTTAAATCTATTGGCTGGAATGTATTCTCCTCCCACATTAAATTGAGCATGTTCATCATATACCTTTTGGTATGCTGTTTCTGCTTCACCAGAATATTGAGTTCCATTACAAGGAATTATTGCTGAGAGCTGAGCTTGTGCAATAAGTGGAACTCCAACCAAAAGGAAGACTGCGAAGCAAAAACTTATTACTGATGTGAACGTGATTTTTTTCATATTTATTTTACAGCCGAAATTGAATCCACCATTTCTCCATGGGCTTGTTGAATAGCATTCTCAACTCCCATTCGATTTGAAGTTACTGACTCGATCATATCTTTGAAAATAATCGCAGACTTTTTGTAATCAGGATCTAGCCACCCTCGAGAAATAAGTGCTGATGTAGCAAAAATATTTGATTCAGCTTTACTAGCATCAATTCCTAATGAATCTCTTCGTACTGAAGGTAATGTAGTTTGCTTCACCCAAGTTGGGATTAGTTTAGCTGATGTAAGCAATCGCATAGCTTTCATTGTAGCAGCAGGATTTCGTGTACTTCGTGCGATAGATAATCCCGACATTTTTCCATAGGTCATATTGTTTGCAGCAACTCCTGTCTGAGGTTTACGTTGAGGAATAACTGCAACATCATAATTAAGATTTGGATTTCGAATACTAATTTCCCTAAATTCACTTGCTAAGCCAAAATACACAGCTAATCTATTTGAAGTGAAATATGTTTTTGCATCAGGAAGTGATCGATTCCAGCTATATACCTGCTTTATAGGATTAGCAAATTGCGTGTAAAACGATAATGCCGAGTTTGCAGGTGATAATGCATTTGAAGAAGCTGCTGTTGTAAGTGTAGCTCGAAGATTACCATTATTTTTAACAGTAATCGGATTACCTGCTTGCATCATAAGAAGACTCAATGTCTCTTTTGCATGAGTAATATTAGTATATTCCCCTAGTCCCACAGCACTCTGGATAATGTTTGTGGCTGCATCTTTTTTAGTAAGTTCCAATGGCAATGCTAGAAAATCTTCCCAATACTTTGGAGGAGTAGAAATAAGCGCATTAGTAAATATGTCTCTATTCCAATACATAACCATTGGATCTACAGCAAATGGTAATGCCAAAACTCCTGTTGAATCTAAGTATAGTTCACCTTCTTGAATAAATGTTGTTTTAAACTCTTTTTCCGGATAACTATCGTATGGAATCTGAGTGATTTTACTCTTGAATAGCCAAACCATGTCGTGTGGAAGTAACAAAATATCTGGACCTGTCCCACTTACAAGGGACTCAACATAATTTTGATACATTGTTTCAGGACGAAGCTGACGGTAAGTAAATGTAAATTCTTCATTTGATGAAGCTTGCGCAATTTTAAGATAGTCACTTACCATTCCTCCATCAAGAGTTCCCCAGATTTTTACATTGTAGGTAGTGTCCTTTGTCCCTCCTTTATAAAGGGCAAACAACGTAAGACCACCTGCCACTGCTGCTATAAATATTCCAAATACTACAATCTGAAATTTAGACATTGTTAATTTTTTCTTACGACAAACCCATAATGATGATCCCCTGCATCCATGGTGTTCACAGATACAAATCCATGTTTCTTAAAAAGCTCCGTAGCCACATCTTCAGTAACCACATGATCTGGATGTGGTCCAAGGCCTCCAAATGACTCTGCCCAATCGACAACAAGAACTCTTCCTCCTGATTTCAAGATTCGCTTTACTTCAATAATAAAATCATCCTTCTTTTCAACTTGAAATAGTATGTTGCATACAAATGCAACATCTATAGATTGATCTTTAAGTCGAGTTCCGCCGAGCCGTTCTATATCACCGTGAATTATTTCAACGTTTGTGTAGTGAGCTGCATGAGCAGAGCTTTTAATGCGAGTAAGTAATTCTTGCTGCACATCGATTGCATATACTCTTCCGCCAGCACCCACGGTATGAGCAGCAGCTAGTGTATAGAATCCCGAACCAGCTCCAAGATCTGCAACATACGATCCTTCAGCCAAACCTAAACTATCAATATTTTTTTGCGGATCTGAAAATGCCATAATATTTCTATTATAGCAGCCTCAGCATAAATATATAAGGAATAGTTATCAACACTAGAGAACCACCGCACTTGCGATACCATCACCTTCTCGCATTTTCATAATTCGAACGCCCTGAGTCTGTCGTCCTAATGATGGAATTTCTTTAATATCCACACGAATTACCTGACTCTTCTTAGACATTGCTACAAGTTCTGATTCTTCTTCGCCTGGAGCTACAACCTTTGAGGCAATAACATCACCAGTTTTTGTGGTAACTTGAGCAGTTTTAATACCAGATCCACCTCGTTTCTGAACTTTGTATTCCTTGAGATCTGTTTTCTTTCCGTATCCATTTGCCATAACCACGAGAAGTTCTGGGTTTTTGAAATCTTTCTTCACAACATCAGCACCAATAACAGCATCACCCTTATCGAGTCGCATACCAGTTACTCCAGCTGCACCACGGCCCATTTCTCGCACATCAGACTCCTTAAATCGAATAGATTGGCCCTTAGAAGTAATAACAACCATGTCATCACCCTTATCTACATATGATACTGAAATAAGCTGATCTTGAGGAGCAAGTTTGATAGCAATAATTCCAGATCGTCGCACGTCATGGAAGCTTTCTCCAGCAACTTTCTTTGCAATACCATCACGAGTTACCATAAGAAGTGAAACAGAACTATTCTTAATTTCCTTTGGCATAGGCAAAATAGATGTAACACGCTCGCCTTGCTCGATTGCTAAGAAGTTCATAATAGACTTACCCTTTGTAGCTCGTCGGCCTTCAGGAATTTCATACATTTTCATCTGGTATGCCTTACCTTTATCAGTGAAGAACAAAAGATCGCTGTGAGTATTTGTTGTAATAAGCTGAGTTACAAAATCCTCTTCCTTTGTATCAAGGTCAACTACACCCACACCACCTCGCTTTTGCTTGCGGTATTCTTCTGGATCTGTGCGCTTGATATAACCTCCAGATGTAAGCACAAGTACGGCTTCTTCATCTGATACAAGATCAATTTCTGAGAATGACTTCGCAGCACTCTTTACAACACGAGTTCGTCGATCATCACCATACTTTTCTTTAATTTCAGAAAGTTCTGTCTTAATAATAGTAAGAATTCGCTTCTGATTTCCAAGAATATCTCGAAGGTCTTTGATAAGTGCCTGAATAGCTTTAAGTTCATCTTCGAGTTTCTGACGTTCAAGACCTGCAAGTTTTTGCAATCGCATTTCCAAAATAGCAGTTGCCTGTCGTTCTGAAAACTTGAACTCTTTCATCAAGTTGGCATGAGCTGTGGGAGTATCTTTTGATTTCTTGATGAGTTTGATAATTTCATCAATATGATCAAGAGCTTTCTTGAGACCAATTAAGATGTGCTCTCGTTCTTCGGCTTTTCGTAAATCATATTCTGTTCGTCGTCGAATAACACTAATTCGGTGTTTAACGAATTCTTGGAGAATAGATTTAAGAGAAAGTGTTTGTGGCACTCCATCAATAAGGCCCACGGCATTCAAGTGGAATGTTTCTTCAAGCTGAGTGTGTTTGTATAAAAAGTTTAAAACACTCTGTGGATTTGCTCCAGATTTTAGATCAATAGCAATTCGGATGTCTTTTGTTGATTCATCTCGAAGACCTTTAATGCCTTCAAGCTTTTTGTCGCGTACTAAATCCGCAATCGACATAATAAGGTTTGCCTTATTAACTCGATATGGAATTGAGGTAATAATAATTTGAAAGTTGTCTGATTTGTTTTCAATAATTTCAGCTTCTCCTCGAGTTACGATTCCCCCCTTACCAGTTGCATATGCATGATGAATTTCTTTTTCACCATAAATAGTTCCTCCTGTTGGAAAATCGGGACCCTTAATAAACTGTACAAGATCTTCTGTTGTAGCATCTTTGTTATCTACAAGGTGCATAGTTGCATCCACAACTTCTCGAAGATTGTGTGGAGGCATGTTTGTTGCCATACCCACGGCAATTCCAAGCGTTCCGTTTAATAGAAGATTGGGCACAGCAGTTGGAAGCACCATAGGTTCTTTCAAGGTGTTGTCATAGTTTGGACGCCAATCAACAGTCTCTTTTGTGATATCACGTAGAAGTTCAGCAGTAATTCGTGACATCTTTGCTTCGGTATATCGCATAGCAGCTGGTGAATCTCCGTCGATAGATCCGAAGTTTCCTTGGCCCCAAATAAGTGGATAGCGCATACCGAAATCTTGAGCAAGGTTTACGAGCGCTCCGTATACGTTTGTTTCTCCGTGAGGGTGGTAGTTACCTGAAGTATCTCCGGCAATCTTTGCACACTTTCGAAACTTTGCTCCGGCTGTAAGGCCTAGTTCATGCATTACAAACAAAATACGTCGTTGTACAGGCTTTAATCCGTCTCGAATATCAGGAAGGGCTCGATCAGTAATAACTGACATAGCGTAATCGATATACGAATCACGCATTTCACTAATAATACTTCTATCAACTACATTAATTCGAGTTTCAGGTACAGACGGTTCCCCTTCAGTTTTTTTGTTCGGTTTTTCTGCCATAAAATATTGTTAGTAGGTATATGAGTAATCGGATAAGTCGGTGTCTACCTGACCTGGATCAGTAATAATAACATCGTTTGAAATAAATGAATCTTGCTGTTGAGGGATATTATTTGTTGAGGATTCAACTTGAACTCCTGCTTCGTTTGATTTCATAAGATCCTCAAAACCCACATCTAAGTTATTTTGTAGAGATTCAAATGGTGATGCGGCCTGACTTCGTTGAGCTTCTTGAACAAACTCTTCTTGAGAAGCTTCAATCTCATCTACACGAGTCAAAATATAGAGTGGAGAAAATCGTACTGAAAACGTCATGAGCCAAATTCCAGCAATAACAACCATACATCCCGATGAAACAGCAAATGCTATTTGCTTTTTCTTGTGGTCTGGCTTTTCACTTAACGAATCAATATATTTTCGCATACGTAGTTAACTAATAGATAGTACTACAATTTCGGCTTCTTTGCCTTCTAAATCTTTTTTCTTAATCGTAAGTTTATCTATCGGTTTTACCGCATCACCACCTCCTTCCTTTAAGAATACCTTGAGTGAGTCCTTATCGCCAGTGTCAGCGCCCATTGGAATTATCACCTTTGGAGAAAACTGTAATGCTAATTTATAAGAATCCGCAGGAGACAACACCCCATTACCTCCCATAGGGACAAATAAGATATCTACTTCATTCATTGCTTCTTTTGCTTCTGTAGTGAGTGCCACACTATCAAGTGCTCCTAAAATACAAATATTTATACTATCTAAATTCAGGGTATATACAGTGTTAATCTTCTTTTCACCTCCATAATTTGATTCTGAAGGAAAGCCTTTTATAAACACTCCTTTAATTTCATACTCACCAGGACCGGTAACAACAAAAGGTTGTTTATCACCAAAACCAAGCTGATCAGCACCATTAAAATCTTCGTGATTAATAGAAATAAGGGCAATATCCGCACCAAAACGAGCTGTTTTTAGCTTTGAATCTTTTGAGATAGGATTTACCGCCACCACCATGTCGCCAAACTGTAACTTAAAAAATTGATTTCCGTGATATGTAACGATCATATGCATATAGTATAGCAAATTACATAGAAACTTCACATCCCCTTAATACCTTTACTTTTCCTTATTTTCCTGTATAGTAGCTGAGTCATTTTATTAGCACTGGCAAAGCGTAATCCTAGGCTCGATAGTCACGAAAGTAAGCCTAGACCGTGAACCACATTTAACTATGGCAACAAAAACCACTGAGGTTACAGAGGAACCTGTAATCGCACAAGAAGAGAAGGAAGTAAAACCAAAGAAGGAGACACAGATGTCTAAAATCTTGTCTGAGTCTATGACTCCCCCTTCAGTTGGAGATATCGTTGAAGGACCAGTTATTGGTATTGAAAAGAGCTCAATCTTTATTGACCTCCATCCATACTCAACTGGTATTATCTATGGCCGTGAATTTATCGCAGCTCGAGATATTATCAAGAAAATTGGCCTAGGAGACCGCGTAAGTGCAAAAGTTGTTGATACCAACAATGCCGAAGGATATATTGAGCTTTCTTTGAAAGAAGCAAAGCAAGCAATGATCTGGGGCGAAGCAAACGATGCTATCCGAGATCGACGAATCTTCGAACTTCCAGTTACTGAAGCAAACAAAGGAGGTCTTATCATCAACTGGCAAGGTATTCAGGGCTTTCTCCCTGCCTCACAGCTTAAGGCTGAACACTACCCACGTGTTGCTGATGGTGACAAAGACAGAATTCTAGAAGAACTTAAGAAACTTGTTGGAACACGCATTGAAGTATCTATTATTTCAGCGCTTCCAAAAGAAGGAAAACTTATCTTCTCAGAAAAGAATCTCCAGGAAAAAGATAAAGAAAAGATCATTGGTAAGTACAAGATTGGCGACGATGTAGAAGGTGAAGTAACAGGAATCGTAGACTTCGGAGTATTCGTGAAAATCGAAGACGGACTTGAAGGACTTGTTCACATCTCAGAAATCGATTGGTCACTTGTTGAAGATCCAAAGCAGCTCTTCAAGGTAGGTCAGAAAGTGAAAGTAAAAGTTATTGAAATCAAAGATAACAAAGTATCACTTTCTATCAAAGCTCTTAAAGAGAATCCTTGGAAAGAGGCTACAGCTAAGTATAAAAAAGATGATACTGTGCAGGGCGTTATTATTAAATACAATAAGCACGGCGCATTAGCATCTATTGAAGAAGGAATCGCAGGACTTGTTCATATCTCAGAATTTGGTAGTGAAGAAAAGCTCCGACAAGCATTAGAGCTTGGAAAGAGTTATGACTTCAAGATCACGCTCTTTGATCCAAAGGAACAAAAGATGGCGCTCTCATATTCAACAAAAGAAGCTAAGAAATAATTTCTTTACTTCGAAAACAAAAACCTCTCATAATTATGAGAGGTTTTTGTTTTATTGACTTAGATATCTATTTGAGTAATCTTCTGGTTAGAAGGAGAATTCCATGCGATTCATGTTTTCTGCCAATGACTGCTTCGAGATGCTGATTGTCGTACTAAAAGGCACTGCTCTACTCTGCGGTTTTATGGTGATGATGGCTATACTTGCGATCTTGGTTAAGATTTGCGAACGCAAAGAACCGAAGTCATATGGATTCCCTGTCATCATGCCGGCACAGCCGCCGAGCAATCACGTCCCACCAACGTGATTTTTTATATAAAATTTAATTAAACTTCTCCATTGCTCGCTCTTTGGTCTCAAACATAATTAGTTCAAGAGCTTCAGCAACATCTTTGGCTATTTTATTGAGTTCTTCGAGTTCGTTTTTCTTAAAGGGCCCAATGATAAACTTCTCAACATCCGTTTCACCTTGAGGCTTTTTGGGCTTGCCAGCAGGTGTTAGAGGGCATATTCCCACTCGCACACGAATGAATTCCTGCGTCTTCACTGATTTGATAATTGATTCAACTCCCCTATGTCCTCCAGAACTTCTATTAAATGAAATCTTAATGCTGCCTAATGGCAAATCTAAATCATCATAAATCACAATAATGTTGTGCGCTTTCTTAGTTGCACTTGCTTTTGACGTGAGCATTCCGATTCCTGCAAGTGTTGCAACACTCGAACCTGAACGATTCATAAAATTATTTGGCTCAACTAACTCAACATTCTCTGTAGTATTCCCAACAGTAATCTCTCCCTTAGATACAAGAGCTTTGCTTTTTATATGCTGTTTAAATTCTGGTAGAGCATGCTTTTGTGCAAAATATTCTAAAACAATTCGGCCAGCATTGTGACGAGTATCTTTATATTCTTCACCAGGATTTCCGAGTCCAACAATAATATATGACATAATAATATTGTGTCACTGATTCGTCTCTTGTGTCAAATAGATCCATGTATTAAAATTATGCTCAATAAATAAACAAATGAATCCTGAAAATAATAATGAAGTTAAAAAAGAAAGTTTCTGGGGTGAAATAATAAAATTTACACTGTTTGCTCTTTTAATCGTACTGCCTATCCGACTTTTCATAGCACAACCTTTCATTGTAAGTGGAGCATCTATGGATCCTGCTTACGAAACTGGTGAATATCTTATTGTTGATCAATTGAGCTATCACCTCAATGATCCTGCTCGCGGTGATGTAGTTATCTTTAAGTATCCTAAGGATGAAACAAAATACTTTATCAAGCGAGTAATTGGTCTTCCTGGTGACACAGTTCAGATTGATGGAACTCAAGTAATAATATTTAATGATGCAAATCCTGATGGATTAAAACTTCGTGAACCATACATTTCATTTGCGAATGAAAAAGAAGATTCACTACGCGTGACTCTTAAAGATGATCAATATTTCGTTATGGGCGATAACAGACGGCAAAGCTCAGATTCACGATCATGGGGAACGCTTCCTCGTGAACTTATTGTAGGAACTCCTTTTATCCGTCTCTTCCCATTGAATAAAATAAGTGTTTTCCCAGGGGAATTTAACCTTTAATCTTTAATGGCACAACGATCAATAGATAAAGTGAAACCAAGTGTGGAATATTGGGTCTCTCATAATATAACTAAAGCATTTGAAATTGCTCTCTATTATGGTTTTAATTACATTAGTCCTATTGTTGTAGAAAAAAGTGATATTGACGCGCTGAAAAATCTTGATGTTGATGATCTCATAGCTATCACTCCGCATGTTAAACCAGATGAAGAGTTGGCAGTTCTTCGACAGCACGTAGTAAAAAATCTTGGTCATCTGCCTTTTACACTATTCCGAGATCGAATTGTTACTGATAAAAAAAGCACTCGACATGAATGCTGTCTCGATATCATAGGAACCACTCGTCCTATTTCTGATGCTACTGTTATTAAAACAGCATATGAAATTGCACGAAAAGAAGGATTTGAAAATTTAGAATTAGAAATAAATAGTATTGGAGATAAAGATTCTCTTGCTCGTTTTAATCGTGAATTAACAAACTATTTTAAAAAACATCTCAACGAACTTGATCCAGAATGTAAGCAAGTTTTGAAAAAAGATGTGTTTGCAGCTATTACATGTACACATGAAAAATGTCAGACGATTAAAAATAATGCTCCAAAGGCAATAAATTATCTCTCTGAACCTTCACGAACTCATCTAAAAGAAATTTTAGAACAACTCGAAATGTCGAATATTCTCTATTCGATTAATAGTTGTTTGATCGATGGTCATAACTTTGCGTCGCATACTATCTTCAGAATATATGCTACAGAAAACGAAAAGCGTATTGTGGTTGCAAGTGGCTGTCGCTGGGGAGGATTGGCAAAACGCTTGGGACTTAAAAAAGATATTCAAGGCATTAGTGCTGTTGTATCAATTAATAAACAAGAACCAAAAGCTGCAAAGAAATTACCTAAGCCAAAATTCTTCTTTATTCAAATGGGTCAAGAAGCAAAAATGCGTAGTTTGATGCTCATAGAAATTTTGCGTGAAGCGAATATTCCAATCTACCATGCGCTTACCAAAGACAAGCTTACAGCCCAGCTTTCTAGCGCTGAAAACCTCAATGTTCCCTATATTCTTATTATGGGTCAAAAAGAGAGTATGGAGCGTACAGTCCTTGTGCGTGAAATGTACAATAGATCTCAGGAAACTGTTAAAATTGATGCTATTGCAGACTATTTGCGTAAACTTATTTGATGTGCTAATCTACATTCCTATATGATAAACGTTGAAGTACAGAAAAATAACAACGAAAACGCAACCAACCTTTTAAAGCGCTTTACAAAGCGGGTACAAGGATCTGGAGTTCTTATGCGAGTTCGAGGCCTTCGTTATGCAGAGCGGTCAGAATCTCGCTATGTTAAGAAGAAGAGAACCTTAAAATCAATCCGTCGCCGAACAGCTCATGAAATTCAAGTGAAATTGGGCAAAGTGACCGATCAGTCTCGATAATACTAACGTAATGGATAGCGCGTTTACGCTTCTCAATAAAACAAAAGGCAAGCTTCCAAGCTTGCCTTTTGCCGACATGAAAACAGCAATACTCGGAAATGGGTATGAGCTTTCTCTTGTATTTGTTTCAGAAAAAGAAATGCATGAAATAAATATGAAGAGTCGCGGCAAAGATAAGCCAACAAATATTTTAAGTTTCCCGCTTGATGCACACACAGGTGAAATTTTTATTTGTCCTACATATTCAAAAAAAGAAGCACCTGATTTTGATCGAACATACGAAAATTATCTCGCATTTTTATTTATCCACGGTTTGGTGCATTTGAAAGGATTCGATCATGGTAGTAGAATGGAAGCTGAGGAGGAAAAATTCCGCACACTTTTTGGAATTTAACTAAACCCAATCTCATTCTAATTATCACGTGGCTCGCAATATTACAGTAGGCATAGACGTAGGCACACATCATGTAAAAGTGGTGGTTGCGGAGCTTGTTCGTGGAAAAGAAAAACCATTTCCTAAAATTATTGGTACAGGTATTTCTGAAACAAAAGGATTACGTCACGGCTACGTGATGAGTGCAGCTGATGCAGCAAAAAGTATTCGACAAGCTGTGCGACAAGCAGAAAAAGCATCTGGAATAGAAATCAAACGAGCGTTTGTATCTATTGGTGGACTTGGAGTAAATGGCACTATCGCACAAAGCTCTGTAATAGTTTCTCGAGGTGACTCAGAGATTACTGACCTTGATGTAAAGAAGGCTTTAGAAGCGTGTGAAAATGAACTTCCCAATTCCCTTTCAATGAATAGAAAGATTATTCATTCTATTCCTGTTTCATACAAAATAGATGGACGAGTTGTATTGGGCCGACCTCAAGGAATGCGTGGTATGAAGCTTGAGTCGCGAACGCTTTTTATTACTTGTCTTGAGCAACATCTAAATGATCTTATTCAAGTTCTTGGAGATATTGGAATCGAAGTTGATGATGTTATGGCGAGTCCACTTGCATCAAGTCTTGTTGCCCTTTCAAAAACTCAAAAAATAGCTGGATGTATCTTAGCAAACATTGGATCAGAAACAGTATCACTTGTCGTCTTTGAAAATAACATTCCAATATCTCTTGAAGTATTTCCTCTCGGTTCTGTAGATATTACTCATGACATTGCACTTGGTCTTAAAGTTTCATTAGAAGAAGCAGAGGCATTAAAAACCGGAGTTGCTACAAATGTAAATTATTCTAAAAAGAAACTAGAAGAAATTATTGATGCACGACTCAGTGATATTTTTGAACTTATTGAAACACATTTAAAAAAGATTGGTCGCAATGGATTATTGCCAGCAGGAATTATTATGACGGGTGGTGGCTCAGGTGTAGAAAGCATCGAAGAACTCGCACGACTTTCACTTAAGCTTCCAGCAAAGATTGGCCAAGTGTCTTTCGATGGAGATACTCGTGGACTCAAAAATAATACCTGGTCTGTTGCTTATGGATTGTGCATCCTTGGATTTACTCAAGGAGATGAGCCTTCTCTTGGAATTAAGATTGCCGTAAATACAAAAAATAGTTTTCTCGCGTGGATTAAGCAGTTTTTACCATAATACAATTAAATTACAGCACGAAAAGAAATAACTTCAAGTGTTTTTCTTTTATGACTCCGTATAGTATGATGTATGAACAAAAAGCAGACTAACCAGTCAAGAAATCATGCCACAAGTAAAACCCGAAGTTGAATCATTTGCACGTATAAAGGTAGTAGGTATTGGAGGTTCCGGAAAAAATGCTGTTAACCATATGATTAACTCTAAGGTTAAGGGTGTAGAATTCGTTGCTATCAACACCGATGCTCAAGACCTCCACAACTCTCTCGCAAAACGAAAGATCCACATTGGAAAAAATGTAACTCGAGGACTTGGTGCCGGTATGAACCCTGAGCTTGGAAAACGAGCTGCAGAAGAAACTAAAGAAGAGATCCAAGAAGCACTTAAGGGTGCTGATATGATCTTCCTTGCTGGAGGAAAAGGAGGAGGTACTGGAACAGGTGCTATGCCAGTGGTAGCAAAGGTAGCAAAAGAAATGGGAGCACTTACTGTTGCAGTGGTTACAAAGCCTTTCTTCTTTGAAGGACAGCAGCGAATGCGATTTGCAGAACAAGGTATTGAAGAACTCAAGAAATCAGTGGATGCTATTATCATCATCCCTAACGACAGAATTCTAAATACCATTGCGAAAGACACTACAGCAAAGCAAGCATTCATGCTCTGTGATGAAATCCTAAAGCAAGCGGTAGAAGGTATTTCTGATCTTATTACAACTCCTGGAGTTATCAACGTAGACTTCGCCGACATCCGAGCAATTCTCGACAATGCAGGTTCTGCTCTTATGGGTATCGGAATGGCTAGTGGTGAAAAGCGCGCAGAAGAAGCAGCAAAGGGAGCAATCAATTCTCCACTTCTCGATCTTTCAATCCACGGTGCGAAAGGAGTTCTCTTCTCAATTGCAGGTGGTGACGATCTAACAATGTTTGAAATTCAGGATGCAGCTAAGATCATTACAGAATCTGTTGATCCAAATGCAAAGATTATTTTCGGTACAGTTCGAGATGAAAAGCTCAAGAAAAATGAACTTAAAGTAACTGTTATTGCTTCAGGTTTCCCAGAAGCAGGACGACGAGGAGTATTTCAAGAAACTGTAATACCTGCTCAGCGTGAAGTTCCTGTTTCAGAACCTGTAGTAGAACGAGTTCCTGAACGACAAGTTATTCCTCCAGCTCAAGAGCGAGGACGAATCTACAACAGTGTAACTCCAAATCCAATTAACCCAGTTAATAAGGATATGCGAGAAGCTCCAAAACCTGTTGATGAAAAGAAAAATAACGACGATGATGACTGGGGTGCAATTCCCGCTTTCCTCCGAAGATCAAAGATTAAATAAAACAAAAAGCTCTGACTAAACTTCAGGGCTTTTTTGTTACTTGATTTTATGAATATTTATGATATAATAAATATGTACTTAGGTCTTTCCATACACTCACCCACGAGGTTGCCATGATGATTCCCCAGTCGATCACGGTGCGAAGCCTCGCATGTGCTTCCATAGCAAAAGCTTGGTTTAGGTCTTGGCGTCGACGGGTTTGGACGGCTCGGCTAGACAGCGCACAACGAATGCTGTCTCACCTGTCAAAAGAACCTCCCGATCCCTTCACCGATCTGTCTCTCGAAACCTACGAGCGTAGAGCTAAGGTTGCGAGAGAGAAGATCGAGCACTGGAAGTAAGCCGCACACGTCCACGGCATATTGGACACAGCCCACCTTCGCGACCGCGTTGGTGGGCAAAACTTTTATACTTTGATATATAAGTGCTTTGTTATATACTATACAAACTATGACATACGATCTCGCAATCATTGGAGGAGGACCAGCTGGAGTAGCTGCAGGTGTTTATGCTGCTCGAAAGCGCCTTAAGACCGTGCTCATTACCAATGACTTCCAAAATCAAAGTTCTGTTTCAGAGCATATTCAAAATTGGATTGGAACTATTTCTATTTCTGGAACTGATCTTTCAAAAAACTTTGAAGCACATCTTGAAGCCTACAAGGGAGATGTTTTAGATATCAAAAAAGGTCATTGGACCAACTCAGTAGTTAAAGAAGGAAATGAGTTTGTAATCACCACAGATAAAGAAACCTTCCGAGCAAAAACTGTGCTTACTACCGTAGGAAGTCGAAGACGAAAACTTGAAGTTCCTGGTGCAGAAGAATTTGATAATAAAGGTCTTACCTATTGTGCATCATGTGATGGTCCCCTTTTTGCTGATATGGATGTGGTAGTGCTTGGCGGAGGAAACGCAGCATTTGAATCTGCAGCTCAGCTTTTGGCATACTGCAAATCAGTAACCCTTCTTACTCGTAATGAATTTCGCGCAGATCAAATTACTGTTGATGCTCTTCTCAAGAATCCAAAATTCAAAGCTATTACCCATACTGATATTCTCGAAGTTAAGGGTGACAAGTTTGTAAATGGCATTGTGTATAAAAACAGAAATACTGGCGAGACTATTTCACTTCCTGTTTCCGGAATCTTTGTGGAAATCGGATTACTTCCAAATACTGATCTCATGAAAGGTGTGGTAAATCTTGATACCTACGGACACATTGTTGTAGATCCTCGCACTCAGCGAACTTCTGTTGAAGGAATCTGGGCAGCTGGAGATTGTACCGATGGTATCTATCATCAAAATAATATTGCGGCAGGAGATGCAGTGAAGGCTCTCGAAGATATTTATATCTATCTTCATCTCAAACGATAAAATCTAACCAATAAAAAACCTCTCAAAATGTATTTGCGAGGGTTTTTTATTATTACATGTTATCTGGAGCTTGCCCGGCAATTGGCCCTGATGATATATTATTTTCTTCCATTTCGCCATCGTTATCAAGTTCTGGCATTGAACCTATTTCTTCCGATTCAACAACATCGCCAGCATCGTCTACATCATCTGTCCCAATAACTGCATCATCATCTTTTGCCATAAATATATTTGTTTAATTTAATAAATAAAATTAATCTGCCTCTTTTTCCTCATCTATATCTTCATCTTTATCACTTTTCATAAAAGCCTCTACATTCATTGCATCTTCTGCAAGCTGACTAAGCTTCTGATCAGTCTCTTCTTCTTCAGTAAGTGTCTCACCCAAAAGCTCGGCAACATCATCATAGCCCAATTGTTCAGCCCATGCACGTGCCGTACCATATCCAGCCATTTCCAAATGCTCTACATACTGCGCTGCACCAATAAGAGATGCATCAAGAGCTTCTGGCGTCATATCTTCATCCATGAGCCATTTTGCGTCTTCTACAAGCCCTCTAATTGATTCAACCTTTGTCTTTTGAGGCTTCTTTCCAAGGATTTCAAATGCTTCTTCCAAACGTTCTTTCTGTCCTATACTTTGTTCACAATGCTCGGTAAAAGCTGCTTTCAAATCTGGGCTTGAAGCTTTCTTGGCCATCTTTGGCAAAGCTTTGATAATCTCATGCTCAATATCATAGAGTGATTTAAGTTTGAGAATAAAAATGTCTTCGAGTGAACTGTATTTCATAAGATTTATATTAAACGTATAACACAATTCATGACGAAGAAATATAGGAGAGCTTACAATGACAAAGCCCCACAAAACGCAGACGGGGGTCTTTGTCTCATGGGGCCGACTTTTTCTCAACTCCTTTGTATGTGTTACTCATCTTTGATGAACTCCAGTTTCATGACGGGACCGGTGTAGAAGGAAATCTTGAGGGTTCCTTTCAAACTACAGTCCTGAGTCATCATGGGGAGGGACACCGAAGATTCACCTGCTGGTACAACGATCTTGAAGGGATTTAATCCCTGGCCGAACATGTAGTACTCACTACCCACAGTGACGATGACGGTTTGACCAGTGTCATTGTTGAAGGTAGGTGTCATGGTGACCGATTCGGTCATGCTCAGTGGTGCTGGCGTGGGCTGTGTGTTTTTAGGCACATAGATGTCACAACCAGTGAGCAACACAGATACGGAGAGGAAAAGAACGCAGAGATAGTCACGAAGTCGCATCAGCCATTTCCTGTAAAAAAGACTAGACTACTCACTCAAAATACATAATATCACAAAATAGCGTATTTGTCAATAATTTGATACGCCTATAAATAGCAAGAATTAGTACTTGCTACTTTAGAAACTTAACAGACTGAACCGTATCTTTAATGCTGTTCTCTACCAGTGGGAAGTTCTTTTCACTTGAAACAGAAATGATTTGAAAAATCTTTAGATTATAATCAAAGATATAATTACTTATTGTCGCTTTCATTCCCTTTTCAGTTGTTGCATTCAACTTTACATAGTATGCATCTCGTCCGTCTACTTTAACTACATAGCTTTCAATAAACTGAGCATCTGGAAAAGTACTTCTCAAACTGTTCTCATATCTTTTAGGATCATTCTTTAGAGAATTTACAAATTCTCCCTCTGTAGTTGTAAAATTCACGGGCAAATCCATAATTTGAACTCCAATAATAGTGTCTTCATTTCGAGTGTCATATGCTGCAACATCATAACCACCTCCATTAATTTGAGTCCAATCTTGTGGAAATGTAATTTCGTATTTATCTTCTTGATCTGTAAAAGAGTTTTCTAAGTTATCTGACTGCTGTACTGAAAATCCTCTGTTTTCAAGTGCTTTTTCTACAAGAAGCGGTTTTGCATAAAATTGAAACGTAAAGCCAATTGCAAGCAGGATAAACATTGCAATGAATGAAATTCTATTTGCTTGTTTAGCTTTAGCAGGATGTGTCTTATGCCACATGAAATACAATACAGCACCAACGATAATAGGACTTACGAGGAAATTAAAAACCCAAGTAAGTACTTTCTCCTGGGTGGTTAATCGCTCCATATTTACGGTATCAGCCAACTCAAACTTTTTTGTTCGAGCTCCTATCATTGTTCCCGCAGCAGTAATTACAATGAGTGTTATGAATGCTAAAACTCCAGAGATTTGTGAAGCAACAGCACTCATGAGTAACCCCACAAAAAATCCATAAAACATTCCTCGTACCATTCCTTTTCTATTTATTGATGAATCCATGAAGATATATAGTGATACCTCTACAATATCACACTCATACAAAACAAAAACCATCCTACTGTGTGTAAGATGGTTTTTGTTTTAATTTAGTTTCGAGAACTATTATTTGAAACTAATGTTGTCGAGAGTAAATGGCTTTGGCTTCACTCCGGTTTGACCTTGGAAAGCAATTCCAGTAATTAATTTGTTTGCTGCATTAAGTTCAGTAAGAGCAATGTCATATACTTTGTTTCCACTCAATCCCTTTGTCGCAATCACATTTCCATTTTCACCGTATACGAGAACCTGCATTGCAGCAGAATCAGCTGCCTGTCCAGTAATTTCAAAATGGAGAGTATTTTTTCCAATAGTACTGAATCCATTGCTATGGAGGAAAAATCCGGCCCATACAGAGTTGTGAGTTACGGCAATCTTATCAGTGAATGATGCAGTAGTATCCCATGACCAGTTTTCCCATCCAGCTGCCAATGCATTTTCAAATACATAGGTACTTGATGCAGGTGGTGGAGTTACTGTTCCGGTGGTTACAGCAATATCAAAGACATCAGCATTCCATGAGAACGCACCTTGCCAATTTTGATTGAAGAGTCCCACTGATACTTTATAGGTACCAGCTGTTGCAGGTGTAAAATTGTAGGTAAAGTGCTGAAGTTCATTCTGAGCAAAGAGTACGTTATCAGTAAATTTCTGACCAACCTGTACTCCATCTTTATATACTTCAATATCTACAAGACCTGTTCCTACCCCACCAGAATTTCTAACATCAACATTAATTGCAACGGGCTCACCTGCTTTTCCAGGAATTGGAGTCACAACAACATTTCCTAGCTCAAGCTTAAATGGAGTTTGAGTTGGTGGAGTCACTGGGGCTCGATTTTGAACATTAAATTTCAAAGCCTCATTTGTCCATTCATAAAGTCCTGCCCAGTTCTTTTGGAATAATCCAACAGTTACACGATAGTCTCCAATATTGTCTGGGAACCATGTGAAGACAAAATCTTTAGTTCCATTAGTTGGAATTGTGACATCTTCAAGTACTTTTTGAGCTACTAGTTCTCCTGCAGTATTGTAGACTTCGATATCAACTATCATAGGATTGGCTGCTCCTGAGTTTGAAACAGTTGTTGTAATTATTGCATCACCACCAATATAGGTAGGCACAGGACTAACAACAGTCTTTACATGCTTTGGTACAATATTATTTGCATCAGAAGGAGCTACTCGAATAACTAATTCTTGAGTATTTGTTCCACCCTTTCCATCATTTACCGTAAGACTTGCAGTATAGTTTCCGTTTGCAGCATAGGTATGTGCAGGATTTGCTAAAGTAGAATTTGTTCCATCACCAAAGTTCCATACATAGGTCAATGGATTTCCATCAGGATCTGATGATCCAGTACTTGAAAAATTTACAACGAGCGGTGCTGCACCTGTAAGTGGAGTAGCGGTGATCTTTGCTATTGGAGCTCGGTTTGCTGTTGAATAACTGAGTCTTCGAAGCTTTCCGTCATAAATAGTTAGATAGTAAATTTTTCCATCTGGGCCAGTGATTATATCTACAGGTCCCATAGCATTGTCAAAAAACTTTTCTACAGATACCAACGTATCATTTGGATTTACAACCATTCGATACATAGCATTTCCAGTTACATCAGCAAAAAAGTAATTTTGCATGTATTCAGTTGGATATACATTCTGTGTTGGGAATGATCCTCCTGTAATTGCGGCAGTTCCTGGACTGTGATCAAGAGCAAACAATGGATCAGTGTATCCAGTTACAGGACAATTGTATTCATCCTGCTTTATGAATCCTTCTCGGCATGGCCATCCATAGTTGGAGCCTCGCTTAACAACGTTAATTTCTTCAAAGAGTTTCCATCCCACTTCACCAGCGTAGAGAGCGCCAGTTGTTGGTCGGAAGTTAAATCGGAATGAATTTCTAAATCCGTACGCAAATACCTTTGAGCGGTTTGCATTTACATTACCATTATAAAATGGATTGTCAGTAGGAGCTGTTCCATCAGTATTAATTCTCAAAACTTTTCCAGCAAGGTTATCAATATTCTGAGATTTCAATGCGCGTGGATCAACACTTTCAAAACCGGCTCCGTCACCGATAGTTGCATAGAGTTTTCCATCAGGACCAAATCGAAGTCCTCCTGCACTATGACTTGGAGAATCAGAGGGCATACAATCGGCATCAATTGGAAAATAATCACATGAAGGCTGAGCAGCAGTACCACTCACTTTTCCAACAATAACTACTTTACTTGATTCTGAAGCAACATCACCAATAACTTTAATTCGCACAATTCGAGCTGTCTTTTGTGCCCAGATATCTGCAGGATTTGGTTCATAGGTATATGAGAGATATACATATCCATTTGTTGCAAACTGTGGATCAACTGCAATTCCCAAAATTCCGTGATCACTCACAGAGTTGATATCAGTAAGAGTAATAAGTGGAGTGGCTAGAATTGCTCCATTTTTATACACTTTCACTTTCCCCTCCTTTTCAGCAATAAATACACGTCCATCTGGAGTGAAGGCCATGGTTGTGGGTTTATCAAGGCCGGCTGCTAAGGTCTCGATCTGAAATCCAGCAGGAATTTCGACTGCTGATACAGGTGTTGGAAGAACAACCGTACTAACAATCATTGCACTCAATGAGAGCAATGCTACTTTTAATAATGAATTCATATGCGTCAATACTAATGATTTTATAAATAAAAGAAACAGGAGAAGTTCATTTTCTGCCTTAATCTTGGTTTAACGTACTATATACTGAATAAGACGCAAAAATACCCCTGAGCTTACATACACTATATATAATATATACAAAACCCAGCATAGAGTATGCTGGGTTTTGCCAGGGTGACCCCACCGGGATTTGAACCCGGATTACAAGCTTGAAAAGCTCGTGTCCTAACCAGGTTAGACGATGGGGCCAGTTAAAGCTCAGATGAGCCGTGGAAAGAATATAACATTTTTTGAGAAAAAAGCAAAAAGTGTTAATCTAGGCCATATACAACGATAATAAATTCTGGAGGAGTGGCTGAGAGGTTGAAGGCACCGCATTCGAAACGCGGCATGGGGTAAAACTCATCGAGGGTTCAAATCCCTCCTCCTCCGCTGTATAATGGGGTGATAGCAAGATACATCATGAACGAAGAACAGTGCGCAGGTGGAATAATATTTAATCCCTCACACGAGGTATTAGTGGTCTGCAACAAAGGCCTTACCTGGTCGTTCCCTAAAGGTCATATTGAAAACGGAGAAGATATTGTGACTGCGGCATTCCGTGAAATAAAAGAAGAAACTGGGTTAGACAAAGCCGATCTTACACTTATTAAATCTGTCCCTTCCTATTCCCGCCCAACATTTGATCCTGAACGAGGCTATGACCATGATCGCAATAAAACGATCCATCTATTTATTTTTAAAGCTTCACGAACTGATGTGAAACCTATCGACCCAGATAATACGGATGCTCGCTGGGTTGAACCTCGTGTTGCTGAATATATATTAAGTAATCCAGGAGATATCTTAGTTTTCAAAAAGGCTCTGAGTGAGTTGCCTGAAATCTTTTCATAGTATCTTTTGTGTGATTAAATGACCCTACGGGCGGTTAGCTCAGTTGGTAGAGCGCAACATTGACGTTGTTGATGTCAGAGGTTCGAATCCTCTACCGCCCACAAAATCTGTATTTGACTTATTTAATAATCTATTGTATTTTACTCCCAGTCTTGAACATCCTCGCAATGAATGAAAGGTAGGTACAACCATGTCAGAACTACAATTGTGGGAGTGGGCGCAAAAAAATAAGGCGCCCACAAATCCCTCCCCGCTTTACGAAGCAGTGCTCATCGCCACGGTGAAGCTGCCCGACGGACTTGGGGGGCTCTGCTTCGGAGTCATGCTAGCTAGTCGTGCCAACAACGGTGGTTCGATTACCACCTGCGCCCAAACGTTCCCAGAGGGCGAAAGTTACCAATACGCCTATGCTCGTATCTGGGAGCAAGTCCCGAAGGACGGGATAATGCTCCGTCCGATCAACAAGATCGTGCCGGCAACAACAACCACGCGGGGACCGAACACGGGCCGCCTGCAGGTGCGTGAGTTCTTCGACGGACCGATTGAGCAGGTAGATTTAGCCGTTGCAACGGGAACTGATCGCGGAGGATTGGTTTCCGTGAACGGATTCTCCCGCATTCCGCGATTCGAGCGGTGCGACATCGGTCTGTTTAAGGACATGCAGACCAATCCACAAACGGCACTCAACCTGGTAACGGGAAAGCGAGTGCCCTACGTGGGTCAGAGCGAGTTACAGCATGGATTCGTCACCCGTGCACTTGCCACACCATTCGAGGTTGCTCATCAAGGGGTTCCCTACCTCTACGATGACGGATTGATTAGCATTTCAAAGGGCGAAGCATCGGTTGATCTACCAGCTGCTGGAAATCAACCTGCCCAAACGGTTTCGCTCACTGTCGGTGTAGCATTCGCTCCCGGCATTCGATAATGCCCACCACGTAACAGTGGTTTTTTTATACTAAAATGAGATACTAACCAGTATTACATCATCTCAATGTTTTCTACTCCGCAAAAATACCTAAAAAAAATTCCAGCTGAACTCTGGTACATTCTGAAGCTATTTATTTTCTCACGAATTATTCTAAGTGTTCTTGGTTTTATTGCAGTAAAAACACTTACTATTCCGGAAGCAGCTTGGCGTTCAGAATATACGAGCAACGCACTTCTTAAAATTTGGGCAGTATGGGATAGCAAATGGTATTTGGATATTGCTCAACATGGGTATTCTGCAGTACTTCCTTTTAATTCATATCTAGAATCAAACTATGCGTTCTTCCCTCTCTACTCTCTCTGTATCAAATTAGTATCTTTCCTAACTCAAAATATTTTCATTGCCGGATTAGTAGTTTCAAATGTCTGTTTTATTGCAGCCGCATGGGTTTTTTATAAACTCATAAAATTAGATTATTCAGAACAAGTTACAAAGAGATCTTTAAAATATTTATTTTTACTTCCAGCTGCATTTGTATTTTCTGGAATATTTGCAGAATCACTTTTTCTTCTTTTAGCATTACTCTGTTTTTATAATGCGCGAAAAAACAAGTGGCTTTGGGTTGGAATCTTTGGAATCCTTTTGGGACTTACAAAACCTTTTGCAATACTAATTATTCCTGCACTTATTATTATCTATGGAAAACAAATTAAGCTTTCTGCATTAGCTCTATTCTCTCCTCTCATTGGAATAGTGCTTTATGGCTTTTACACTCTTAAAGAAGTTGGTGACTTCTTTGCTTATTCACATTTACAACAGCACTCATGGGGGCATTCATATAGTGATCCTCTTACTACCGCATTTGTAGCACTCATAAAAGGGAACATCCATGACAAGATATCCTTACTATTTGTAGCTCTTGCTATTGCATTATGTGTATTTAGCTACAAAAAAATAAAGCTCGAATATTTTGTGTTTACTGTGCTTTTATTATTATTTAACCCATTAACAGGAACATTCGCAGGATCGTTGCGCTACATGATAGTAGGATTCCCTCTTGCCCTTATGCTTGCAGTCAGCTCAGAAGAATTAGAAAAACATGAATTTCTCGCTATAGCTTTAGCTCTCCTTCAAGGAGGTCTTATGATACTATGGGTGCATAGTATTTGGTTGCTCGTGTAATATTTACTTCATAGAACAAACTATATGCAAGAGAAAAAAAGAGTTGGAGCTGGTTTTGGAGTCATTATTTTAAATAAAGACGGAAAAATTTTGCTCGGCAAACGACATCCTGATCCAGATAAAGCAGACTCTGCATTTAGAAGCGCTGGTGAGTGGTCACTTCCTGGTGGCAAACTTGATTGGGGTGAATCATTTGAAACTGGTGCCATTCGTGAAGTTAAAGAAGAAACTGACATTGATATTACAAATCCCGAAGTGATTTCTGTGCACAATTGCCGTAATGAGCATGCCCACTTTATGACCGTAGGACTCATAGCACGAGAATGGACTGGTGAAGCAAAAGTTATGGAGCCTGATGAAATGGTAGAATGGGGCTGGTTTGATCTTTCAGATTTACCGCAACCACGATACTTCCCTAGTTTTATGGTCATAGAAAATTATCTTCAAAAAAAGTTTTATATTAAACAAGATTAAGCACAAAATTACGTAATGAAAATTCTCGGCATTGAAACAAGTTGTGATGAAACAGCAGTCTGCATTATAGAAGCAGATGGTCGTTTGGATGCACCTCAATTCACTATTAAAGGTGATGCTCTTTTTTCGCAAGCAAAAATGCATGCAGAATTTGGCGGCGTGTATCCTACATTGGCAAAACGCGAACATGCAAAAAATTTAGTTCCACTTTTGAAAAAGGCTCTTGAAGATGCAAAGCTCGCACTTCCAGCTCCTATACTTCTTGATCCTGAATTTGAAACAAAGCTTCAAACAATGCTAGAACGAGAGACTGGTTTATACGATGCGGTAAAAGAATTGATTACAACCTATCAAAAACCACCTATTGATCTTATTGCTGTTACAACAGGTCCGGGATTAGAACCAGCACTTTGGGTTGGTATCGCTTTTGCAAAGGCACTAAGCCTTGCATGGAATATCCCACTTCGAGCTACCAATCACATGGAAGGACATATTGTCTCACCACTTTTAGAACCAAAAACTAAAGTAGAATTCCCCGCTGTCGCATTACTTATTTCTGGAGGTCATACTGAGCTTGTAGCGGCACGCGGTTGGATGGATTATATGATCCTAGGAAAAACACGAGACGATGCTGTGGGAGAAGCATTTGATAAGACCGCACGACTTCTCAATTTGCCGTATCCTGGAGGTCCGGAAATTTCTCGACTAGCACAAGAAGGACGCCTACGAAAAATAAAACCCCAATGGCCACTTCCACGACCTATGATTAGTACAGACAATTTAGATTTCTCTTTTTCAGGAATAAAAACTGCAGTTCTCTATCTCACTCAGAAACTTCATAGTATGCCTGAGTACTCATATTCATCAGATCTTAGCCCAGAAATTAAAATGGAAATTGCTTTAGAATTTGAAAATGCAGTAACTGATGTGCTTATTGCAAAAGCTCGAACAGTACTCAACACATATGAAGTTAAAACACTTATCCTTGGAGGAGGCGTGGTAGCTAACTCTTTTATTCGTGAATCATTTAAGAATTTAGTAAAAGAATTTCCTGAAACAAAACTTTTGATTCCAAATATTACCCATGCAACTGATAATGCGCTTATGATCGCTGCTGCAGGATATTTAAACTATCTCAAAAACGGACCTACAACTGAAGAACTTAAAGCTGAAGGAAATTTAAGTTTGTAAGCCTCAGTCTCTAGAATTATAGCCCTGCTTCTGCTATACTCACTTTTATGAACGACAAGTTTTTACAGCCCTACAATCCTCAGGAAACCGAGGACCGAATTTATAAAAAATGGGAAGATTCAGGATATTTTAATCCCGATAATTTGCCAGGTGATCGAAAGGAGACATTTACTGTTGTGCTCCCTCCTCCAAACGTAACCGGAGTGCTACATATTGGTCATGCCTATGAAGACACGCTTCAAGATGCAGTAATTCGATTTCAGAGAATGCGAGGTAAAAAAGCATTGTGGATTCCTGGTACTGACTCTGCTGCAATTGCGACTCAAGCACGAGTGGAAAAAAACATTCAAAAAGACGAAGGTAAATCTCGTCATGATCTTGGTCGTGAAGAACTAGTAAAAAGAGTTAATGAATTTGCCAAGCAAAGTGAAAACACTATCTTAAGCCAGGTACGGAAAATGGGATCATCACTTGATTGGTCTCGCTATGCATATACTCTTGATGAAAAGCGAAACAAATCGGTAATGACTGCATTTGTAAACATGTACAATGCTGGACTAATTTATCAAGGAGGACGAATTGTAAACTGGGATCCAAAAGGCCAGACAACTATTTCAGATGATGAAATTGTGTATCAGGAAGAAAAAACGAAATTCTATCATTTTAAGTATGGACCTTTTGAAATAGGTACCGCACGACCTGAAACAAAGTTTGGAGACAAATATGTAGTGATGCATCCTGATGATACTCGCTATGCAAACTATATTCATGGACAGAAAATAGATCTTGAGTGGATCAACGGGCCTATAACAGCAACTATTATCAAAGATACTGCAATTGATATGGAATTTGGTACTGGAGTTATGACAATTACTCCTTGGCATAGTGCTGTCGACTTTGAAATCGCTGAACGACACAATTTAGATAAAGAGCAGATTATTGATAAGTACGGAAAACTACTTACAACAGAAACCATTGGTGAATTTGGTGGCATAAAAATTACCGAAGCTCGACAAAAAATTGTCGAAAAGCTTCGAGCAAAAGGTTTGGTTACTAAAGAAGAAGATTATGTCCACAATATAGCGACATCAGAACGAACAGGTGCAACTATTGAACCTCAAATCATGAAACAATGGTGGGTTGGTGTTGATAAAGAATTTACACAACACGGAAAGACAACTACGCTTAAGGAAATAATGCGTAAAGCAGTTGAAAGTGGTGAAGTTTCAATGCCTCAAGAACGATTTAGCAAATCATACTTCCATTGGATAAATAATCTTCACGACTGGTGTATCTCTCGACAAATTTGGTTTGGACATAGAATTCCAGTTTGGTATAAAAATTCAGAGATCTATTGTGGACTTGAAGCACCTCAAGGAGATGGCTGGGAACAAGAAGCAGATGTACTTGATACATGGTTCTCTTCTGCTCTTTGGACATTCTCAACTCTCGGTTGGCCAGAAAAAACTAAAGATCTGGAAACATTTCATCCCACGGCATTTATGTCCCCTGCCTATGAAATTCTTAATCTCTGGGTATCACGAATGATTATGATGAGTGGTTTTCATCTCAATCAAGTTCCCTTTAAGACAGTACTTATTCACGGATTAGTTCGAGATAAGCAAGGACGAAAATTTAGTAAATCACTCAACAACGGAGTAGATCCTTTAGACATGGTTGCAAAGTATGGTGCTGATGCATTGCGTATGGGTCTTATGGTAGGTACAGCTATTGGTAATGATATTCAGTTTGATGAGAGTAAAGTTAAGGGTTATAAAAACTTCGCAAATAAACTTTGGAATATTACTAGATTCATTCTCACATCAGATCCAAAAGAAACATCTGATGCACTCTTACCTATTGATCAAGCACATCTTGATGCATTAAACATTGTAATAGCTGATGTGACAAAAGACTTTGAAGAATACCGCCTCTACATGGCTGCAGAAAAAATCTATCACTATATATGGGATGAATTGGCAGATAAAATAATCGAAGAATCAAAACCAATCTTAGCTGGTGAAGATGCTGTTGCAAAAACATCACGACAAAATCTACTCCTTAGATTACTAAAAATAAATGTGAAAGCACTTCATCCTTTTATGCCATTTGTTACTGAAGAGATCTGGAGTATGTTACCAAATACTGATACTATGTTAATGATCGAAGATTGGCCAGTCTAATATGTACACAGCATTTGTTATTTCATTTTTTAGTGGACTCCTACCAGTACTTTTTTGGCTGTGGTTTTTTGACCATGAAGATAAACATCCTGAACCAAAACGCAGAGTCATAAAAGTTTTCTGTGCAGGTATGGTTGTCGTTCTTATTGTTATTCCATTTGAAAAGCTTGTAGTAGATTATGTAAGTGACACAACATCAATGATTGTCTTATGGGCATTTATTGAAGAGATTGCAAAATTTGCTGCAGCATATATATTTGCACTTCGGAGTCGTGATAATGACGAGCCAATAGATGCCATAATGTATCTAATTACTGCAGCGCTCGGTTTCGCCGCTCTTGAAAATATGCTCTTTTTGTTGAACCCATTACTTGAAGGAAATGTGCAGGAAGCAATTATCACTGGTAACTTTAGATTTATAGGAGCAACACTACTCCATATAACAGCATCAAGTATGATCGGTGTTGCTATGGCATTTACATTCTATGCAGATGAATCTCGTAAGCGATTGTATATGGCAGCTGGGATAATCGGAGCTATTGCATTGCATACCGCATTTAATTTGTCTATAATAGGAAGCGACGGAAATAAAGCAATATATGCTTTTTATACAGTATGGGTAGCCCTGGTTGTACTTCTCCTCTCGTTTGAAAAGGTAAAACAAATTAAGAAACCAATAGATTAAATTAATATGCCAAAAGAAAAACGATCATTTTTTGAACGACTTACCGGAACAGTGAAAATTGACCGACACGATCATGATGATGAATTAGATTTTGAAGAAGCACCTATCAAACCTGGAGTTCGACATATTGCCCCTGAACCAAAAACTATGCACAGACTAGAACAACAAGACGATTGGATTGAAGAATCAGCAGAAGAAGGACAATTAACTGTTGATGTGTATCAGACAGCAAATGATATTATTATCAAAACTATTGTGGCTGGAGTGCGTCCAGATGATTTAGATATTTCTATTAGTCGAGATATGGTAACTATTAAGGGTAAACGAGAAGAAGTACGAGAAGTTTCTGAAGATGATTACTTCCATCGAGAGCTTTACTGGGGATCATTCTCACGAACAGTTCTTCTCCCTGAAGAAATTGATGTGGAATCTGCAGATGCACAAGAGCGACATGGCCTCCTCACTATCAAGCTTCCTAAGGTAGATAAGCGACGACAGACAAAATTGCGAGTAAAATCAAATACATAAAGCAAACAAAAACACCCTGATCTACAGGGTGTTTTTGTTACTAAACATATGGTGCCGAGGGGCGGGCTCGAACCGCCGACCCCATCCTCTTCAGGGATATGCTCTACCAACTGAGCTACCTCGGCATAATGATTACTTACTCTGGCACATACATCGATTTGATCTCATCTACTGTTTTGAAAGCCTTCAGCACATCTGTTGTGTATGGCTTTATATAATAGTAGGTTACCAATGCAATTGCAATAATTACAATCAAGTATATGACCCGCGTAAACTTACGAATTACCGCTTCCCTATGTATCTTTCGCAAAATACGATTATTTTGCTCGGAAATCTGGAGCACTCGTTCTAACATGTCTCGCTCTTCCGGTAACATAGGTTTCAAGAGTATAGCATGAAATGGCTAACATTCAAGTGCCCGTGGTAGGAATCGAACCTACATCTATCCCTTAGGACGGGACTGTTCTATCCATTGAACTACATGGGCTGTAGCGGAACTATACCAGCAAAAAAGGCCTGAGACAATTTTGTCTCAGGCCTTTTTAAATCTTTCGAATTTAGAGTTATGCTGTTTGTTCAAGGAGAAGCTGTCGAAGAATTGGTTCATTAAATCCGATAACAACATCATCATTAATTGCAATTACCGGCACTCCCATCTGCCCACTTTTATCTACCATTTCTTTTCGCTTTTCTGCATCAGTTCCGACATTGTATTCTGTATAACTGATATTATTTTCCTTAAAGAAATCTTTTGCTAAATTGCAGTATTTACATACTGATGTTGAGTATATTGTTACGTTTTTCATATATAAGTATTATCTTATGTATTAAATTATAGCATGTCGTTTATTGCATGCAACCACATCTATTATTGTACCGAAATTATCTGAAAATATTCTTAAATTTGTCCCACCAGCCTTCTGGTTCTTGCATTATTGTGGTTGTAGGAGTTGTTTGATCTACAATGATAATCATTTGTTCCCCTGGCTTTGTAACTCCGTATTTTGAGCGGATTTCTTCTTCAATTCCATCTTCAGTATTAAGACGCGACAACTCGCTTTTTAGTAAATCCTCTCTATCTTTTAGTTTAAGCATCTCTGCACGTGCACGTACTACATTTGCAGCACTTTCTTGTTCTTTTTGATACACACCCCAGGCAGCACGAGCAAAAAATAGCACCATGAGTGCCATTACAATCACCGTGGTTTTTGAGTAGAGTATGTGTTTAAATTTTTTACGCTCTTGAAATTCCCGCATCTTCTCTATAGTATATAGCTATACATGATTGTGAGCAAAACAAAAAGAAAGATACTCAATGTAATCACCGTAGTAATCTGCGTAATGATTATTCTCAGTATGTTGGTAGCTTCTAGCGGACTTATTTATTAGCCCTATTTACTAATACTAGTCTTCGTTTCGCATCATCTTCAAGAACACATCTTGAGGAATATTTACGTTACCCCGGCCACGTTCAAGCATCTTTTTCTTACCCTTTTTCTGCTTTTCTCGAAGTTTCATCTTTCGAGTAATATCTCCTCCATACATATGCTGGGTAACATCCTTTTTAAGGGCTGAAAGCGTCTCAGAAGAGATAATTCTACCCAAAGCCTTACCTTGGATCTTAGTAGTAAACATTTGACGTGGGAGGACACTATGGAGCCGAGTAACAGCTTTAATTGCTTCTTCTTCAACTCGTCGACGTGATACTACTCGTGAGAATGCGGCTACGACTTCATCAGCAACAAGAATATCTAGTCTAGTTACATCGGCATCTCGCATTTCTGTAATCTCGTATGAAATAGAAGCATAGCCAGAAGACACACTTTTCATTTCATCAAAGAATCCCCGCATAAGTTCTCGCAATGGCATCAAAGAATTGATTGCTGTTCGATCATCTCCAAATGTTTCTGTCTCGCCAATTTCTGCTTCGTGTTCAAACAAAAGCTGCATAGTAGGACCAATGTAATCTCCTGGCACAATAATCTTCATTGCTACCCACGGTTCACGCACAAGTTCTATCTCACTATCATCGGGAAAATACACTGGAGAATAAATAATCACATCTTTACCAGACTGAAGCTTTACTTCATACGTAATAGATGGAGATGTAACAATAAGATTAAGATCAAATTCTCTTCGTAGTCGTTCGGTAATGATTTCCAAGTGAAGCATACCCAAGAATCCACAACGGAATCCTCGTCCCAATGTTCCTGAAGTTTCTTCTTCATAGGTTAATGAAGAGTCAGAAAGCTTGAGCCGTCCAAGGGCAAGTTTTAATTCGGGAAAATCATCCTGACTTTCAGGATAGAGCGATGCCCATACCACAGGTCGTGGATTCATGTATCCTCCAAGCGCAGGTAATGGATGCTTTTGTGATGAAATAGTATCTCCCACTGATGCCACGCCTGGCTCTTTAATTCCCGTAACAATGTAGCCAATTTCCCCTGCCCCTAAAAGTTCTCGTGGAGTTTCTGCTGGAGTAAAAATACCAACTTCAAGAGCTGTAAATTTTCGATCAGCGATCGTGAAAACAAGGCCATCATTTTTTCTAATACCTCCGTCAATAACTCGCACATACACGATTACTCCTCGGTGATTAGAATACTTAAAATCAAACACAAGTGCTCGGCAGCCAAGTGTATCTACATATTCTGGTTTTGGCGGTGGTACTCTTTTTATTACCTCATCTAAAAGCGCCTGCACACCTTCGCCAGTCTTTCCCGAACACTCCAAGATTTCTTCAGGACTTACATTGAGTACACGTGAAATTTCTTCTTTTACATCTGCAGTACGTGCCAAAGGAGAATCAATTTTTGACAACACTGGAATAATTTTGAGTCCCAAATCACGAGCCATACCAAGTGTGGTAAGTGTTTGAGCCTGAACACCCTGAGTTGCATCAACAAGCAAGATAGATCCTTCTACCGCTTTCAATGCACGTGACACTTCGTATGAGAAGTCGATATGACCTGGGGTATCGATAAGATTAAGCGTGTACTCTTCGTTACTTCCCGTAGGCTTAAACTTCATTCGCACAGGCTGCATCTTGATAGTGATACCTCGCTCACGTTCAAGCTCCATGCTATCGAGCACTTGTTCCTGCATTTTTCGCTTCTCGATAGTATTGGTGATTTCAAGCATTCGATCGGCCAAGGTTGATTTACCGTGGTCGATGTGGGCAATAATAGAAAAGTTGCGTATCTTCTGTAGATCCATAGTGGGCCTATAATAGCGTAAAATGGCTTAAATATCCAGTTCTAAGATTGAATCGTATCTGTTGGAATGATTTTTGCCTTCCAGATTCTTCGTTTGAGGGTGAGTGCAATATCGGTTAATTCTTTGCTTCGAAGGAGTAATAAAAGTGTAATTCCCACAAATATTCCGAGTATTCCAGATATAAATCCTTGGAAGAATATTCCCGCAAAGGTATTAATATCAAAAACTATAGCAAACACATTCAAAAACTGGTGAGTTACTGCTCCCATTATGATTGCTGCTCCTAATGACTGAAAGAGCGTGCGGAGAACATCCTTTGAATAGCCTCTAAATTCCCTTTCAAACGATATCCAGTGCAATATCATATTGATAGTAGCTCCAATGGTAAATCCAAGTGGTAGCATAAGCACAGCAGAGCCTGGAATATCTTCAACTCGCAAAATAGTCTCAATGAAGTATCTAAAAATGCTTACTTCATTAAATACTCTCATAAGCATATATGAACAAGCAATTATAAGAAATGCTGAAAAGAAGTTCATGAAGAGAGGCTTTTTAGTATCACCTCGCGAATAAAACGCACGTACAAAAAGCAGTGTGATACCCTGTGGAATAAGCGAAAGTGTAAACAGAGCAAGCCCTGCTGCAGTAAGCCGTGTATCAGACCAATCAAAATTTCCTGAACCCAAAATTACTCGAACAATCTGGGCTCGCAGCACAATGAATAAAACCATAATAGGTACCGACCAAAAGATGATGTGTTTTGATGAGGTAATCATCTGCTCTAAGAATTTCTCTCTATTGCCTGAGGTATGAAGCCGAGCAAGAATTGGAAATGCCGCTAAAGAATAACTCACACCAATAATAGAAAGTGGTACGGACTGAAGATTCCATGAAAAATTGAATAGTGCAATTGCACCACCTCCTACAGTAGCGGCAATAGAAATCAAAAAGAGTTTTGCAATTTCATTAGAAGAGATAGTGAGTGTTCGAGGTAAAGAAACTATCACTACTTTTTTAATAATTGAAAACTGTGCAGCTAAGTTTAAGCGTGGGAAAAGTGCTTTCTGATACACAAACGGTACTTGAATAAAGAAGTGAAGAAATGCTCCAAGTCCCACTCCCCATGCAAGCCCTGCAACTCCAAATAATGGATAAAAGAATACTATGCCGACAATAATACCAATGTTATAAACAACTGGACTTAAGGCATAGATAAAGAAGCGTTTGTAGATTTGGGTAATACTAGCTAGAAAATTTGAGAACCCCAAAAAGATTGGTGACAAAAGCATAATCCGCGTCATCGTGACCAAAAGTGGAAAATCATCAGTAAACACAGGGAACAATAATCTTAACAACCAAGGAGTGAGAATGAATGCAACAATCGCAACACTACCAATGACAAAAAAGAAAACTGTAAAGATAGCATCAATAAATTCTTTTGCTTCTTTCTCTCCTTTATCCAATCGTTCCATCAAAAACGGAATAAGCACAGAGATAGAAACCACTGAGGCTATCGATACAAACAAGAAGTCAGGAATTCTAAATGCAGCATAGTAAAGATCGAGCGTTGTCCCTGCTCCAAAAGAATGAGCCAATAATCTATCACGAATTAAGGCAAGAATCTGCGAAAGGATGGCAAAAAATCCAAGCAAATAAGCAGCCTCATGGAGGCCGCCTATTTCTTTATTCAGAAAATTAATTACTTTTCGTACCATCAATAATGTGTGCTATCGATCTTCTGTTTCTTCAGCTGCTGTATCATCTTTTAACGGTGGTCGTGAACGATCTTCAGGAGCATTATCAAGTGGAGGTTGTACTCCGGCAAATGGATCCTTTGCTGCTGTTAGATTTGTAAGAATAAGATCTATTTCTTTGTTATCAGGATTTGATTGCTTTAGCTCCTGGAATTGCTTGATAGCTTCAGGATTCTTTCCTAATTTACTATAAGAAAGACCTAAGAAGTATTTTGCATTGGCATAATCTGGAGTCAGCGTAATTGCTTGTTCAAATGCTCCTACTGAACCAGTATAGTCTTTATTCTCATATCGTAAGAGCCCAAGTTGGAAGTATACACCTGAATTTGTAGGATTCAAGTATGCAGCATTTTCTACAGATTTGATTGCGCTTGGTAGATCTCCCTCATTAATCTGAATTTGTGAGAGCAAGAATATTGCGTCAGTATAATCTGGCTTCAATCGTAGAGCCTCAGTAATTTCTGCTTTCGCTTTTGCAATATCCTTTTGTGCAACATCAAGTCGAGCTACAACCAATAAGATTGACGGACTCTTGGGATTGAGTCGCTTGGCTTCCATGTAGGCTTTCTGAGCTTCTGCATATGCTCCTTCAATATTGAAAGGAACAACAGATTCATATACTTTACCCAAACTCAACCAGTTTTGATAATTACTTGGATCATTATTTACTGCACTTTGTGCTGCACCTTGAGCTCCAGCGAGATGCGCTCTAAACTGATTTTGCATAACCTCCTGAGAAATATCTTTACGTGAAAGAAGTATATTTATTTTAATGAGATTGAGGTCAGTAAGAGTTCGGTAGTAGAGATCGTTATCACTAAGCTGAAGCGCACGTACCAAATTTTGCTCAGAAGCTTCAACATTGGCATTTATATTTGCTTCTACGAGGGCCTTATTGTAATACACTGATGCAATAAATCGGCGACCTACTGCATAGGTAGAAATAATAAGTCCAATAATTAGAACAATAAACACAAGTACCGATGCAAAACTTGTTCGTGGATCTTTTACAAAATTGAAGGCTCGTGTTTTTACAAGTCCCGCTTCAACGAGAGATGCCATAAATACTCCAGTGAAAAAGAACGTGAGAATAAGTAAGGGAGCCGATGGAACATAGAAGAACAGGAAGATCCACAAATACAGTGAGAGAATAAATGATGAAACAAGAATAAATCGTGAGAATATATCTACAGTTCGAGTAAACAGCGCTTTAAAGCCCATGTAGAGAAACAGCACGAGAAATACTATCCACGAAAGAAACCCTATAATTCCAGTTGTAACAAGAAACGTAGGGATAAGACCTATGCCGTAATTGAAATCAGTTCCCCAAAATACAGTACTGTTTATGACATCAGGTTTTGAGGTAAGCCACTCTGCTGAAAATCGATTTGGGCCAGCTCCAAACAATGGATCACGTTTGAGAGTCTGTTTTGCAATCTCCCATGTAGCTTGTAATGAAGGTCGTACTTCTACATTATCAACTACCAATCGGTTAAATATAGGTAGTGATCGATATAAGTTTCCTTGGAGGAGAATAAAAAACACTGAGATTATTAATACAATAAGAGATACAACAGGTACAGTTCGCTTTGAGTCATCAGACTGTAGTGGCGACTCAGCATGCATATGCGCACGATTGAATGAGAAGTTATATACAAAGAAAATAAGAGCAAAGCCAGCAAGGATGTACCAAACAACACTGAAACTAATCACACTCAAGAAAAATAGTGAAATTCCAAGTATTGTTCCAATTACTATTTTCATCCACTTTTCAAGTTTTAATAGTTCAAGTGTAATGAATGAAAAGAGCGCAGCTAGACCAAAATAGATCCCCAAGTCATTCCATCCTCCAAGCAATGTCGATGTAGGGCCTGCAAATGCACTTAATGTGAGTATATTAGGTCCAAATAATAGACGGATAAACTGAAAGAGCGCCACAACTGGAATTGTGGCAATAAACGCAAAGTATGAGTATACAACCTTTTGCTTTGTGCTAAAGAAATATGAAACAGCAAGTGCAAAGAATACGAGAGCTGCAATAAATAGTAAGCTACCTATTTCAAATCCCTGTCCTATGAGTGAGACGGTTTTTGCTGGAGATAATAATGCAGATACTGCATATGCAACTGGCACAACTGCAAGAGAAATAAATAATGGATGAGTAGGAGCTTTAATAATTCCATCTTTCAAACGAGCAATAGTACATACACACACACTTACAACAATTCCAATAAAAAGAAGTGCTACTTTTGAGAACTGAAACGGCACATACACAGAAGGAATAAAAAATATTGGTGCCAGAAAAATTACTAATAATATTGACCAATGCGCGATTTTGTCAGCCAAAAGTTCTTTTGGTGAGTGTGTATGATTTTCCATATAGATGTTTCTCTATTATAGAGCAATGTATGCCTCAACAGCAACGCATAAGTGTGCATAATAAGCAGAAACCACATGCTATTAACATGTGGTTTCTGATGTGTATGCCTTGCATCGATAAGCCGAATTCTGTCGTGGATAATCATTTATCTGGGCCCACCCTTACGAGTGAGCTCAAGCGGCACTCCCAACTCAACCTTGCGGCTTCGTGGGCTCGGCCTTGCACCTAGGTAAGAATTTAGCCGTTTCACTCCCACTAAAGGGATTCGTCACTGTTCGCATCTCGGTAGCTCGCATACAAGCTACGACGGGCGTTACCCGCTACCCTACTGCTCTTTCAAGCAAGTGTTCGGACTTTCCTCACCTCACCTTGCGATGAAGCGCGATTATCTAATGCAAGATACCAGTATTATAGCATATTTACAGAGAAAATCAAGGATCTTATCCAATGATTCCTTTTACTACTCCCTTCAAAAGTTCAGGATTTGCAGAACCCTTTGTTGCTTTCATTCCCTGTCCTACAAAAAACATAAGTGCAGCTTCTTTTCCAGCTTTATAATCAGCAACCACTTTTGGATTGTCATCTACAAGTTTTTGCATAATTGCTTTTAGTGCACCCTCATCGTTTTTCTGAAGCAAATCATTCTTTTCAGCAATTGCCATTGGAGATCCACCCTCTTTATACATGAGCGCAAGCAAATCTTTTGCCACACGTGAGTTCACTTTATTTTCACCAACCATTTTTATGAGTTCAGCAAAATCGTTTTCAGCAATCGGTTTTTGTGCCCAGAACTCCGGTTCTTTACGAACCATTCCTAAAAGATCAGAACTAATATAGTTTGAGGCAAGCTTAATTAGCTTTTTATCTGCGTTTAGATGCTTTATGAGCGATTCAAAATAAACTCCCCATTCTGGTTGAGTAATGTACACTTCAATATCATCATCTCGAAGTTCAAATTCTTTTTGATAGCGAGTTCGCTTATCCCATGGTAATTCACCAAGTTCTTTCTGAAGTTCTGCTTTAGCAAATTCAGGAATTTCACTGATTTTTAGCTTTGGTAGATCGGGATCTGGGAAATATCGGTAATCATGAGAATCTTCTTTCTGGCGCTGCGAATACGTACTCTGCTTTGCTTCATTCCAGCCACGAGTTTCCTGCACAATTGTTCCTCCACTTTCCAATACTTCTTGATGTCGAGCTATTTCATAGTTGATAGCTTTCTCTACAGTTCTAAAAGAGTTGAGATTTTTGACTTCAACTTTTGTACCAAATTTTGTAGGATCATCAGAGATAGAAATGTTTGCTTCCACACGCATTTCGCCTTTTTCCATGTTTGCTTCTGCAACACCTAGATATCTTAGAAGCAATTGTAATTCTTTTGCAAAAGCAACAGCCTCTTCACCTGAGTGAATTACTGGTTCGGTTACAAGCTCCATCAATGGCACACCTGCTCGGTTGTAATTCACCAGAGAATAATCACCAGTTTCATGCTGTGATGTTCCTGTATCTTCTTCTAAATGGACTCGCGTAATTTTGAATCCCTTAAGTGATCCTCCAGAAACGAGTGGATACTTATACTGAGATATTTGATACCCCTTTGGAATATCTGGATAAAAATAATTCTTTCGATCAAATTCAGTAAAGTCAGCCAAGTCACCACCAAGTGCCAATCCCACTTTTAATACATTCTTAACTGCCTGCTTATTGATAACAGGTAATGTTCCTGGATGTCCCATACATACAGGACAAATATTTACGTTAGGTCGCTTTTCATCTGGATCGTTCTTTGAGTTACAGAACATCTTTGTCGCAGTAGCGAGCTCAGCGTGGATTTCAAGCCCAATTGTGGCGGTGTAGGTCTTCATAGACTCATCCTAACATATTTATACACCTCTCAAAATCTTCACAAGATCATCTTTGAGTGATTTAACAACAGCATCATCATACGCAGTCACTGTCAGTACATTTTTATTTAGTTTTGAAATCTCTTTGATCTTTGCTTTAAGTGTTTTCTCATCCACAGTGTCAGTCTTTGTGAGAATAATAAGCTCTGGCTTATCTGCCAAATCTTTACTGAATTTTTCCAGCTCTTTTCGTACGGTTGTATAGATCTCTATAATATCTTCGTTTTCCAATGACACGCAATGAAAGAGCATCTTCGTGCGCTTAATATGTCGCAAAAACTTCACGCCAAGTCCCTTACCTTCTGAGGCACCTTCAATAAGTCCTGGAATATCAGCAAGAATAAATCCTTCCATATTTCCAAGAGCTGGATCAAGCGTTGTGAAAGCGTAGTTACCCACCTTAGATCGAGCATTGGTCAATTCATTGAGTAGACTTGATTTACCAGCGTTTGGCTGACCAACAAGTCCGGCATCTGCAACGAGCTCAAGCTCTATAAAGAAATGAGCATCTTCTCCATCTTTACCTGGAGTCCATTCTGTAGGTGATGTGTTGGTAGAAGCTTTAAAATGTTCGTTACCCAAACCTCCACGCCCTCCCTTTAATACCAAAATTTCCTGACCCTCTTTAAGGAGATTAAATACTTTGCCGTTATCAAGATTTTTAACAATAGAACCTAGTGGTAAATCAATGTAGAGAGCTTCTCCGTTTTTGCCATGACGACTATTTTTCTGTCCCGCTTCCCCTCGTTCTGCCAAAAATTCTTTTGTGTGCTTATGTTTTGAAAGGAGCTGAATATCTCGAACAGCTCGAATGTAAACATCCCCTCCTTTTCCTCCGTTGCCTCCTGATGCACCTGAAAACTCTTTTGACTTTTCATGAAGCCAACGAACAACACCGTCGCCTCCACGACCAGCTTTGGCGTAAAACTCTAATTCATCAATTAATGCGGCCATAATAGTGTAGTCTTACCTATAAATATGCTATTTGTCTAGTCGAGCTTTAATATCTTTCAAAATTGTCTCAAATAATTCAAACCTTTTTGAAAGGTGTTTAATCTCATCAGCTTCTTCCCTAAGTTCAGCGGCTTCACGTTCTACAAGCTTCTTTTCTTGTTTTAATCCCGATAATATAATTTTATCTGTTATAAAGAATGAGACGAACAAACCAGTCATTAATAACAGCAAACAACTTACAGCTACAGAGAGCACGCCATTCAACCAATAGAGATTTTCTGGCAAGTAGAGTGAAAGTTGATCAGTCGTGACCCATACACCTCTCCAAAAAAGAACAATTCCAACTCCTCCAATAAATGTATAGATAATAGGATAGCGAGATAATCGTCCTCGAATTCTGTCCTCTAATTTATCAAAATATCTAACGATCTTTTTCAACATGTGATGTTAGTATCATAGGATATATATGCAAAAGTGCAAAGAAGAATGCAAGAACAATTGGACCAAGAAGAAATCCTATTGGACCAAAGAAGACAATTCCACCAAGAACTGAGATCAAAACAAGGAGTGGATGGATTTTAATTCCCCTGTTTAATAAATATGGTGTGAGGAAGTTATCAACAAGTCCAACGACTGCAACTTGCCAAATTAATAATCCAATGCCGTTTCCAGTATCGCCAATAATGAATAGATATACTACAGCTGGGAACATTACAAGAGCTGTTCCAAATCCAGGAATAAGACTTGCGATTGTTGCACACACTCCCCACAAAATAGGATTTGAAAGACCAAATATCCATACACCGAGTGCTGCCAATGTTCCTTGTACTATTGCGATTACGAGAGATCCTTTAATAACAGAATTTATTGCAGCTGAAAGTCGCTCGAGAATTTCTTGATCATACTTATTTGAGAGTGGACTCAAACTTAAATAGTGCGACTTTAATGCATCACCATCTCGAAGTAAATAAAACAACGTAATTAACATCAAAAACAAACCAATAGTTATATTCAAAAAACTTGAAAATAACGTGCCCAAATGTGAGACAACCCACTGCAATCCATACTGCACATATTCTGCAACATTAAGATTTACGTTTGGGGCAAACCCTTGAATATATCTTTCAATATTTTCCACACCTCGTGAAACCACTTGCACTCCTCCACCATTTGATGCAATTGAACTATACAATCCTTGAGCTTCAGCCAAAAGTAATCCTCCAACTAATACAAAAGGAATAAGCACAGCAACAATCACAACGCCTACGGTTGCCAAGGCTGAAATTCCTGAGCGACCATTACTATGTTTTAGAATTCGATTATAAAGTGGTCGAAATACTACAGAAAAAGAGAACGCTAAAATAAGCGCAGTTAAAAATGGAGCAAAGATAAAAAACATAATGAGCCCAGACCCAGCTAAAAGTAACAGAAAGAAATTGTGTTGTAATCGGTTGTTTGTAGTATCCATGATGTTATTATTTAAAATATTTTTTTATACCGTGGCTTAACGCAAATGTGAGCGGCTTTCGCAAAATTACTTGAGCATTCTTTCCAAGAGGAAATTTTCGAGATGGTGAAAACACTTCATCAAACTCATCCCTACCTTCTAGTATCTTATCAGCAATGTACTCTCCAAGGCTAGCAGCCCAAGGCAATCCAGCACAAGCACCAATAAAAAACATATTTTTATTTACTGGATCTCTTCCTGCTATAGGAAGAAAATCTTTTGATACACCTATGAGTCCTCCCCACATGTACTCAAAGTGAACAGGTACATGCGGAAATTTTTCTTTTAGATAGCGATACATTTTTCGCAAAATACCATCTGTATATGAAGATTCATTTTTATTGTATGTATGAACAATACTTGATGAGCCAAGCAATAATCTATTACCTTCAACTAATCGATAGTATTGATATATAAGATCAGTATCCCACACCATAACTGGTGCATTTGGAAAAAGTGCATTTACTGATGCATGAGGTAATGGCTCTGAAATAGCGAGAAACGTTTGAGCATGATACACCTCATCTTTTGCAATGTTAAAATCTGGCAAAAATCGATCAGTACATACGACAACTTTATCGGCTTGAATAATAAACTTCTCAGTTCTAATTCCTACAGGAGTTATTTCAGTAACAGGAGTTTCTTCATAAATAGCCATACTATCACGCTGCAATGATTCTTTGAGCTCTTGGCAATATAAATATGAAATCATTCCAAATGTATCTTTTGTACGGACACCTCCCATATATGTATCAGTACCTAAAATACTTTTAATTCTCTTTTCGTCAAAAAGAAATGCATTATACCCAGCTTTCTTTTGTGCTCTAAATTCAGCTTCAACTTTCTTGTATCCTTTTTGATCATTTGCAACGTAGAGAGAATCTTGTACAGAAAAATCACATGGAAGATTTCTACGTTGGATTGTTTCTTTAATAGATGTGACCCCTTTTTTTACAAAATCCCACAACTTTTTTGCCTTTTCTTCACCGTATTCTTTTACCAAATCAGAAAGTTCCAGCTCTGAGTCAGGTGTGATAAATCCAGAGCTTTTTCCACTAGCTCCCGCACCACAGATTCCAGCTTCAACAACAACTACTTTCAAGTTTTTATTATCTCGTCTAATTCTTTGAGCACACATAAGTCCGGCCATGCCTCCTCCTACCACTACAATATCCACGACAAGATCCCGATCCAAATGGACCGGTTTAGGCTTCTTTAAGGTATACCAATAAACTTCTTTTGCCGGCTTTTTCAAAGTAATCCTAACTACTTAATAAACGTGAAAATAATAATTGCATTCGCGAGTAAGGCCACAAGATAATATCCGCTGTTTAATATATATAATGCCCAAGGCTTTGGCTTTGCATTAAAGAGATACTCTCCTGTCATTGATGTTGCAACAAATCCAACCCATGCAAACAAAGCAATGGTGAGAGCTCCGTTCATACTGAGTACAAACATATTTTCTATAAATAAAGCAAGAACATATGCCATTACCACGGCTGAGATGGCCATAAAAACATAGGCAAATTTTGCTCGCTTCTTTGCCTCAGGGGTCATCTCAGCAGTCATGCCTACAAGTTGCATCCATTTAGTCCCAAACATGACTGGTGAATACCAGAGCATGCCAATGACCATTGTTGAGAACGCTGCAAGCACGACAGGCAACACATTTATTGCATAGATGAGCATGTAAAATAGATCTATCTTGTAATAGAGCGATTTTAGCACGTTTTAGGCCGTTTGTCAGCTGAGATTACTTTTTGAGTAAACTTGTACCAGTCATTGATTCAGGCTGCTTGATATCAAGAACTTCTAGAATAGTTGGAGTAATATCAGCAAGTCCACCGCCTGTTCGCATCTCTCCATCAGCTGATGTCAAAATTGCTGGCACGGGATTAATAGTATGTGAAGTATGTTTGGTTCCTGTAATAGGATCGATATTTACTTCTGCATTTCCGTGATCAGCAGTAACAAATGCAACACCTCCGTTCTTTTCAATAGCTGCAATTACTCTTCCAAGTTGCATATCTACTTCCTCAACTGCTTCAATAATTGCAGGAACATTTGCGGTGTGGCCTACCATGTCAGGATTTGCAAAATTGATAAAGATAAAGTTAGTTCCCTTTTCTATTTCCTCAATTGCTTTGTCAGCAATAGCTTCTGCTCGCATCTTTGGAGCTAAATCGTGTGTTGGAACATCTTTTCGACTATCAAGAAGAATATGTGACTCGCCTTCATGAGGATTTTCTTTTCCTCCGTTTAAGAAATAGGTAGCATGGGGGAACTTTTCTGTTTCTGCCAAGTGAGCTTGGGTCATTCCTACTTTTGAGATTTCTGCAGCAAGTGTTGTTTCGATAGTTGCTTGAGGATATGCCACTTTTGCTGCGAGAGTCTTTTCATATTCTGTAAGAGTCACAAACAAGATATTGTGTGTTTCTTTTTTCTCTACAATTTTCTTTGAGATTTGTCGGGCTCGATCTGCGCGAAAGTTGAAAAAGAATACTCCATCGTTTTTTTCTACTTTCCATGCCTTTCCTGATTCATCTAGAAACACCATAGGTTCAAGGTGTTCATCGAGCTTTCCTTCTTTATAAAGTTCTCGCACAACAGCAGATGGCTTTGTTCCTTGAATTGTTTTACCTTTACCGTGAAAAAGTGCATCTTCAGCTTTCTGAATACGATCCCAGTTGTTATCGCGATCCATAGCATAGAATCGTCCTGTAGCAGAGGCAATAAATCCAATACCAATATCTTCAAGAGATTTTTCAAGATCTGTTAAAAAGTCACCAGCACTTTGAGGAGGAGCATCACGGCCATCGGTAAATACATGAATAGCGATTTTTGTTACTCCGGCATTTTTGGCAGCGCGCACAAATGCAACGAGGTGATCTGAGTGAGCATGAACACCACCAGTTCCAAGGAGTCCTTTTACATGGAGTGTTGAATCATGCTTTTTCACATGTTCAAACAAATCTCGAAAAGCAGGATTGGTTTCAAACTCTCCGTTGGTAATAGCCTTCGCAATTCGCACCAAGTCAGTATCAATTACTTTTCCAGCACCAATAGTAGTATGTCCGATTTCTGAGTTGCCCATCTGGCCTTGAGGCAAGCCTACAGCAAGTCCTGATGCATCAAGCAATGTATGAGGATACTTTTCCCAGAGCGCATTAAATACAGGCGTCTTAGCAGCCTTAATTGCATTATCTTTTGACTCTTCTCGATAACCCCAACCATCCAAAACAATGAGTGTGACGTTCTTATTTTTCATAGATATATACTGTAGCATTTCATACATTTTCTTCAATTTGACATATTTAAATAATATGGTATTTTAACTCCAGTCAAGGAGATACATGCCCAATCATCGAAAAGTGGTCATCGTTCAGGTGTTGGCACTCATCATCACGATCATGATGATCGTAGGATGTTGCTACATCTGTATGACATCCAGCAGTGGCACTACCATTGTGGTGTCATCACTCGTCTGTTTAGTGGTATTGATCTTGGGTATGTACATCTGCATGCAACCAAGGAAGATTATTTCGTGGATCACACTCCGAGTTTAGACTCGGTTTTTTATTTTTATACAAAAAAAAGCCCCGGATCTAGCCGGGGCTTTTTATTTTTTCTAATTACGCTTTGAAAGCATTCTTTCCTGGAAATACTGCTTTTGCGGCAAGCATTTCTTCGATTCGGAGAAGCTGGTTGTACTTAGCAGTTCGTTCTGATCGGCAAAGTGATCCAGTCTTGATCTGTCCTGTTCCAAGTCCTACTACAAAATCTGAAATAGTTGTGTCTTCTGTTTCTCCAGATCGATGTGATACAACTGATGTGAATCCTGCGTTTCGTGCCATCACGATAGCATCGATGGTTTCTGACACTGTTCCAATCTGATTGAGTTTAATCAAGATTGAGTTAGCAGCCTTTCGTTCAATTCCCTGCTTCAATCTTTCAGGATTAGTAACAAATAGATCGTCTCCCACAATCTGTACTTTCTTTCCAATCTTCTTGGTCATGAGTTCGTATCCAGTCCAATCATCTTCTGAAAGTCCGTCTTCAATTGAAACAATAGGATACTTTGATACCCATTCTGCATAGAGGTCTACCATTTCTTCTGAAGATAATACTTTACCTTCTGATTCGAGATGATATTTTCCATCCTTGTAGAGTTCTGATGCAGCACCGTCGATAGCAATTCCAATATCCTTTCCTGCCTTGTATCCTGCTTTCTCGATAGCTTCGAGAATTACTTCAATAGCAGCTTCGTTCTTTGGAAGTGATGGAGCAAATCCCCCTTCGTCTCCTACTGATGTTGAAAATCCTTTTGATACAAGAATCTTCTTAAGAGCATGGAATACTTCGGTTCCCATTTGAAGCGCTTGCTTGAAAGTCTTTGCTCCAACTGGCATTACCATAAATTCCTGAAGGTCGGTTGACTTAATAGCATGCTTTCCTCCGTTTAAAATATTCATCATTGGAAGAGGCAATCGTACTTCCTTTGTCTTTGAAATAGTTTGGAAGTATTTGTAGAGAGGTTGCTTCTTTGATTTTGCTGTTGCATGTGCGAATGCCATTGAGATTCCAAGGATAGCATTAGCTCCAAGCTTTCCTTTGTTTGGAGTTCCATCAAGCTCAATCATTGCTTCGTCGATACTTCGCTGAGTAAACTCTTTTCCCTTAAGCGCTTTCTTGAGATGAGTATTTACGTTTTCTACTGCTTTCTCAACGCCCTTTCCACCATATCGCTTTGCACCGTCTCGGAGCTCTACTGCTTCATGAGTTCCTGTTGAAGCACCTGATGGTACTGCTGCTCGGCCCATTGAGCCGTCATCAAGCCAAAGGTCAACTTCTACGGTTGGATTCCCTCGAGAGTCCAAAATTTCTCGTCCCTTAATATCCTTAATTTTTGCCATACTGTATATAAAATAGTTATTATCTTTTTACCTAAATTCTTAACAAGAGAAGTCTATCACGTTTTTAAAGAAGGTAAAGTGCTATGAAAACATATCACCCACTTTAGTAGATACAAATTCCCACACTGCAGACCAAACTGAAGCAAACATGCTTGATCCTCGTCTTAAGAAGGCTTCACTTCCACCACCACCACCACCGCCACCTTGATTTCCATCGCCCGGAGGAGCTTCTTCTCCTGCTCCATCACCTCCTCCATTACCTCCACCAGTTTGCTCTCCATCACCTTCTGGAGCTGGATCTCCAATAAACATTCCAGCGCCTGCTCCAGGCCCAGCATTTGCTCCAATTCTATAGTGAAATACCGGAGTTACTGAAACTAATGGAGTAATAGACGTATTTGATTCTTGTCCGACAGCAGTTACTGAAGATCTATTAACGGAAATTAAAATCTCGTCTGAAATTGCAATATTTGATACAGAAAGTTTCAAAAAATAATCTTTAACTGAATCAGAGGTAAATTGATTATTAAATGTAATACTTCCTTCATTTCCACTAACCAAAACTTCTCCAGCTTCAGCAACAACTGGTTCATCCTCATTTAAGACTCCATCACTATTTGTATCTTGAACAATTTCTGCTGCAGTTATATCGCTACCAATAAACCCACGTAAAGATACTAAATTAAAAATAAGTCTATTGATAGAAATATCTTCATCTGTAGGTAACAGCTGAAACCGGAATAATGGCGAGCCTGAAATCGACGATACTCCTATGAATTGATCGGAGATCTGACCAATTGTATGATTTAAAATGGTAAGACTTCCAATAACTAGTGGTGCCATAGTATGAATTGCATTCGCAACACTTCCTGTTGCTGAAATTGTACTTCCACTAACCACACCACTTTGAAAGATCTTAGAATTTGTTAATCCGACAGTCATCGTGTCGTCTTCTACCAAGTTTGATACAGTCCCATAAAGTATATATCCAAGATTTGCAACAGGAAGAGTGCTTGTTGCAGTAAAGGCAATCGTACCAGTGGATCCACCTATAGAAATAGTTGGTGAATTAAATACCACTTGATCACCTGAAAACTTACGATACACAACGACATTAGTTGAGAGAGTATCATAGGCGCCAGCGTACACAACATTTCTTATCGAATCATATGCAAGTGCTTGTACTGAAGTGAGCGCACTATCATGGCTTATTACCCAATCCCCTGAGGCATCACAACCTGATGAAGTTTCACAACTATATATTACACCCGTTTCTCCCGTTGCTGCATACATCACATTGTTTACAGAATCGAATACCAGACTATTTATATTACTATTTGAAGTATCATAACTCGTTGTCCAATCCTCTGATGCGTCACAACTTGTTGACAGAGCACAACGATAAATAATTCCACCAGTACCTGATCCTGCATACAGGATTCTATTTTCTGTATCTATAGACAATGTGTAAATATCTGACTCAGGTGAATCAAAACTTGTTGTCCATTCCAATGCAGCATCACATCCTGTTGATGTCTCGCAGCGATACACTAATCCATTACTTCCTGTACTTGCATAGATTATATTTGATACGCTATCAACCACAAAATCATAAATTGATGATTCCGTTGAATCATAACCACCGCCAAGTTGCCAATCTATCATTGCATCGCAACCTGTACTTGTATTACATCGAAGGATATACCCCTGACTTCCAGTACCCGCATATAAAACTCCATTTGCCGCATCAAAACCAAAGCTGTAAATAGTACTATCAGCTGTATCGTAGCTTGTCGTCCAATCACCTGAAGCATCACAACTCGTTGATAGTGCACATCGATAAATAATCCCTCCCGTACCAGAACCTGCATAGAGAACATTGTTTGTCGTATCGATAATTAAAGAGTTGATTGTTGATTCAGTTGAATCAAGACTCGTTGTCCAATCACCTGAAGCATCACAACCTGATGAAGCTACACATCTATAGATACGACCATTTGCACCTCCCGTATAGATAACTCTATTTCTTTCATCAAAAATTATAGTTTCAATAGTACTATCCGTAGTATTACTATAGCCAGTAGACCATGACGTTGCAGCTGAAATAGAACCGTCATTATTGAGGTCTGAATATACTACAAAATCCGTCATGTCTGAATCTGAAATACCTGAAACTGATGATAAATCAAACGTAAGTGTCGTTGACGCTCTTTCTCCCAAAGTGTTGAGATTGAATCTAAAAAATCGTGTTGTTGTTGCTGTAGAACCTGCTAAAAATTTATTTGTCACCTGACTGCTCGAATGACTGGAAAGGATACTACCTCCTATGAGGCTTACTGTTTGAGTATCACTTACATCTGAAGAACTATCTGTCGGTCCATCTGTGAATAACTTCAATGCCCCAGCACCTGAATATGCAACACCTGTAAAATTCGTATATGATAGGCCGGAAATGATTATAGTTTCAAGGGCAAAATTTGAAGTCACATCAATAACTAAAACACTTCCCCCACCTTCATAACTCACCGTAGTTGAAACTTTTGAAGATCCAGTACCTGAGATTGTTGCTGTAGTATCTGTAGTATCCCAAAGGTACGTAAATCCTGTTGTAGTTGCGATAGCAATTCGGATGTTATTGGTTGCTGTTAGTGCACTACCACCAACAAGCGTAATTGGCGAAATAGGAGTAGAAGCTTGCCCCATATAAAATGTCTGGTTTGCATCTGATGTAATACTAATTGGAGACGCAGCAATATGAGTAGCATTTGATGCACTTCCTGTCACTGTTAGGGATACGCCTGAGACTGTACCAGTTGAAGTAATATTTGAATTAGTAAGACCGAAAGTTATTGTGTCATTGGTAACAATATTTGATACGGTAGCTTTAAGTATAAAATCATTTACTCCATTAGGTACCGTTGTTGCTGGAAACGTTATTGTTCCAGTAGCTCCTATAATAGAAGTTGTTGGTGAGGTAAAAATCTGAGGATCTCCTAGGAATCTTCTGTAAATTCTTCCAGAGGTACCGGTACTTATATAAAGAACTCCATTTTTAGAATCTAAAACCATTGAATATGCAGCCTCTTCACCAAACACAGTAACATAAGTCCAATCTCCAGAAGCATCACATCCAGTAGTAATAACACATTTATATACATATGAACCTCCACCTGATGAACCATAATACAGCGTCTTTGTTTCACTATCAAAAAGCAAAGATAAAATAGAAGTGTAAACCGTGTCATTACTTACTGTCCAGTCACCTGATGCATCACAACCTGTCGTTGTATCACAGCGATAAAGTATTCCATCTGTACCAGAACCTGCATAGAGAACACTACTGATAGAATCAAATACCATTGATCGAATTTGAAGTGCGGACGTATCATAGCTCGTTGTCCAGTCACCTGATGCATCACAACCTGTCGTTGTATCACAGCGGAAAATAACACCCCCACTACCAGAACCCGCATATATAATATTATTGTTGGTATCCATGGTAAAAGCATAGATAGTGGTTGCAGTAGTATCATAACTAGTTGTCCAATCTCCAGATTCATTACATCCAGTGGTTGCATCACAACGGAAAATTATGCCTCCACTTCCTGAACCTGCATATATAATATTATTTACAGAGTCAACCATGAGAGAATCAATAGTAGTTGCGGACGTATCATAGCTCGTTGTCCAATCTCCAGATGCATCACACCCTGTCGTTGTATCACAGCGGAAAATAATGCCTCCGCTTCCTGAACCTGCATATATAATATTATTTACAGAATCATATGTCAGAGAATTAATAGTTGATTCGGATGTATCATAACTAACAGTCCAATCTCCAGATGCATCACACCCTGTTGAAATCATACAACGATAAATAATGCCATTTGTATCGGTCCCTGCATAAAGAACTTCGTTTTCGGTATCCTGAACAATTGCGTATATATTTGATTCGGTTCCATCAAATGAAGTTGTAACACTGCCAACACTTGAAACAGCCCCATCATTATTTTTATCGGCATAAACACTAGCATTGGTAATGTCACCACTCGATATCCCTGTTATAGAAGAAAGATCAAACGTCAATGCCACAGATGAACTTTCACCTGCATTGGTGATTTGAAACCCATATAATTCTGTGGTAGTTGACGTGTCCTCACTTTGAAATTTATTAAGAACTTGACCCGCACTATTATTTGATAAAGTACTTGATCCTTTAATAGTCACAGTGGCAGTATCAGTTGCATCAACTACCGTATCGGATACGCCATCAACGTATAATTTCAGTGCTCCAGTTCCTGTTTTTGCGGATCCACTAAACGATGTATATGAAAGTCCAGAAATTGCTATGGTTTCAGCATCAGCAAAATCTGAGGTGACATTTATGACAAGAATTCTACCACTGTCTTCATAGCTTACAGTTCCTGAAACTTTAGAAGAACCTGTTCCGCTGATTGATGCTGTTGTATCAGATGTATCCCACAAGTAATTAAATCCACTATCATTATCGATTGCAATTCGAATGTCGTTGGCTGCAGTTACATTTGTATTCCCCACTACACTAACCGCTGGAATGGCTGTAGTTCCCTGACCTAATTCGTATGTTTCATTAATTGCTGATTCAATAGTAATAAGAGAAGAAGCTGCATGTGTTACATTTGTAGCACTTCCTGTTACTGATAACGTCTGGCCAGAAACATCTCCCGTTGAATCCATGTTAGTAGTAGAAAGACCAACAGTCATAGTATCACCTGGTCCAATGTTTGATACTGTGCCTTTAAGAATATAATCGTGAGTACCAATTGGTAACGATGCACTCGTAAATGTAATTGAGCCGGTAGAACCAGTAACTTCAACAATCCCTGTTTGGGATGTTTCAGGATCACCAGCAAATTTGCGTAAAATGATTCCTTGATCGTTACCACTTGAATACATGATATTATTATTCACATCAACAACCATAGGGTACGAAAAGTTACTAGTTTCTAGAACTTGATCATATACCAAGGTCCATTCTCCCGATGCATCACACGCAGTTGTTAGATCACATTCATAAAGATCAGCATTTTGACCAGTACCTGCATATATTTTGTTTGTAACTGTATTTACAGTCACTGAGTACGTATAACCTGCGGCTGTATCAACTGCAATTGACCAATCCCCACTCGCATCACAATTAGTACTTGTATCACAACGATAAATAATGCCATTTGGATAGCTACCCGCATATAAAACATTATTTCGGGTATCAATACCTATCCCTCTATACCCAGTTTCTGTTGTATCAAGACTTACTGTCCAGTCTGCAGTATCGTCACAGTTGGTAGATGTTTCGCAACGATATATAATGCCTAAATTTTCAGAACTTACATACATTACCTCATTGGTTGGATCAAATGTAAGAGAAAACATATGCGTACCAGCAGAATCAAGACTGGTTGTCCAATCACTTTGTTCATTACATCCTGTTGAAGTCGCACATCGCATTACAACCCCATAGCTATCACCACCTGCATACAAAACATTATTTACTGAATCAAAACCAAGTGTGATTATATAAATAGAACTTGGGTCATCATAACTTGTCGTCCAATCTGAACTCTCATTACATGAAGTTGTAGTATCACAACGATAAATAATTCCCGAACTTCCGGTACCTGCGTAAAGAACGCCACTATTAGAATCAAAAAGTATATCCCACACGTCGACACCTGGTGAGTCCAAACTCAAGGTCCAGTCTGATTCGCTATCACACTCGGTAGAAAAATCACAGCGATAAATAATACCGCCCAGCTTACCACCTGCATATAAAATATTATTAGTTGTATCTATTTCTAAAGATTGTAAATCAGATAATGGAGTATCATAACTTGTTGTCCATGAACCATCAGGAGCTACTATTCCATCTCCGTTTATGTCTAAATGTAATTCTGCATTTGTAATGTCAGAAGTTGTGATTCCTGCAACTGAAGAAAGATCAAATGAAAGACTCGTTGAAGCACTTTCACCTGTATTGGTTAATGCAAATCTGTACAATTCAGTAGTAGTTGCGGTTTCTTCATTTTGAAATTTATCAGTGACTTGACTTAAGGTGTGATTGGCAAGAACTGCTGAACCCTTAATAGTCACAGTGGCAGTATCAGTTGCATCAACTACCGTATCGGATACGCCATCAACGTATAATTTCAGTGCTCCAGTTCCTGTTTTTGCGGATCCACTAAACGATGTATATGAAAGTCCAGAAATTGCTATGGTTTCAGCATCAGCAAAATCTGAGGTGACATTTATGACAAGAATTCTACCACTGTCTTCATAGCTTACAGTTCCTGAAACTTTAGAAGAACCTGTTCCGCTGATTGATGCTGTTGTATCAGATGTATCCCACAAGTAATTAAATCCACTATCATTATCGATTGCAATTCGAATGTCGTTGGCTGCAGTTACATTTGTATTCCCCACTACAGTAATAGCAGGAATAGCCGTAGCTCCTTGGCCGATTGCATAGGTTTCATTACTTGCTGATGTAAGAGCAAGTGGCGTTTGATTTACAGTGTAATCTACTTCAACAGCAAGATAATCAAGTTCAGCATCACGCAATGTGTTTGCTACAAGAGTCATCACTCGCACACGAAAATTCGCATTACTTAATTCATCTGCTGTCCATGTACGCCCCCAGGTATCTGAGCTACCTCCGTATATGGAAGTAACATCTGCAGTACCAATATCAGCTGAGTTTATACCTGTTGTCCAACTCGTTCCACCATCATGTGAAAGAAATACACAAAAATAATTAGCTCCGGAGTTACTGTCATAATTTCCGTTTGCAGTAACAGTAATGCCATCAATGGTTGAATTTGGAGTTACTCCCAATGTGAAATCATAGAAGTCATGTTGATCGGCTCCAACTGTTGTAAGGGCACACTCATCAATAGATGATGAACTGTTGGTATTTGTGCTACTCATGTACGAACCATCATCAGCACTAACAGCTGAAACGGCTCCCGTTTCAAATCCGTTATTATCTCCAGCATTAGAGGTTACCGCAGCCGCAGATGCGGGAACTTTATTTCCTGTGGTTTCAGCACGTGCAGTGTTTGGAGTTAAAAGTGGTAGGGTTAATGTGCTTGGCAAGCTTCCGAAAAGTGTTGCAACAATAAGCACAAACGTTAACGCTTTTACTAACCTTATTCTTATTTTTCTGTACACTTTTGTAAGCAGACTCATTGTTATCCTTATTATAGGGTAAATATCCTGATAAACAAGGAAAGTTTTCAACGGTTGCTCTGCTATACTATATATAATGAAATCACAGAGAATTTTAGGTGCCTTAGCAACAACCCTTTATTTCGGTCACTATCTACTTACTGTTACGGATTGGCATTTTATAGATAACGCAAATCTTATATTTCATGAAGCAGGACATACTATCTTTTTCTTTTTAGGAGAATTTATACAAGTAGCTATGGGTAGTGGATTTCAAATAGCAGTCCCCTTACTTTGCGCGGCATATTTTCTTAGCAGAAGAGATTTTTTCTCAGCATCAATCCTAGGCGCATGGGTAGGTCAAAATATCATTAATGTTTCTCTCTATGCAAAAGATGCAGTAATAATGCAGCTTCCGCTTTTGGGCGGCGATGCAGCCGGCCATGACTGGAATTATCTTTTATCTGAAACAAATTTATTGCAGCACACTGATGCAATTGCATACGGGATGCAAACACTTGGAGCGCTCGTCATTTTATTTTCTTTTGCAGTGATGTGGTATTGTGCCTTCAATCAAAAAGAGCAAACAAACAGTGCTACATAATACTGTGAAATGGCCACGTCAAGAGTTCTAAAAACTTTTTTCTAAATGATCTCTTGACCCAACGATCATGTGTTACTTCTTCACACATAAGTAAGTCCTCATGGAAATGTCGTTTGATAGTATGTATAAAAGTTAGATCAGAACTTGAAATATTTATTTCGTGATTAAAATAAAAGCTTAAACTATCTAAATTAAAGCTTCCTGCTGTACCCCAAGTGTCATCTACTACTGCAGTCTTTGCATGCATCATCACATCCTTATATCTGTAGATCTTAATTCCTGATTTTAAAGCCAAGGTAAAATATGATTCACGTGCATGATTTACGAATACGTGATCAGCAATATCTGGAACTATAAGGCGTACATCAACGCCCTTTTTTGCAGCCAAGCGTAGCACCCGATACAAGCGAATATCTGGAATAAAATACGGAGTGGTTAGATACACGTATTTTTTAGCAGAGCGAATATTAGCAATAAGCGCTTGATAGATATATCGCTGTCTGAAGCGCGGATAATTTACTTGAAGGTTGAATTGCTTAACAAATTGAACTACTTTCTTAAAACGAGCCAAATGCGGTTTATCCACGCTCGACCACAATGCTTCAAAGCTCACGGTCATTTCTTCTGCTAGTGGCCCAATGACTCGCATGTGAGTATCACGCCAATCTGCCATATCAGCTTGAATACCCACACCTCCAATGTGACCAATTTGATTATCTATTATCAATAACTTCCGATGGTCACGAAAAAAATTTGATGTAAAGTTTGTAATTCGCCAAGGGCTTATAGGATTAAAAAACCGAATTCGAATTCCCAAGTGATTAAGCAAATCAGGCACAAGTGAACGATAAAAATTCCAGCTACCCACCGTATCGCACAACATTCGCACTACTACACCCTCACGTGATTTCCGTTCTAACACCTCAATAAATCTTCGCCCAATAGAATCAATAGTAAAAATATATTGCTCAAGATCAATAGTTTTTGTTGCCTTTTCAAGGTCGGCCAGCATCGCCTCCCATGCATCAGACGTTTTTGTATAAAATTGTACGTTTACCTCAGACATTGACACTCGTACTATAGCATGGATTTATACAGCATCTACAAGTACGACAATTTTGCTTTCAGGTTGTATTTCTAGAAATCCTGAAGAAATCATAAATTCATGCTTTTTATCGTTCTCATCTATAATTCTAAGATTACCAGATTCTAATTTTGAAATAAGAGGAATATGCTGAGGCAAAATTGTAATCTCACCGGCACTTGTACGCGCAATGATTTCTTTTACATTTCCATCAAATAGCGATTTTTCAATTGTAAGAATACTAAGATGCATACTATTTTACATCATCAATACTTCCCTTCATATAAAATGCTTCTTCTGGTTTATGATCATGCTTACCATCAAGGATCTCTCGGAAACTTCGAACAGTATCTTCTCGCTTCACAAACACGCCAGGAATATTACTAAATACTTCTGCAACATAAAACGGCTGAGAGAGAAACTTTTGAATTCGTCGAGCTCGTGCTACCACAATTTTATCTTCCGGAGAAAGTTCATCAATTCCCAAAATAGCAATAATATCTTGAAGCTCTGCATAATGCTGGAGGATTTCTTGAACTTCTCTCGCAACTGCATAATGATCTTCTCCTACAACTTCGGGTTGAAGAGCAGATGATGTTGAAGCCAATGGATCAACCGCTGGATAAATTCCAAGCTCAGTAAGTGCTCGTGAAAGCACGATGGTTGAATCTAAGTGAGCAAACACTGCAGCTGGAGCGGGATCGGTAATATCATCAGCAGGCACATAAATTGCTTGCACCGATGTAATAGCACCTTTTTTTGTTGAAGTGATTCGTTCTTGAAGCTCACCCATCTCCGATGCTAGAGTCGATTGATATCCTACAGCTGAAGGCATCTTTCCTAAAAGTGCTGCCACCTCAGATCCTGCTTGAGAAAATCTAAAAATATTATCAATAAACAAAAGCACATCTTTCCCTTCTTCATCTCTAAAATATTCTGCCATGGTAAGTGCAGAGAGTGCAGTTCGCAATCGCGCACCTGGTACTTCATTCATCTGTCCATATACGAGGGCTGCTTTATCGAGCACACCTGATTCTTGCATTTCAAGAAGCAAATCAGTTCCTTCTCGAGTTCGTTCTCCTACTCCAGCAAACACAGATACTCCCCCCGATTCTTCAGCCACGTTTCGGATGAGCTCTTTTAATAGCACAGTCTTTCCCACTCCTGCTCCTCCGAATAATCCAACTTTTCCTCCTCTAATAAATGGAGCTAAAAGATCAATTACTTTTACTCCCGTTTCAAAAACCTCAGTCTTTGTAGTTTGCTCGGTAAGCGCTGGAGCGGGGCGATGAATTGGCCATCGCTTTGTAGAATTCACAATTGAGCCATCTAGTGTCTCTCCAAACACATTAAAAAGTTTACCCAACACTCCAGGTCCAACTGGCACAGATAAAGCAGCTCCTGTATCAACTACTTCCATACCACGAATTAGGCCATCTGTTGATGCAAGTGCAATTGCTCGAACAATTCCATAACCCAAATGTCGAGCTACTTCAAGGACAACTTTTTCTTTACCCTTAATAACTTCAAGGGCATGATTTATTTCAGGAAGCTTACCTGCCTCAAATCGTACATCTACTACTGTTCCAATGATTTGTGTGATAGTACCTTTATTCATAAATATTTTCTTTACCTGGATAAACAAAAACGGGGATTTCATCCACTTCTCTAATTACATGCAATGTATCTTCAAACTTCATTCCAACAATAAATGCCCACACAGGGAATATGACAAAGAAAAAAATTACTGCTGCAAATTTTGAATACCATGTTACTTTGTTCCAAATGATTGTCATATATTTTATGATAAGGCTTCTGCACCAGCTATAATCTCACTAATCTCAGATGTGATTCCCGCTTGACGTGCTTTATTCATTTCTAGCGTAAGGGTATCTTTCAATTCACTTGCATTATCTGTAGCACTTTTCATTGTTACCATACGAGCTGAATGTTCTGAAGCATTAGATTCAAGCATTATATGATGCAATGCAGTCTTTAAAATATTTTCTACTAACGGCACAACAATCTTCTCAGGACTTGGTTCAAAAGTATATGTGTAATTATAATGTGATTCTGGCAATGATTTGTCTCTAATATCACTATACTTTCCATACTCTGGAATAATTTCTTGAATAAACTCTGTAAGTGATTCTTCTGATGCAGGTAACAATTGCTTGTGAACCGTTTTTTGTTTAAGGGTTGTTTTAAAATGAGTATAGATAATTTCTACAGCTTGCCAGGAGTTTTTATGAAAACCGTTTACTATACTTTGTGCAACTTCTGTAGTCTCTGAAAACTGTGTAAAATCTCCAAATCCAATAAAGCTTTTTATCGGATGAATATGGCGATGCTCAAAATGATCTCGAGCTTTCTTACCTACTACCACAATATCTACTGGTGTATGCTTTTCATTATACTTTTGAAGTATATGATCAGCTTTATCGAGAACCGTATCATTAAATCCTCCCACCAAACCTTTATCCGCAGTAATTACAACAAGCAGTACTTTCTTTATTTCACGAGATTTCAGTAATAAAGGCACATTCTTTTGCGAAGACTTTTTCAAAATATGACCAAGCATTTTGAGTGATGCAAGAGCAAACGGCCGAGCTGCTAATGCAAAATGCTGACTGCGTCGCATTTTTGTCATTGAAACTACTTCCATTGCCTTTGTGATTTGCGCAATGTTTTTAACAGAGTGTATTCGTTTTTTTATGTCTCGAAGCGACTGCATAATTATTGTGGAGTGACTCGATTGAATTCTTCCAAAGCAGCTTTAAGTGTATCAATAGTTTCTTGAGATAACTCCCCCGTTTTTTCTATTGTTTCAAGAATTCCACGGTGCATCTTATGCAGGTACACAATTAAATCTTTAGCTCGTGCCTGAATGTTTTTTGCTGGAACAGCATCGAAATACCCATTTGAAACAGCAAAGATTTCTACAACCTGATAATAAAACGGAAGCGGTTCTAATTCTGGCTGTTTCAAAATTTCACTTACTTTCTTACCTTTTTCAAGAATCTTTTTTGTTGATTCGTCGAGGTCTGAAGCAAACTGAGAAAATGCAGCAAGCTCTCGATACTGAGCTAAATCCAATCGCATTTTACCAGCAATCTTTTTCATTGCTTTTGTTTGTGCAGCTCCTCCTACTCTCGACACAGAAAGTCCAGGGTTAATAGCGGGTCTCGTACCTTTATTAAACAACTCTGACTCAAGATAAATCTGACCATCAGTAATTGAAATAACATTTGTAGGAATATAGGCAGACACATCACTCAACTGAGTTTCAATAATTGGAAGTGCAGTCATTGATCCCCCACCTTTTTCTTTTCGGAGACGAGCAGATCGTTCCAATAATCGTGAATGCAGGTAAAAAATATCTCCAGGAAATGCTTCTCTACCTGGAGGTCGTCGAAGCAACAATGAAATTTCTCGATAACTCACTGCATGTTTTGAAAGATCATCATAAATAATAACAACATCTTTTCCCTTATGCATAAAATACTCTCCCATTGCGGTAGCAGCATAGGGTGCAATATATCTCATCGATGCTGATGTCGATGCGGGTGCCGAAACTATAATCGAGTATTCTAATGCACCTGCTTCTTCAAGCTTAGCAATTAGCTTTGCTACTTTAGATTCTTTTTGACCAATAGCAACATAAATACAAATTGGAGTAGTAAATCGTGTGTCACTTTTTTGATTAATAATAGTATCTATAGCTATAGATGTTTTGCCTGTTTGTCTATCACCAATAATAAGCTGACGCTGACCACGTCCAATAGGAATCATTGCATCTACAGCTTTAATTCCTGTGTGAATTGGAGTGTTTACTGGTTCTCGATCTGTTACACCTGGAGCAACACGTTCAACAGGATACATGGTTATTTTTTGATGAGTATCAAATAACGGGCCTTTCCCATCAAGAGGATTCCCAAGGGCGTCGACAACTCTTCCGATGAGATCTTCTCCTACAGGTACTGATAGTAAATTACCTTTATGAGTTACCAAATCACCCTCACGAATAAATTCAGCATTACCCAACACAATTGCTCCAACAGTATCTTCTTCAAGATTAAATGCTACACCATCTACTTTCCCATGAGCAGTTTCAAATTGAATCATTTCTTGCATTGCAATATCACGCAATCCAGACACTCGAGCAATACCGTCTCCAACTTCAATAACAGTACCTATTTTTTGAGCGCGTACTTCGAGCTGTGCTCCTTCAATTTCTTTCTTTAAATTTTCTATGATGTCCGACATTATACAAAGAGATTATTTATTCTAGTTTTTGCACTTGCATCGATGAGTATCTCATCATCAATATATAGTTTAATTCCGGCTAGTAATTCTGGCATTACTTTTTCTTTCAATCTAATTCCGGTACCTAGAGCATTTTCAATATCTTTTCTTATCTCTACACTTATGGGTGATGCTGATTCTACTGTTACCTTCTTTAGTTTTTCATCTTTCAAATATAACTTTTCAAAGCTCGTAAGTATCGCCGGTAAGAGCTTAGTATCTTTTCGAACTCGCACACTATGCATAAAATTGCTGATTAGATCTGCATGCTCACTCATAGGCTTATCTTTTAAAGCATAGTACAAAGCATGTGCATACTGTCGAGATGAATATTTCATGATGATGATGAGATTGCTTTAAGTTCTCGCAAAGCTTCTTGTATGAGAGCTTTATCCCGTTCAGGTTGATCAAGCTTGCCTATCACTCGTGCCAAACCATTAGCAACAAGAAGTTGTGCAGACCTCTCTACCTCTTCATTAAGCTTCCTGTGCTCTTCTTCAAGTTTCTTCTGTCCTTGGGCAATAACGTGATCACTTTTCAAGTGTGCTGATTCAACTATTTGTTTTGCTTGGGTAGAAGCTATATTTTCTGCTTCTGAAACAATATCAAGTGAAGTTTGTTCTGCCTTCAAAATAATTTGTTTCTCTATATTCTTTGCTTCAACAAGTTTTCTTTGTGATTCTTCACTTGCTTCAATACCTTCTTTAATTATTCTCTGTCTCTTCTTCAACATGCCTATAAGCGGAGCATATGCAAATTTCTTAAGAAGAATTAACAGTATCGTAAAATTAACTATCTGTGCTAACAGTAGTTTCCAATCAACTCCAAATTGTGTGAGGAGTTCATGCATTCGTATTAGACGAATTTAACGATAAGAGCAATAACCAATGCGTAAATTGCAATAGCTTCGGCAAATGCAATTGAAAGGATCATGGCTGTTTGTACCTTTGGTGCTGCATCTGGATTTCGTCCAATTGCTGACACTCCTTTACTTCCAATCCATCCAATAGCTATTGCTGGAGCAAAAGTTCCTCCGATAATAATGGCTGCGACTGCGATATTTTGAATTGATGCTGGATCCATGTGAACAAATTAACTACCTAGTAATATATAAATTCATTATACCAGCACTTATGAGTGATGCTCTACCGCAATGGAAATAAAGACCAACGTCAAGGTTGCAAAGACCAACGCCTGTACAAAACCAACAAATATTTCAAGGATCAAAAATGGTACTGGTACAAAATAGGGCACCAAAAATCCCGTGATAATGAGCAATACTTCTCCTGCAAATATGTTTCCAAACAATCGAAATGAATACGATATGAGCTTGGCAAATTCCCCTATCAACTCAAGAATTCCAACAAAGAAATTGATTGGGCTTGAAAAATTGAAAAATTTTGAAGCATGCGATTTAAAGCCCAAAGCGATAATACCAAACACATTTGTCATGACTACTGCAATGATAGCAATAGCCAGTGTAAAGTTGAGGTCGCTTGCTACTGAGCGTAGCAAAGGGGCAAAAACCTCATGTCCGTCATGCACTTGATGGAGCCCAATAGAGCCCACGCCAGGGAGAATTCCAAACCAGTTTGAAAACAGAATAAGCGTGAATATAGTAGCAATTAGGGGAAAATACTTTATTGCCTTATCTCGAGAATGGAGGATCTTTTCCATGAAACCGAGCAGACTTTCAACTCCCCATTCCACAGCATTTTGCACTCCCAAAGGTACAAGCTGCATCCGTCGTACGGCCACTTGGCTCAAAATAATGATAAATAGAGCCACAATCCAGGTCATAAGGAGAGTATTCGTTATGGCAAAAGAGCCAATTGAGAACAGTTTTTCAGCACCAATCTGAATATGAAGCATGAATATATCATAACAGACCTGCTGCTGGGTCTGCTATTGACGAAGTCAACGTTATATAATCTAGTTTTAAAGACTGTAATAAAGTAGTCTGACAACGTCGTACATATATAGATAGTTGATCTAATCATCAACTAAAATTAATTAAGTGCTGAACTTAAATAAATTTATTATGACAACATTTTTTGCAACTGAAGATCGAGGATTCGCAAGTATGAATCCTGAGAAGCAGCGCGAAATCGCTTCACGAGGAGGCAAAGCAGCACATCAAGCTGGTACTGCCCATGAATTCACATCTGAAGAAGCACGAGCTGCTGGCCGCAAAGGTGGTCAAGCCGTAAGCCGAAATCGAGAACACATGGCAGCTATTGGCCGCAAGGGTGGAGAAAATTCACACAGCGGACGTGGCGAATCAACCGCGTAACATCATGTTTTTCATGAACTAAAAAATCCCCTTCGACTATGGTCAGGGGATTTTTTAGTGTTTATTCAACTGTTACAGATTTTGCTAAATTACGAGGCCGATCCACATTTAACTCTTTTGCTTTTGCTATGTAATACGCAAACAGCTGTAATGGTACTATAGAAAGAATTGGCGAAACTATTTCATGAGCTTTTGGCACAAAAAAGATATCTTGCACGAGAGTTGCCAGTTTTTGATTTCCTTCAGTTGCAATAGCAAGCACTCTCCCCTTTCGTGCTCGTATTTCCTGAACATTAGAAATCATTTTTTCATACACACTATCATCAAGGCAAATCGCTAATGTTGGGAAATTTTCATCAATCATAGCAAGTGGCCCATGCTTCATTTCTCCTGCTCCATATCCTTCTGCATGAATGTATGAAACTTCTTTCAACTTAAGTGCACCTTCAAGGGCAATCGGAAACTGAAGTTTTCTACCAACGTACAAAAAGTCCCTATGACTACTATATGTTTCAGCAAGCTTTTCAAGCTTTGAATGATCCTTCAAAATCTGCGCAATTTTATCTGGAAGGTTTTGCAGCTCTTTTACTATTTCCATACCCTGCTCAAGAGACATAGTACGCATTCGTCCAATATAAAGTGTAAGTAAAATTAATGCAGTGAGCTGAGAAATGAATGCTTTTGTTGAAGCCACTCCAATCTCTGGGCCTGCATGATTGTAGACTCCGGCATCTGTTTCTCGTGCAATAGTAGATCCAACAGTATTTACAATTCCCAGAGTAAGCGCACCTTGTCGTTTTGCTTCACGAATTGCTTCTAACGTATCTGCGGTTTCACCAGATTGTGATACAGCAATAAGTACAGTACCCGGCTCTATGTGCGGATGCCGGTATCTAAATTCTGAACCCACTTCTACTTCCACAGGAATTCCTGCATATTCTTCAAGCATATATTCACCTACAAGACCTGCATAATATGCAGTACCACATCCTACAATAATAATTCTTTTTATAGATTTTAGTTCATGTTGCACAGACTCAAGGCCACCAAGCTTTGCTGTGCCTTGATCAAGAAGCAATCGTCCTCGAAGGGTATTCTTCACAACTTCAGGACCTTCCATAATTTCTTTCAACATGAAATGCTCGTAACCATTTTTCTGAATTTCTTCTACTGCCCACTCAATAGTTTCTAGATTTCTCTCCACACTGTTTTGTTCTAATGTGCAGATGCTATACATATCAGGAGTAAGTACGGCCACTTCCCCATCCTGCAAATAAAGCACTCGTTTAGTATGCTTTAAAATTGGTGATGGATCTGATGCTACAAAGTATTCTTTATCTCCCACTCCAAGTACGACGGGTGCTCCCATTCGCGCAGCAATAATCATCTCAGGATGTGCTTCTGAAGCCACCGTAAGACCATAGGTGCCCTTAATATCATTGAGTGCGTTTATCACAGCCTTTGTAAAATCTTTTTCGCTACGGGCATGTTCTTCAATAAGGTGGGCTATAACTTCTGTATCAGTTTCAGATAGAAACGTATGTCCTTTTTTACTAAGATGTGCTTTTAATTCTTGAAAATTCTCAACGATACCATTGTGTACCACCCAAATTTTTGAATCGCAATCATGATGAGGATGCGCATTTATTTTAGTAGGCTCACCATGTGTCGCCCATCGCAAATGTGCAATACCACTAGTCCCAGTAAAATCCTTAGTAATTTTTGCTCTCAAATTTTCAACAGCACCTACTGATTTTATTGCTCCAGCTGTTGGAATATAAATACCAGCAGAATCATATCCTCGATATTCTAAAGAAGTTAATCCATCAACAAGAATTGGTAGAGCTTGTTGTTTTCCTGTGTACGCGTATATTCCACACATGTTATTGGTAGTTAAAGATAAAGATATTTCTGATGCGACGTACGGTATCGTATACCATGGCACTAGCCCCAGCAAGCACAAGCAGAGATAATGCTTGGACTATTACTTGTGTGTGCGTAAAAGCTCCAATAATAAATTTCCCGAAATCGACAATATTTGTAACACTTAAAGCATTTTGTAAAACATTTTGAAGAGAGACAAAAAACGCAACAGACATAATGAGTGCAGATACAATTGCGAGTTCTATAATGAGCGGCCGTGCGACAGTCTTTAAGATATAGACCATATACACTCTGCGCATAATATTCTTTTTAATATAATTATTCTGCATATAATTTTGATACTTTTTTAAACTCATTTTTTGCTCGGTGTATTCGTGTGCGAATTGCACCTTCACTTACCTTTTCTTCTACTGCTATATCTTCATAGCTTTTACCCTGCACAATATTAAGTGTGAGAATTCTACCCAACGCCTGAGGAATTTTCGAAATGACCATAAGCACTCGATCGAGGTCCATCTTCTTTTCAAATTCATCCTGGGCACTAAATAAATCAAGATCCTCACCTGCCATACTATTTAAAAACTGCTTTTCTCTTTTTTGCTTGAGACAATGCGTGTAGCATGTATTGAGCAAAATTTTGTATGCCCATGATTTAAAGCTCGCGCCTTCCATGACTTTAAACTTCTTGGCATTTATATAGATCTTCACAAAGGCCTCCTGGACGATGTCCTCAGCCTCTACTTTGTTCTTGAGCATAAAGGTCACCTTTGCCAAGAACTCTTTCTGGTAGCGGTTTACAAGCACACCAAAAGCCGATGGATGGTCAATCGACAACGCAAGCCATTCTGCATCTGTTTTTAGTGGCGGTTCCATGTCTGTATATCTAGTATAACTCTGATTAATGGGAATATGTTACAGGTATATAAAAAAGCCATGGTTTTGTCCACCATGGCTTACTAACCTACTTGAAGAGTTTGGCGAAGGTCTTCGGCTTCATGCCGTAGTTGAACCCTGGCTTTTTCAGCTGCAATCGCCCACACCTTTCCTTGTCGTACTTTGGTGTGTTCTTCAACTGCACGAAGCATACTGCAGAGTAGCGGCCGGTTTTTGCTGTTTTCTTTGTAGCAACAACTCGGTGCGCAAGTGCTGTAAGCTTCCCTTCTGATCGCAGCTGCAACTGCATTGCAGGAATGATGACAGTTGTGCCTTTGTGCACTGGCATATCCATCCACTCCGGCTCTGCAGTCTCATGATCTTCCCACAAGCACTGGAGTCCGGGGGCACTTTCAAAAAGGTGCAAGGTGAAGCCACTCTGATCCACATGAGCCGTGGCAGTTGGATCGCCTGGTTTTACAGCGTCTTCATCCGTTCTCTCATCAGGTAAATAATGAATGAACCGAACGAAAAACTTCGCCTCGCTTGCATCCACCTCTTCAGCGAATCCTGAGATTCCATACTGCTCCTCCACAGCATCTGCAAATCTCATAATGAGAGGCTTCATGAGACGCACGAGCTGAACCGAGTCAGTGACAAAGTCGAGTGTTCCCGAATCTCGGAGAAGTTCGGTGCGATCGCGAAGCCAGTCTTGGCCAGCAATCGTTACATCGAAGTTCTCCTTCCGATCATCTGTGAGTCCTTCCCCCGGCTTAAACTCGTATCCCACTCCATCAGCACCATTGCTGTATGGAAGACTCATCTTCACATCCAACGGCAAGTCACAGAATCCCTTCCATGACTCCATTGCCTTCACCACAGCTTCTCGCAAAACTTTGGGATACGTGAGCTTCACAAACCCAGTCCTACCAAAGTTAACGTCTACCTTCTTCATATGCTCCTTTCGGTTAGCGAATAAATCGAACAACCTTGCTCGAGCATAAGAAAATATGAAATATAAAAAAAGCGAGGATGTCCTCGGTAGAAATACCGCCTATTAAACGGTGATTTTACTCGTCAGTTTTAATTACTTCTGTATAGAAAAATGGCAAGGTTTTAATCGAACCATCTTTAATTGCTTCTAATACTTTAGTTATAGAATCAATGCAGTCATATGAATCAGACAACTGATGTTTGAGAGATTCATCAATTGAAAGCCACATATTTTCACCAAATTCTGTATTAGTTAATTCTCCGGAGTATGAATCTGCATATGCTATTGGAAATACGACATCAGAAAAGAGATCGCCTTCCTTATACATAATTCTGCGTTCAGATGCTACTGTTTTAAATTCTGCCTCAAGACCTGTTTCTGCTTTTAATTTTCGAGTAGCAGCTGCTTCCATAAGTTCGCCTTTTAGTACGACTCCTCCCATCACACCAATTTTTCCATATGAAGGATTTGATTTTCGAAGTTGATTTAAAATTTCAAGCTTTCCATCTACAACTCTTGAAACAATAGTAATAACATTTATCTTAAAAAGACTTGTAATAGAATTAAAAGTAGCTACAGGAATCGGATCTGCAACATGTTTAATACCTGTATCAGATAATGAGTACCCTTCTTCTGATTTTAAGAGCAGACCTTTCTTTACTAAAAACTGTAGATGATAATTGAATAAATCATTTGGAATAGAATGATCTTGTAGTTCACTATACCTAAGTGATTTGGCATTCTTTAACTTCGAAAGGATGTTATTTTGAATGGGAGAAAATTGAGTTGTCATAGTGTAATTAACCAAAATACTCTTTCTCGTTTTTCCTAACGATCTCATTAAGTTCATCAAAATACTTTTTGAGAAGTGGTGACTTTGCTATTTTTGATGATTTCTTCTCAATAATGTCTTCTAGAGTCATTTTGTTTTTTCGCCAAGAATATCCTCTATCAAGATATGTTACAAAATATGGGAGTAATTTATCAAGACAATATACAAAGACACTTTCTTCATCTTGTCTTTTTTCATACTGAGAAATTTTTTCCCACATGTCAGGAGATTCTGAGAATGTAAGCTTAATTTGTTCCAGAGCATTTGCTTCCCTTTCCTCCTTTGACTCAAAATACTCCTGGGTTGAGTTAAACACAGGAGTATCACCTGAATAGACTTCAATTAAATCATGTACGAGGGCATACATTACAACTTTTTGAATATCGAGATCTAGTTTGTGACTAGAAATAATATACCAAGCAACCACAGCAAGCTGAAAACAATGTTCAGAATCATTCTCACCTCTTTTCTCATGCAAAAGATGAACCCCTCGTTCTATCCTCCTAAATTCATTAGTAAATTCAACAAACTTTAAGATATTCTGGAGATTGCTCATGGAATGCTAGATTATTTCTTCTCTACCCATCCTTCCTTTAGATACTGTTGGAGTTTTTTGAATTTGATTTCTTTCTCTTCACCATTCTTAGTTACAACAACTCGTTCGTTGCGGCCTTTTTCATCATCTGAGCCAGTCATAACAACAGCTCCTGATGTACCTGCGGTGACAGAAATATCAGATCCTCCAATGAGTTGTGCTTGTCGCTGAACTTCTCGAAGTTTTTGTTCTTCTGCCTGAAATGCACCTGCTCCAATAGTTGGAAGCAATGACATTACTTGGTCATTAATAGCAATTTCCATATCTTTAAAAATTCGCAACCCATCTCGCTTGTATTCAATAAGCGGATCTCGCTGGCCGTATGCTCGAAGATTTACTGATGAACGGAGGTATTCCATTGCTTCAAGGTGATCGATCCAATAAAGATCGATAGTCTGGAGCAATAATCGTCGCACGGTTCGGTAAAACTCTTCTTCTCCAAGAAGACTTTTCTTTTCTTCAATAAGCTTTTTAGTTTCTTCGTTTGCGTTTTCGAAGGTAAGGATTTCTTCAACGAGAGCTTTGAGATCTTCACCTTGTCCAAGAACAACTTTTCGTCGGCGTTCATAGATAATCTTTCGTTGGTAGTTGAGAACATCATCGTATTCCAAAGTATGCTTTCGAGAATCAAAGTGGAATCCTTCGATCTTAGTTTGAGCTGTTTCAAGTGCTCGAGTAATAATTCGGTTTTGAATTGCTTCATCATCTGCGATGCCAAGTCGTCCAATGAGACCCTTGATCATATCAGAAGCAAATACTCTCATGAGTGAATCTTCAAGAGACACAAAGAATTGAGTTGTTCCTGGATCTCCTTGTCGTCCAGAACGTCCTCGAAGCTGGTTGTCGATTCGTCGAGCTTCATGTCGCTCTGTACCAAGCACAAAGAGGCCACCAAGGCTTCGGATCTCATCTCGCTCAGCATCAGTAGCTTCTGGACCTCCAAGCTTAATGTCGACACCTCGGCCGGCCATGTTGGTAGCAATGGTTACTCCTCCTTTCTTTCCAGCAAGAGCAACAATCTCTCCTTCTTTTTCGTGATTCTTCGCATTCAATACTTGATGAGGAATTCCTTCTTTAGACAAAAACTGACTAAGAAGTTCGTTCTTCTCAATAGATACAGTACCCACAAGTACAGGCTGACCAGTTTCATGAACTTTTTTAATTTCTCGAGCAACAGCAATAAACTTACCCATTTCTGTTTGGTAAATATTGTCTTGTCGATCAATTCGGGCAATTGGTTTGTTTGTAGGCACTTCAACTACATCAAGTCCGTATACTTTTCTAAATTCTTCTTTTGAAGTGAGCGCTGTACCAGTCATACCAGCAAGCTTCTTGTAGAGTCGGAAATAATTTTGGAATGTGATAGAAGCGTAGGTTCGAGTTTCTTTTTGTACAGCTACACCTTCTTTAGCCTCCATAGCCTGATGAAGACCATCAGACCATCGTCGTCCTGGCTGCATTCGTCCGGTAAATTCATCAACGATGATAACCTCTCCGTCACGAACAACATATTCTTTTTCTCGTTTAAAGAGAGCTTGAGCACGCACTGCTGTTTCTAGATGGTGAACATACTTAACTCCCTTCTCAGTATAAATATTATCAACACCTAAAAGCTGCTCTGCTTTTGAGATTCCATCATCAGTAAGAGTTATAGCACGAAGCTTTTCATCAACTTCGTAATCACTTCCTTCTTTAAGCTTCTTTGCAATATCAGCAAATACTGCATAAAGATTTTCTGATTCTACGGTTGGAGCAGAAATAATAAGTGGAGTTCGTGCTTCATCGATAAGAATAGAGTCAATTTCGTCGACAATAGCATAATTGAATTCTCGCTGACGAAGATTCTTTACATCGTATTCAATATTGTCTCGGAGATAATCAAATCCAAACTCATTGTTTGTTCCGTAGGTAATATCCGCCATATATGCTTCATGTCGTGTAGATGGTCGGAGAAATTCGTAAGCAATCTTAAATGAAGCAACAGCTTCTTCTTCAGGAGTTTCTTTTTGTGTAGCATCGTACAAGAAAGAAGAATCGTGATTGATAACTCCCACACTCAATCCTAAGAATGCATGGATTTGTCCCATCCACACAGCATCTCGTCGTGAAAGGTAATCGTTCACAGTGACAATATGCACGCCTTTACCCGTAAGAGCATTGAGATATGTCGGTAGTGTAGCAACAAGAGTCTTTCCTTCTCCTGTTTTCATTTCAGCAATAGTCTTTTTGTGCAACAACATACCTCCAATGAGCTGAACATCAAAATGTCTTTGCCCCAAGGTTCGTCGTGATGCCTCTCGTACAACAGCAAAAGCTTCAGGTAAAATGTCATCTAATGATTCGCCTTTAGCCAGTCGATCCTTAAATTCACCAGTCTTTGCCTTAAGTACCTCATCAGTAAGGGCTTTAATAGTTTCTTCTAAACCATTAATCTTTTCTACTATCGGCATCAAGGGCTTTACCGCACGTGTATTTTCATCTCCGAAGAGGGTTTTTAATCCAAACATAGGCCTCATACTATCACAAAATAAGACATACAAAAACCCCTTCACCATTTTAGTGAGAGGGGCTTTTGCGAATAGACTATGCTCGCTTAGCTGTCTTCTTCTTTGCTACTTTCTTAGTAGTCTTTTTTGCAACCTTCTTCTTTGTTGCCTTCTTTTTTGCTGCCATAATAGTATAAGATGTTATGAGTAATAAACTTTCACCATCATCATTCAAACAATTACCGACTTTTATTTTTACAAAAATTATTTTTAAAATACTTTTTGTAAAATATTATTTAAAAAAATAATTGATGAATGAGTACATGAGTAATTATCATACACAAAAAATATTTTCACAATGATTTTTTTATTTATTTTGTGGATAACTTTTTTTATTTTTATTTATTTTTTTCAAAAAGTTTTGCAAAAATATTTTTCTAAATTAATTATTTTATATTTTTATTAAAAAACTATTAATTTATTTTTATTTTTTAGTTTTTAAAAAACTTTTTTATATATACTGCACTTCTTTTTCTAAAACTATTTTTGTTTTTTCTTTTACACAAGCAATCATCTTTTCAGCAAGTTCTGCAACTTGATCTGCATTCCCACCTCCAAAATTAACAAGCACTAATGCTTGATTTTGATACACTCCTACTTCCCCATCACGATAGCCTTTAAAGCCGCAAAGGTTATCTAAAATCCAAGCAGCTGGCACTTTAACAGTCTCAGTATCTAAGACGTAATGTGGCATTGTAGGATAGAGTTCTAGCAAATCTTTATAGTGCTGAATTGGAACTATCGGGTTTTTAAAAAATGATCCCGCTGTTCCTATAAGCTTTACATCAGGAAGTTTTTTAATTCGAATAGCTGTAATTATTTCACGAACTTTCTGTAATGTGAGATCAAATATATTGTTTGTAGCTATATAATCCTTTACATCTTTATAATCAGTGCTTAATTTTCCATTTCTAGAAAGTAAAAATGCAACGCGAATGATTATATATTTTTTCCCTTCTGACTTTTTAAAATAACTATCACGATATGCAAACTTGCATTGTTCATTAGTAAACTTTTCTAACTCATTTGATTCAGAATTAAAAACTTCAACCCAAGAAATAGTATCTTTCACTTCACTACCATATGCGCCAATATTTTGAACTGGTGTTGCTCCCACACTTCCAGGTATGTATGATAAATTTTCTAAACCAAATAAATTTTGATCAACAACAAAACCAACAAACGCGTCCCACTCTTCTCCAGCACCTGCAACAACTTCTACTTTTCCTTCACCCAATTCTTTAAGTTCTCTTCCCTTAATTACAATTTTAATTACAAGTCCTTCGAATCCTGAATCTGATACTAAAACGTTTGATCCTCCTCCAAGGATAAATATTTTAAGTTTTTTTTCTTTAGCAAAAGAAACTGCTTTTTGTAGTTCGTCTATAGTAGAAACTTCAACAAAATATGTTGCGGCACCTCCAATATGAAAAGTTGTATGTTCTTTAAGCAGAATGTTTTCTTGAATTGTCATATATTTACATGATAGCAAAAAGCAGGATTTTATTCCTGCTTTAAGTTTGTATAGTTTTGGTTGCGTCCACGAATGGCCGACGGGGCTAGCTCCATATAAACAAATGTATTGTGAGTGCGGCCATCAGCCATTCCTAGAAACAACTCTCAGTATTGTATCTGATCATATGGAAATGTACAATATGTATTTCCCCAAAAACACAAAATCCTGCCGAAGCAGGACAATGTGACATTTGTTTATCAGAGCTAACACTTGTTAGCACTCACCCATGTAGTATAGCACTCGGATATTTTCAGTCAAGAAAATTATGGCTTCACAGGATTTTTTCCTGCCCGAATATCTTTAATGTAGAGATCACCTTGTTCTTTAAATGTAGGATCAAGTTCTACGGCTTTTTGAATTTCAATAACAGCACTCTTTGTATCATTTAAGTAGAGATGTGCAGCTGCTAATGAAAGACGAGCTTTTGCATTCATTGGGTCTTTTGCAACACGTGTCTTCCATATTTCTAAGATCTTATCGAATTTCTGTTTTTCAAAATAAGCTTGAAGTAAGGTATCATTCCCTGCAATAAATTCTGGTGTGAATGTGCTAATCAGTTCTTGTGTCAATTTTTCTTCGCCTGCATATATTGCTGCAGCTGCGTATGTTAGTCGAGCATCATCAAATTGCGGTGCCAATTCGTATGCCTGTTTGAAAAGAGGTAATGCTTTCTCGTAATCTTTTTTTGCAATATATGTAGCTCCAAGCTGGAATAATATTACTTGTTTACGTGGAGATAGTTTTTGTGCTTCTGTGAGGTATACAATCGCATCATCATGTCGAGCTACACGATCACTAAAGCCTCCCATAATTACATATGCTCGTGCATCCTTTGGTGTTTCAGCAATCTGATTCTTTCCTTCTGCAAAGGCTAGTGCAAAAATATCAGTATTTCCTTTTATTTGATAAGGAGACATATGAATCCGTTCTGCAGTAGTTAACAATTGTTCTCGTACTTCTTGAGTACCAATTGAACGATATGCGAGTGCTTTCCTAAAATATTCAATGTTTGGTGCTACATCACCGTTAAATGGCACAACATCATTTCCATTACGTACGGTTGCTCCTTGCTGTGAAATAGCTTGAATTAAATTAAGGTTTGTTCTAATAGATGGAACATTCACAAAGTAAATCATTGCAATTGTTGCAACAAGAGCTACTGGAGCAATAATTCTATTTTTCTCAAATACATCATGTGTCTGCTTTGGTAGACTCTTTTGAGTTATATATGCAGCAAGAGTGAAAAAGAAAATATAACTAATCAAATTATCGAATACAGCAATATTGTGAATAAAGTATGCGGTAAGCAATCCTGTAAGCACACTCTTCTCAGCAACAGTAAACACTGATTCTTTTCGCCATATGTACCATAGTAAGGCTGCATATATTCCTAAGTATGATAGAAGTCCCAATATACCTCCAGCAATAAGCCAATCAAAAATCACATTGTGAGTACGATCAAACCACTGTTCCTGACCGTAGAGTTCCGGATTGTAATTTGTGTTGAACACATAATTAAAATTTTCTTGACCCCATCCAAAAACTGGTCGTTCTTTAAAGCCCTCGATCGCCATATTCCAAAGTAACAGTCGAGATTTTGTCGTAGTGTCACTGAGTGAAATTGAGGCAAAACGCTGAAGCTGTGGGTTATTTTGAACAAATGAAGTATTACGAACGAGAATAAATCCACCGACAATAACTATTGTTGCAATGAGAATACCTCCAGCAGTTCTTCGGAGTAGTGATTTTCGTGCACCTAAGATAAGGAGCAATATACAGGTAAATAACACTCCTACAACAAGACCAATCAACGCACCTCGAGTCTCAGTTCTATAAAGAATAAAACTTTGCACGAGAATAATTGCTGCTCCAACAAGTATCTTAGCCTGACGATTGATCCATGTTATACCAAAAAGATTATATCGTCTTGATACTACAAGGTACGCGGTTATAAAAATATGAATTAAAAGATATACGGCTAGATATGAAGCATTACCAAGTGTTGCATCAAGTCGATCACCTTGGTGAGTCTCATACATACCAGTAAGCTGCATTACGCCGTAAAAACACATCAGAACACTTGCAGCTATAGTCGTATTCCAAAACCAATTCCAAATTTTCTCGCTCTGAATTACAGTACTTACAACAAGAAAATAGGCCCCAAGATGGAGAAGTCCAATCAATCCTTCCATTCGTTCAAAGTTTGACCAAAAACTTTTAAATGGATTCAGCCCGGTTGCATCAGCAATAGCCATTACTCCGAGAAGTGCTCCCACTGCAATAAGTGTAAATGATTTTTGTGGGCGATACCGTTTATCTGTTACCGCTAGAATAAGCCATGCTCCAAAAAGAATTTCTACGAGAATTCTAAATACGAAACCTTTCCCTGTAATAAATGGGAAGAATAATGAGTTAGTAACTATGAATGGAATAATCAACACCAAAAAGATACCACCAATAATGCTATTCCGAAGTATTGTATTAATAGTCATAATAGTGAGACTATATCAGATAACACTATACAGAGCTACTTCAAATAATGGAATAACAACACTATTTACTATATAGTATGATCATGAATACTTTTCTCGATTGGCTCCAACGAAGACTCAAAACTGATGTACGATACCTTGCTTCAGGTAGCTTTTGGCTCAACCTCAATTTTGTTATAACTTCGCTCTTCTCATTTTTACTTTCAATAGCCTTTGCACACTTTGTTCCAAAAGATGTGTACGGTACGTTTCATTACATTATTTCTCTTGGAGGAATCATCACTGCCCTCACCCTTTCAGGGATGAACTCTGCAGTTGTACTTGCTGTTGCACAAAATAATGAAGGTACTTTTAAACGCTCAATAATTGCTCAAGCAAAATGGAGTGTTGTTCCATTTATAGTAGCACTCTGTATGAGTGGGTATTATTTTTATAACAATAATACTATTCTTGCCATCTCTTTAATTATTATTTCTGTACTAGTGCCTATTTCTTCTGTTGCAAATACTTACTCTGCCTTTCTCCATGGAAAAAAAGATTTCCGATCTAGTTTCTACTATGGGTTAATCATTAATGCTATCTATTACGGAATTCTTTTTATTACTATTCTCTTTACCAACAATGTTCTCCTTATTTCGCTTGCATTCTTTATTGCTACAACTTTAGGAAATGTAGTTTCATATATTCTTACCTTTATTAAATATAAACCCAACAATCTTGTTGATGAAAAAAGTATTACCTATGGTAAGCATATGAGTGTGATGGGAGGATTTGGAATGATTGCTAGTAAAATAGATAGTGTTCTTGTTTTCCATTATACGGGTGCCGTTGATCTCGCTATCTATACCTTTGCAAAAATCATTCCAGAGCGAGTTACCGGATTGTTTAAATCTGTAGGCTCAGTTGCATTGCCAAAATTCGCACAAAGGAATGAACAAGAAATACGAGCGACAGTCCTTCCTAAGACCATTCTGTTTGCTATTTTTATCTTTGTCTCATGTCTTTTCTATATACTTATTGCCCCATTTGTATTTAGAACATTTCTACCAAACTATGTAGATGCGATCGTATATACCCAAGTATTCTCACTTACTATTTTAATTGCAGCAGCAAACCTTCCAGTGTCAGCACTTATCGCTCACCGTTTGCAATCTCGACTCTATATATTCAATATAATAAATACGATCGTTCAAATCAGTGTTCTCTTTGTCCTTATCGTTCCCTTTGGAATTTGGGGAGCTGTCTATGCAAAGATAATCTTTAGTATCTTCTATGTACTATTTGCCCTTGTGTTGTTTTTGATTCCTCACAAATCACAAGATCTAACTCTCAAATAGAATTTCTGACCCTGTATCAGTAAAGGTAAATGGAATCTCACGAAGCTTAGAAAGTGCAGCTCGTAGTTTTTTATGATTTTTCTTTTCAGAATAGAATAAGAGGAACCCTCCACCACCTGCACCTAAAAGTTTTCCACCTATCGCTCCGTTGTTTATACCAAGAGAATAATATTTATTTATAAGTTTATTGGAAATTGTATTTGCTAATGACTGCTTAAGTTCCCAACCAGTATGAAGCAGCTTTCCAAAAGCATGCAGATTTCCAGCTTCAAGGACAGCTTTGGTTTCATATGCAATTTCCACCATTCGTTTTGTAGCATCTATTGCATGAAAACTTGTCTGTAAATTTTCTTTTTGTTTTTCTAATATGGTATTAGCAGAACGAGTAATTCCTGTATAAAATAATAAGAGATTCTCTTCTAATTCTTTTTTTATTTTAGGCTGTATCCTTACGGGTTCAACAGTTACTTTCCCGTTCTTTAAAAACTTGTAGAGATTTAGCCCTCCATACGCTGCAGCATATTGGTCTTGCTTACCAATAGGTGAACCAAGCTTTTTAATTTCAGTCTCGCACGCTTTTTGTGCAAGCTGTTCTGGAGTTAGATGCTTTCCAAATTTGTATGTATGCAAAATATTGTGAAGTCCTACAGCAAAGGCACTTGAAGAACCTAGCCCAGTTTTACCAGGAATATCACCCATTGTTTCTATCCCAATTCCTGTGATCTTTAAATCAGTAATAATTGATCGAGCTATACTATTCTTTATTTTTAAAACATTCTTTACGTTCTCGGTTTTACTATACTTAAGCAAAATTTTATCCTGCTCAAAGTTTTGATGCGCAGTTATATGAATGAATTTATCAATAGAAGTACTCACAACAGCTCCACCATATTTTTTGTAAAAATCTGGTAGATCAGATCCCCCACCAGCAAAACTAATTCTATAGGGTGTTCGGCTGAGTATCATAGTGGATTACACATTACCACACTTAGTATTTTAGGGGTAGATGTGCTACATTAGCCATATAATTCATATGACATCTGATAAAAAAACAATCCTTGTAACAGGTGGTGCAGGTTTTATTGGTTCAAATACCGTAAATCTTTTATGTGATCAAGGTCATGCTGTTAGAGTAATTGATGACCTCTCTTTTGGATACGAAGAATTCTTAGACCCACGAGCTACTTTTTTCAAAGGTTCACTTGCTAATAATGATGTGCTTGATAAAGCATTGTCGGGTGTGGATGTGGTTATGCACTTTGCAGCATCAAGTATTATTAAATTTTCTATAGATAATCCCCTCACCTATATTGAAAATAATATTGTAAACAGCACAAAACTTCTTGAAGGTATGCGACGAAATAATGTAAAAAAGATTGTATTCTCTTCTTCTGCATCTGTCTATGGTGAACCTTTAGAAATTCCTATTACTGAAAGTCATCAAAAAAAGCCTCTGCAACCTTATGGCGCAAGTAAGATGGCATTTGAAGATATTTTGAGTGGCTATCATCACAGCTTTGGCATTGAGAGCGTTTCACTTAGATTTTTTAATGTGTATGGGCCTCGCGATGAGCAACAGCCGGCTACACGTGCAGTACCACTATGGATTAAAGCAATTCTTAGGAATGAGCCAGTTGGAGTCTACTGGAACGGTGATCAACTTCGTGATTATATTTTTGTGCGCGATGTAGCTCAAGCTCACAGTGATGTTATGAATCTGCCAGGTTGCAATGCATTTAATATTGGATCCGGCTCTGGAATTATAATGCGCGATCTTTTGGAAGAAATCGTAAAACTCACAGGCAGTACCTCTGAAATAAAAGATCTTGGAGAGCGCTTGGGAGACCCTGCAAAGCTTGTAGCTGATACGTCAGCAATACATAAAGCTGTTGGATGGAAACCCAAAGTTTCTCTTACTGAAGGTCTTCAAGAAGCAATAGCGTTTTACAAAAGCAGAATGAAATAATATGAAAGCAGTTATTCTGTGTGGAGGATTGGGTACACGACTACGACCTCTTACCGATACAATTCCAAAAGTCATGGTACCTATAGGCGGCAAACCGCTTATTCAACGTCATATAGAATGGCTTGTGGGGAATGGCATTCAAGATATTGGTATTAATCTTTTTTATTTACCTCAAGTTGTAAAAGATCATGTGAAAGATGGATCTCAGTGGGGAGCACGAATTCATTACTCTCATCAAGATACACTCTCAGGAACAGCTGGAGACTTTCGAGCTTTTAAAGATTTTGTGGGTGATCAACAGTGTCTTGTGATTTATGGTGATAATTTATTTTCTTTAGACCTGAATCATTTCAAAGAATTTCACGAAGCAAAAAAAGGAACAGCAACAATTGCCCTGCGTGAATGGGAAGATCCCACATCGAAAGGTATCGTTGGATTAGATAACGAGCAGAAAATTCTATGGTTTAAAGAAAAACCAAAGCCTGAAGAAGTAACGAGTACTATTGGCAATGCTGCTATTTATATTCTCGAACCCGAATTATTTTCACATATTCCAGATACAGGAGAAGTAGACTTTGGTATGCATACCTTCCCTTCTCTATTAGAAAAAAATAAACATATCTATGGATATGTACTTTCTACGTATCACAAAGATATTGGTACGCATGAAGCATTACAAGAGGCTCGAGAAGATATACAAAAAATATATCCACACAAAGCAGTATTTCTTGACCGCGATGGAGTATTAAATAAAAAACCTGCAGTATATGATTATGTGAAAAGCTTTGAAGAATTTGAATGGAATCCTGGAGCGAAAGAACTTGTTAAGCAGATAAAAGAGCTTGGTTTTTTAGCTGTAGTCATTAGCAATCAACAAGGCGTGGGACGTGGAAAAATGTCTGCTCAATTTGTGAACGAGCTTCATCAAAAGATGCAGCAAGATCTAGTAGAATATGGAACTTCAATAGATGGCTTCTATTTTTGTGGGCACTTACGATCAGATGGATGCACATGTCGGAAACCGCAGCCAGGAATGCTTTTTCGTGCAGCAGAGCAACATGGTATCAATCTTGAAAAGAGCTTTATGATTGGAGACACTATTACAGATATGGAAGCAGCCCGAAAAGCAGGCTGTACAGAAATCTTTATAGAAAGTGATACTATTAATAACGAATTAGAAAAAATCCTAGAGATTCTAAAAAAGTCATAATATGATTATTCACATTGTATCTACTGTTCCCCAGGGTAATTCACTTTTTCGTAGAGCTTTAGACAAAGCAATTCGAATTACAGGAATTATACCTCCGCTTCATCGATATGGGATTGATGCTTTGATTCCTTGGAAAAAACCACTGCGCTCTCCTCATGCATCATCTCGAAATCTTTTGCATCATTTTAAAAAGCTTGGAAAAGTAAAATATTATAGTCTGTATGAAAAAGGAGTTATCAAGCTTGCACCTGATGATATTTTTCTAGGACAAATAGTGCCCGATGGCGGATTTACCTATGATTCACGACCACAGACAGATGATCACGCATCTATTACTTCTCGCACATTAAGAGAAAATCCGGACAACCACAATAAATATCTCATAATTCCTTTTGCAAATGATAAAGCACTCTGGGGATGGTCAAAAGATATAGTAGAAAACCATGCTGATAAAGTAGTACTCATTGCTGGGGAAATTTGGACTCGCAATTGGAAAGATGGAGTATATCCAAGTCTTGATCTAAAAAATGTTGTGCGCATAGATAACGGAATTGATCCATTAGAATATCCCATAATTAAAAAGTCATTCAACAAACCTGAAAACAGAAAGTTCTTATATATTGGACATACTGCATTTTATAAGAATACTAAAGAACTTGAACGTATAGCAGAACAAATGCCTGGATTTGTGGGAGGACACATTGGTCTAGGTAATGTAAAAGGCTGGAAAAAAATTGCAGACTTTGCAGATCTCACTCCAGAGTTCATGACAAAGATCGCAGAGGAATATGATATATTCGTGACAACGAGCTCAGCAGACGCTCAAGCTACTACTATTATGGAAAATATGTGTTTTGGCTTCCCTATTGCTTGCACTCCAGAAACAGGATATGAATACCCATCAATTGTGAAGCTTGACACAACCAATACTGAAGCTAATATTAAGGCACTTACCATGTTAAAAAACATGAGTGAGCCTGAATTAAAGGCACTCGTAGATGAAAACTTAAAAGTGATACAAAAATTCCATACATGGAATACCTACGTTACAACAATTTCAGATTTTATGAATTTAAAATAATACAATGGAAAAGAAATCCCTAGCCCTTGAAAGACAGTTGGTAAGTAAAGAACAGTTGAGAGAAATTGAACTGAGTATGATTCGACAAGAGCATATCAAACGGTATGCGTCTATCAGACGTTTCTGCTACGGAAAAGTACTAGATTGCGCATGTGGATCAGGGTATGGTTCATTTCTTATTTCTGGAAATCCTGACGTAGAACACGTAACTGGTGCTGATATTAATGCAGAAGCAGTTGTGTGGGCACAAAAAGAATATGGTGACAAGAAAAATAAATTTATTGCTGCATCTGCTGACACAGTGAAAGGCAAATTTGATACCCTCGTAACCATTGAAACAATTGAACACATCAAAGATTCAAGTACAATCCCAACTCTTGTTGAGCGATGCAAAATAGATAATCTTATAATCTCATTCCCCGACAAAAAGACCATGCACTACAATACCCATCATATGCATGATTTTGTACGACAAGAAATTGTTGATCTTTTTCCTAATCATGTGGTCTATCACGTAATGCGATTTACTGATAGTACAACTCTGATGATGATCCGTCTTCCAAAAAAAGCCCCGCATGATCTGTTTAAGAATATCCGGGACATACACTAGTCGAGAGTGTTTTAGTGATTATTTAACAGCCTGAATATTGAGACTGATTAGGATATCTTTTCCACCTGCTTTCATTACACGTGATGCTTTATCATCAAAATCTCGATGCTCTACTTTTGTGTAATCCCAAAGTGAAACATCTTTATATCCTAGTTCTTTAAGCAACGATCGCGCATATGCTTCATTCCAAATAGTATGATGATCATCATACTCTCCATCTTGGCCCAATAATTGATTTACAATTGATTCCGTATTTTTACCTGACAAGGTATACACTTCTACTAAGGCATCAAAATTTGGCACTCCAAATCGTAATATTCCTCCAGGTTTTAATACACGCTTCCATTCTAAAAGTGTCTTCTTAAGATTTTTTCGTGGAAGATGTTCAACAACATGACTTGCATAGAGAAGATCTACTGAGTTATTTGGCAGCATTCCTAAGTCCTGAATATTTGCTATGTGGTGAATATGAGGTAAATAAATCGCATCAACATTTATATATTCTTCACTTGTGTTGATTCCTGCTCCCAAGTTTACATATACTTTACCATCTGCATTCTTAGGCAATTTTGGACTTATAAGTCTTCGATAAAGATAGTGATATTTTCTCAATACTGATTTCTTTGTATTTCGGACAATTCGGGCAATTAATTTAAGTGTTTTCATAATATTATTTTGCTTGATTATAACACTCAGCCACTAACTGCGAAAGCTCTTTTCCCAGTACATCCGGTGTAAACGTTGATTGGCATAGAGCATACCCATTTTCGGCTAATGATGCCTGTAATTGTGCATCCGATTTCAAATCGAGGATCTTATTAGCAAGATCATTAGGATCAGCCTTGTTACAAAACAGTACATTTTCTTTATCTGTAAATACATCTTGTACTCCAGTAGCTTGAGCTGTTATATACGGCAATCTCATCGCAAGAGACTCATACGATTTATGAGGTATGGTTCTTTCAAGTCGCACATGATCAGCAAATTGACCCAAGCTCACATGACAACTCTGCATAAGCATTCGCAACTCTTCAAAAGAAAGGTACTTAGCGATGAATGTAATAGTAGAAATATTTTGAGATTTTATATATTCTTCAATCCCTGTAGCACGAGCATCACTATTGGAAGTTGCAATAATTACATCAACATCATGAGCTTCTAAAATTCGCGCAGCATCAACGATATGAGCAATCCCCGCTTCTTCCATAACTGTTCCTCTAAAAACTGCTGTAAACTTTTTTCTTTTTGAAGTTTCAATTGGATAGAAAACAGAAGTATCAACTCCAGTTAATACTCTAATAACTTTTTTCTGATCAAGATTAAATCGCTTAACAAAGAAATCTTTTTGAGGATTACTTTCAACTAAAACTTTATGAGCACATTTTACGGCAAGCCAATCTATACATTTAATACTAGTCTTTTTAAACCACGACATTGGACGTGCAGTACGTGAGAGTACTTCAGCTTCATACAAGCTGCACAACGCATCAAATATGATAGGTTTTGAGCTTATGAGTCGTGCAAAGGGCACGGTTATGTATCCTGTGTACCCCACGATCAACACATCATAGTCATTTCTTATTTTCCAATGTTTTTTAAATAACCTGAAAAATTTAAGTATGCCTCTACTATCATCTTGGCATTCAATAATATGAATTCCCTGTGCACGCAGACCGTCTTGATAGATTTTATTACGAGAAAACTGGGATTTATAAATCCCAAAATAGCACACAGTAATTTTCTGAGATGATCCTTCCATATTATTTTTGTGCTGTCACATAATATCCTAATGCATAGTCTTCAGTACTGTACTGCTTTCGGAGTATTTTTGAGACTACATTAAATAGGCTATCCAATAGATATGTTATGTATCTTCCTGTGTAAAAATTAATAAATCGAATAGGCCATGGCATCAAGCGATCAATAAAAAGGTATTGTGCACTAAAAACTCCGGTACCCAAAGATTTTATTTTGATATTTTTTAATGACAGAAGCTCCAGCTCTGCTTTCAATGTCATTTGTGTAAATCTCCTAAAATCTAACGGTGAGGGATGAACTGGAAATAGAAATGGAACCACGATTACGAGCATTCCTTTAGGTTTTATTATTCGAACAGATTCTTTCAAGAGCTCTTTATAAGCAAAAATATGTTCTAACACATTTATGAGAATAGCATGATCATACTGAGCATCTTTACAGGGCAAGCTTTTTTCTAAATCATGAAAAATATCAGGAGCGACCTTGTCATTAAGGTTAATAGTTGTAATCGTATGAGATCCTTTTATAACTGATGCATACTTTGAATTTTTATCACCACCAATATCTACAATACTGCCGTTAAGTGTGAGTCCGGCTAATACTTTATCCTCTTCAATTCGTAAAAGTGATGGAATTGATTTCATATAGATGCATATAATTTTTCTGACAATTTTGTGAGACTGTGATTATCACACACATAGTTTCGTAAGACTGTTCCGTATTGTGCTTTTTGATCATTACTTAAATTAATAAGCCACTCTAACTTTCGTGCAAGATCAGTGCTATCACCTTCCCTAAAAATAAAGGAGTCATCAACTTCTCCCTTTAAATTATCATTTGAAGCAATAGATAGACTCTCACATGCCATTGCTTCAAAAATGGTTTTATCATACATACCACTTGAGCTTAAATTCACAAATATTTCATGTTTATTGTATACAGGAACTGTGTCAGTATTTGGTATTCCCTTATGAAATGAAACATTGTGCTTTAAATTATATGCATCTGTTTTTTCCACCAGACTTGTATAATACTCTTTATCTTTAACTAAAGGATCACCATAAAAACTAACTGTAGCACTTATATTTCTATCTTTGAGCTGTTTAACGGCCTCAAGAAGTATATGCGGCTTTTTCGCAGGAGCAATACGAGCAAGAAATAATAATGTTTTTTCTTTTTGAATATTTGAATCTCTTTTGAAAATATCCACATCAATACCCACTGGCATAAATTTTACTTTTTTGTATTTTGCAGTATAAGAAAATTTTGAAGTACAAAAGACATTGGTGCAAAAAGCTGCAGCTATATCTGTGAGCATAGATCCTGCATGATGATTTCTCCACATGTAAATCTTCTTACCAAAAAGCTTCCACAGTAATCCCCCCATAAGGATATACTCTTGATTCATATGAACAAAGACAGCATCATAATTTTTTCTAAACTTAAAAAGATATATATAAAAATTACGTATATATTTAAACCGTGATGGGCCTATTTCTTTACCCAAAGATACAACTGTTACATTAGAAGGAAGATTTACGGACCCTTTATATAGACAGACTACAGTAATGTGTTCATACTTGTGTGAAAAAACTTCAATCCATCGATGAAAAAACCCCAATATTGGATCATTACTATCTACCTTTTGAGTATAAATAAGAAGTTTCATGAACGGAAAATAAAATGTTTATAGATGAAGTAACTAAGTACAGCTATAAGTAAACTAGCAATAATTTGGGCTACTAAATAATAAGCATGAAGTATATCAACTAAAATGTAAAGGATGAGCGTATTTAAAACTACATTAATAAGTGCATTAGCTAGATACAGCCCAATCTCAACATTAATTTTGTTTAGAGGATCATGTGAGAATGTCCACCACTTTTGAAGTATAAAACTCACTACAATTGATAGAGCAAACGCATAGATACCAGACTGTAGGTACCATATATGGAAAACATCGGTAAACAGATATAAAAAGAAAAGCTGTGTTCCCGCCCCAATACTACCTGCCAAACAAAATTTTAGAATCCTATGCATTTGGCGGAAAAGCTTTCTCTAAGTATGCTTTATACTTTGCAACATAATCTTCATGACTTTGTGGAAGTGATGCGGCAACATCTTGCGCCACATTTTTTCTGATTCGGTCTCGTAATAAGGGATCTTCAACCAATGCGGATAGCTTTTGCACAAAGCATGAATGATCACCTACTGGACACACCATAGCGTTTTTATTATCAATTAAAACATCTCCCGCTATTCCCACATCGGACGTTACAATTGGTAAGTCAGAAAGTCCCGCTTCTACAAGAGTCATGCCATAACCTTCAAACGACGAAACCTGGAAAAAAGCTTGTGCTGATTTGTAGTACGGTGCCAAATTTGATTGCCATGGTTCAAAAACTACAGAATCGCTAATTCCAAGTTTTGCAATTTTCTTTTTTAAGGCAGCTTCTTCTGGACCCTCTCCCACAATCACAAGACCACACTGTGGAAATCGAATAACAACATCTTTAAACACATCCAATGCAAAAGATATATTTTTCTCAGGAGCTAAACGTGATGCCATCAAAATAATAAAATTATATTGAGGATACTTTTGAATGAGCTCACGTGAGACGACTGGCATATATTTTGTCTTATCAACGTATATTGGCAAAACATCAATAATTTGTTCGGGAATCTTGAGTTCTTTTATAATAGACTGCTTGATCTTATTTGAAACCACTCTAATTTCCTGAGCATAAGGTAAAATACTTCGAGCCATTTTTACTCTATGTTTATTGAGAAAAGACTGCTTTAGAAACTGTGGGTTAAACAATTCTGTATGAACCTGCAGTTGCATTGGAAAACCAAATTTTTTTCTTAATCCAAATGCCACACTTCCTGTCTCAAATGGGTCTTGAGCTGTTACTACAGTATTGTGAGCAGTTAGATTTCGCTGTTTGACAATTGTTTGCGCTAGACCTCCAGCATCACGCATGTACAACAATTTAGTAAACGAATTTGTCGGATACACCCATACATTATTTGAGATTCTCCATGCTTCTAATCCCAACGATGACTGAGCAAAAACAATGATATGTAGTTGATCAAACAATGCACCGTACTCGATCATTCGCTGTCGCACAGCGCTTCCTTCTTCAAATATCTTTCTATCAGTACCTATTGATATAACATTCATATATGTATGATTAAAAGTATTTTTTATAGAGTCGTAAATGTTCAACAAGGACATGATTCCATGTATTATCTACATGCAACTCACTCAAAGAAGCAACGAATCTTTCATATTCGTGAGGAATAGTAAGCTTGTTCATTTTTTCAGCAATGTCATCCACTGATGCTGGATCTACTTTAAGGAAGTCGTTTTTATTGAGTTTTAAATAATGCTCTTTTGTTAGCAAAAACGGTATACCCAGAGACATACATTCATAAATTTGATTGGGTGAAATATCTGTCCAACTTGGTAATATCACATAATAGCAATTCGCAATTCTTCGGTATAAATCAGCTTGTCCCATAGTAGGAAGGAATTGCACTCTTGATTCAAGATGTAATGATCGAACTAGTTCTCTTAATTCATTTTCTATTGGGCCACTTCCGATAAGTGTAAAGACAAAACTTTTATCTTTAAGCAATGCAAATGCTTTGAGTGCAGAATCAATATTCTTCATACGAATAAATCTTCCAACAAATACTATTTCTTTATCTCTATCGGCATATGACGTTTTATATGTTTGCACGAGATTAGCAAATCTGTTTTCAGGAACTGGATTATTTATCGTGGTTATCTTTTCTGGTTTTAGGCCGTAGTGTTTTTGATATAATTCCCGTTGTTGATCAGAATTGAATACTACAAAGCTTGCAGATTTTAGCACTCGTTTAATAAAGAAATAGAGAACTTTATATTCTTTGTACAAACGATCTTCATAAAACTTTTTAAGTGTCATAGGAGGACGCCCTTCTGAAAGATATTTCTCCCAAATATATCCACCCCCAACTCGCACAGCATATTTCTTACGGGTAAGCCACGACACAAACATTACTGGTACTCCTGCAGAAAACCAGTCCATTGAGTATATAAAGTTATATGCTCGAGCTTCTTTAAATACAGCACTGAAATATGCTATATAGTTGAGCAATTTATTTTTTCTCCGCACAACTCGCGTGAGATGAAATTGAAATTCTTTATCAAAAACATATTCCGACTGATCAGAATATGTGATTACACGCACGGTATGCCCTGCAGAAGAAAGACGTCGAGCTAGCTCAACCGTATACGTTGCAGGACCTCCTGGTTCTGGTTTAAAAATTCCGGTTGTAATAAGAATTCTCATTACCCTCTATAATAGCTTACTTACCAACAATTATGAAGAAAGAAATTCCTTATCAATTCGCTTTACTATGAGTGGCCAGCTGTACTTATTTTTGGCCATATCTTGAGCATTTTGTACTATTTGTTCTTTTAACTCATGATTATCCAAAATCTCAGTAACAGACTCAACTATACTTTGAGGATCATTTACTCTACAGAATAATCCTGTTTTTCTATCTTCCAAGAAATCTGGGATTCCTCCTACTGGTGTAGCAATCACAGGAATACCAGCTGCCATTGCTTCAATAAACGATATCCCCTGTCCTTCTGATAGTGAAGGTCGTATAAAAATATCTGAAACAGCAAGATATTTTGGAAGATCTACATTTTCTTTTTGACCTAAAAATAATACTCTTTCTGTAAGTTTTAGATCTGCAACTTGCTTGCGCAGTGTATCTTCAAGTGGACCGATACCAATAACAGCAAATTTTATTGAGTGTGGTAGTAAAGCCATCGCCGCTATAACATCACCAATGCCATTTTTGGCAACAAGACGTGATGTTGTAATGAGCAGCCTTTCCCCTTTTTCTTTTCCCAATTCTTTAAAAACTAACTCTAACTGTGCATCGGAAAATGTTTTCATGAAAACTGTGGTATCAACACCATTTGGAATAACTACTATCGGACATGTTGCCCCCATATCTTTTCCAAATGTAGCTAAGAACTGTGATATAGCATGAATACGATCTGCTTTCTTAAAAATTTTCTTAAACAAAAAGTACAAGATTCCTACTTGTCTTTTTATATGCTGCAGTGAATCACCTTCTTGAAGTGTTAAAAAGAATGGTATTTTAGGATGAATTAGTTTAAAAAAAAGTGCTGCAAATCCACTAAAACTAGCCATGATACTCCACGTGGCATCATACTTTTCAGTTCTATGACGCCTATTTGCAAAATAGTATGCAGTAAAAGGAAATAATAATTTTGATAATCTACCTTTCATTCCCACTCTAAAGACATCGATGTTGCCTATTCGTTCATACGGCAATTGTTTACCATCAAGATTGAGAGTAACCATATCAAACTCATATTCGTGAAGTCTGTCGGTAATCTCTTTAACAGCAACTTCTGCTCCCCCAATAAATGGATGATATGCAACTGAAAAAATCAGAATTTTCTTTTTCATGAGTAAGACTATTTATCGAGTTCTAGAATTCGTCGCAATACATCTTCTGGAATCTCTTTTGGTTTTGCAGAAACAAACGGTGTTGGCTCTGGTTTTCGTTCAGCTTTTGGTTGTTCTTTGGGTATTTCTTTTGGTACTTCCTTAGGCGCCTCTCGCTTTTGCTCAGGTTGTTGTGAGACTGGCTTTGGTTGTTCTTTACGTTCTTCTACTATTCTGATAGGCGCAGGAGTAGGTGCAGGAGCTTCAGCAGGCTGAGTTTGCACTGTTATAGTAGTGCCAAGAACTGATGAAAGCGCATCTCGAAGTGCTGACATATTTTGAGGAGTTGGACCCTTCTTTGGCTTTTCTTTTTTCTCAGGCTTAGGTTCGTTCTTGAGATAATTTAACCGAATAGCATTTCGCAATTCTGTTTCTCGAGAATTTATAGCTGTAACAGAATTTGGATTTGAAGATTTAGGTTGAGATTGAGCTTTAGGTGCATTATCAAGACGCTTTAGCTCATTGGTTTTAATTTCTGCGGTAGAAAGTTTTTTACGATCATCAGCAATAATTGGTTCATGCCATTTCCTAATTGCCTCTTCAACTTCAGCTCGTGGCCGAGCAAAGGTAGTACGTGAATATTTGATAATATCTTCCTTAAACGTAATAACTGGCTTTTCTATGGGAGGCAGACCGGTAGCTGAAAATGGCTGCGATGATACTCCATCAATCATAAGTTTTAAGTACATTTGGAATTGACCAATGCTCACCAAATCCTCTTTTGTAAACGTCGGAAAGAATTCTTTTTCTAAGACTTCAGCATCAAATGATCCAATTCGAAAGACGATCATGGTACCCACGTTACCAATTACTGCGGCTCGTACTTCCTCACTCATTTGTTCTATGTATTGGTGAGCAATAGTAAGATTCAATTTATATTTTCGAGCTTCGGATAGAATATCTGCAAATGACTCGTTGGCAAAAGATTGAAATTCATCAACATACAAATAGAAATTTGGCATTCGTTTGAGCATTGATGGCGATGCATCAGCGCGGCTCATTGCTGCAAGATAAATCTTGGTAATAAGCATACTACCAAGAAGATTTGCATTTGCTTCTCCCACTCTACCCTTTGAAAGGTTAACGATAAGAATTTTCTTATCATCCATACACTTTCGAATATCAAAAGTTGATTTAGACTGACCAATAATATTTCGCACCACTGGATTTGAAATAAACTGACCAATTTTATTCTGAATTGCAGCTCCTGCTTCTTGCATGTATCGTTCACCGTATTTTGCAAACTCATCAAGCCAAAATGCCTTTACTGATGGGTCAGATACATTTTCAACTACCTTCTTTCGATAGTCTTTGTCGGCAAGCATTCGGTTAACTCCAATAAGTGTAGAATCAGGATATTCCAACAGAGCAAGAATAATATTGTTCAAAATATATTCCATACGAGCACTCCATGCATCCACCCAAATCTTTTTGAAGGCACTCATGAGACCGTTGGCAACAAGATGTCGACGATCATGCCCAACATCTTCCATTACATTAAAAGAAATTGGGTGTTCTAAATCAAACGGCGCAAAGTAAATAATATCTTTTATACGTTCTTGAGGAATATATTCCAAAAGCAAATCTGCAGTTTTACCGTGAGGATCAATGAAAGCAATACCTTCACCATTCTTAATATCTTGAATAGCCATGTTTTCAAGAAGCGTAGATTTACCCATACCAGTTTTTCCAATGGTATACACATGACGAGTTCTATCGCTGGCTTTGATACCAAACGGAACTCGCTTATTGCGCATATCTGTTTCTGCAAAATATGTGATTGGATCAGGGTTCATAGAGCTATGTATGTATATAGTATACGTTGAACTCTGTTAAAATAAAAGTAATAAAAAAGCTGACGCATGCGCCAGCCGTGAAGAGATTGAAAGCATTGCTTTAGCGACTGTCATTAGCCGCTGTTTGCTGCTGCTTTAATCATCTCCATCATCCTTTCCCGATCAGCATCCGAGGGAACCGCGAGCGACACAGTGTGGCTCGGCACGATTACGCGGCCATCAAGGCCGATCTCGTTTGTGCCACACTGCACCATCCGCACTCCGCCTTGTTGTGGTTGATCCACGTGCATTCCTCCATAAAACGTTTGGCAAGTTTCCAACTCACCAAGCCCAGGCATTAATGTATCTTATTAAAATTGCATTAGGAAGTGGATAACCTACTACACAACTATTCTGGGAGAAGTGCGCCTTGAGTGTAGCGATTTGAAGGTGCCCAGAGCATCCAAGAATTGAGCCCAGCTGCATAGGTGGCTTCTATTTGAGCCTTTACCTCTTTTACATCATAATCCCCTCCATAATCGAAATCCTGAAGCCAAGGACGCATTTTGTTCTTATCATAAGCAGGCTTTGTATAGAGCTGTGGTGATGTTGAAGCTATTGGAGTTGAACCTTTTATATTAAAGATACTTGAAGTGGCAATTGTTCTTTGTACGGCAGCATCCATTACGTATTTAATAAGTTCACCGGGATAATCATTGGGGTTTTTCCAGCCATTAAATGTTGCTGGATAATGTGATGGATAGACCATAGGTGCAATATAATCAAAATAGGGCATCGCTCGTTCTAAAATCTGGCCAATATTTAAATCATCAGTATTGTTGGTAGTCATCCCAAAAAGATCAGCAGATGTTACAACTCCCGTTGGCTTCATTTTGTCATGCAAATACGAGAAAAAACTCTCAAGTACTTCTTGCTTTGGTTTATTCTGGCTAAACGGAAATGCAATATCTTTCATGTTTCCATCTGAGGGGAAACGAATGTAATCATAATTTAATTCATCAAATCCAATAGCATATGATGCATTACTAATTGCAACAATATGATCCCATGCTTTTTGAGACCCTGGATCAAGATAGTGAATTCCCTTTTGATCAGCCCAGATTCCCCCATCACTCGCTCGCTTTACGGCAAGCTCAGGATAAAGCTTTGCATAATGAGGATCTTGAAACACTGTGATTCTGCCGATAACATAAATATTTTTATCATGCAGTGTTTTAATAAACTCTTTCATATCAGAGACACTGCATCGATCTGATACAAAATCTGCAAGCATAGGATCTTCAGGTTTGAAGGAAAGTAAGCCTGTGTAATCTTTGATATCTATAATAATAGAATTAATTTCAGTTTCATCAGCAATCTTTACTAAATCATTTCGAAAGTTTCGTGTACCAGCCACACAACTCGACATATAGATAGTTTTTACAGCTTTTGGAATTGACACATGTGATACTTTCTCTACTTCAACCTCATCAACAACTTCTGGTTCCGGTAGTTTTTTAAGAGTCTCAGCTTCTACAGAATTTGTAGCAGCAACACCTCCTATGTTGTATGTATCACGTGCAAAGAAAGGCACAATTATGTATACGAGCATAAAGAAACTTAGACCTAAAGCAATGAGTCCAATGACTGCATAATTTCTTTTCCCCGAGCCATTCATGAAATACTATCTTTATCTATTGTAGATGTAATGGTGTGGGTCCGACGATGCATGTGTCCAATGATTGATATAAGGATGAGTAGACCACCAATTGCACAAAAGATACTAGTTTTATATATAGTAGGTAATCCAGTAAAAGGCGTAATTAAAATAAGTATACCTAAAAAAAGATGTAATTTATTTCGAGACATAATGGTAGTATACCGAACTCAACATTAATGCGCTAGGATTTTTTCTCCAACCTTGTAGATATCTCCTGCACCCATAGTCATAATAACATCACCTTTTTTTAACGTATTAAGATGCTTCTCAATTTCATCAAATGAGTTCATAGCTTGTGCCGATACTCCACTCTTAGAAATCTCTTGAGCTAAAAGTTCTGAAGAAATACTTGGGTCCACTGGTTCACGAGCTGCATAGATAGGAGCTATGATTACATTTGTTACATTCTTAAACGATGTGCCAAAGTGAGTGAGATGTTGCTTTGTTCTGCTATAGAGGTGGGGCTGAAAAACAACTGTTATATTTTTATCAGGAAATAAATCTCGGGCTCCTGAAAGTGTAGCTTCTACCTCTGTAGGATGATGACCATAATCATCATAGACTAAAGCACCATTTTTAGTCTCTCCTTTAAATTCGAATCGTCGCCATGTACCTGAAAATCCTTCGAGAGATTTTTTAGCATCAGCACGTGGGATCTTCAACACATCTGCTACTGCAAGTACTGCCGCAGCATTTGCAAGATTGTGTTCTCCTGGCACTTTGAGCTCTAAATTGATATCACCAAAAAGTTCATAATCGATAACTTCAGCCTTTGCTTTTTTTGCAACATCACCAATGTGAGGAAGTTCCAAATCGCATATTACCTGTCCTTGTGAGTCTACTTGACCAATTAGCTCAATAAAAGCAGATTTAATATCTTCTATATCTTTATAGTAATCAAGATGATCATCATCTATATTTGTAATTACTAAAATATTTGGATGTAAATTTAAAAATGATCTTTTATATTCACAAGCTTCAACAACAAGATACTTACTTTTCCCTGCAATAAAATTACTTTTTTGATCTTTCAAAATACTTCCCACAATAACAGTTGGATCCATTCCAGCATCAATGAGCATCTTCGCTATCATCGCTGTTGTTGTAGTCTTTCCATGAGTCCCGGATACAGCAATTGTAAATTTATCTTTTGAAATGATTGCAAGTGCCTGCGGATATGTAATGCATTCTATACCCAATTCTCGTGCTTTCATCAACTCTGCATTATTTTCTGGAATAGCCACTGTGTAAATAACAAGATCTATCCCTGCAACAATATTTTCAGCTTTTTGACCTATAGTGACTGAAATCCTTTCTTTTTTAAGTTCCTGAGTTACTTCTGATTCATCGCGATCTGAACCGGTTATTTCTTTTCCTTCGAGACTCATCATTCGTGCCACGGCAGAAATTCCGATACCTCCAATACCTATAAAGTGGACTTTTTTTATTTTTGAAAAATCAGATATCATTATTGTTCAAAGCTGATACTCATAACTAATTGTGCGATTACTTGCATTTCAGCATATGAATAATTTACTTGGTCATATGAGAATACAAATGCTTGATTTCCCTTTAGGAAAATATACTCTACAGTCTTTAAATTTGGATCATATACAGAAAGTAATTTCTGGCTTTTACTATTTTCATACACCACTTGATACTCACGAGGCTGTACAGAGGCACCAAACTTATTAATTGCCTCAACATCAGCTTTCATATTTGAAACCTCAATATCATCAAGACTGTTCCATGTTCCTGGATACGTAGACAACCTCAACAAACCAGCTCTTTCAGCATTGTCTGTTTTACGAACAAAAGTCCCAACTGTTGTTTGTTTATTAGAAGCTTCAGGAGATGTTGAAGCACCAATTACTGTAAATAATCGTGGTGAAGAAAACATAATACCGTAGGCCTTACTCTTATGCATATCCCATTCATATGCCTCTTTAGGTAAATCGGGGCTAATAACTCGAGCTTCAGCTTCTTTTATTTGACGTGCTATATGTGGAATTTTAATAAAATAAATATATCCAGCAAAAAGTGCCAATCCCAACATAATAAATGCTAATGTTTGGCGTACCCAAATGATATGTTCGTGATACCAATGTTCACTAGATTTTAAATTCATAGTACTAGTATACCGAGAAATTAATTTTGATGCTATATAAAAAATAAAAAACCGCCCAAATAGGCAGCATCAGATTTTGCGGTCGATCGCATCGGTGAGCGATTCCAAAGTCATCCTCCCGTCCTTTGTGGCATACTTTAGTGCGGCCGCCACACCAGGCTCGAGAGCGATCACCGAGCTATCAATGACCACCGTCACGACCTGATGTAGATCAAGAACACGATCAGGTGTGGCAGGAGGTGCCACTGTCTCTACAACCATATAAAATCTCCAAACGAACTATCCCCCGCGATTACCTTACTATATTTTGCTCACAATGCAACTATAAAAACCGAATAAGTTTGTTGAAGCTTTCCCCTCGTTCAAATTCGTTTGTAAACATACCAAATGAAGCGAATGCTGGGCTTAAAAGAATAGTATTGCCTGGTTGCGCACATTGAACGGCTAATTTCACAGCATGCTGAAGTGAATCTGATGACACAAGCTTGTCACCCAAAGCATTTTTAAGATCTTCAGCTATTCGTGAACTCCCAGTGCCTGATAAAAGTATTACTTTTTTTGTGAGCGCTGAAATTTCTTGAACGAGCTTACTCATATCCAGATTTTTATCTGCACCACCCATAATTAAAATTGTAGATGGATCATTAGTTGATGACCGTAATGCTTGAAGCCCTACAATGGTGGCATCAGGAGTGGTAGCAGTAGTATCATTGTAAATCTTTACACCATTATATTCACGTATAAATTCTAGTCGTCCAGAAATACCTTTAAAATCCTCAATCGCTTTTTTTATAACATCATTAGGAATTTGTAATGCACGCGCGGCTGCTACAACTATAGCTGCATTATATTTATTATGCTCCCCTGGCATATATATTTGCCAATCTTGTGGAATATCGTCTACACGTGCAATGATAGTTTGTGCATGGATATCTTCTTTGTATTTTTGTGTAAGTATATCTGACACACGATCGCCCATAATAAAAATATCTTTCTCAGTTTGATACTTAAAAATGTATGACTTATCATTGAGATATGCAACCATATCGCCTTTGTAATAATTGAGATGATCAGCATAAAATGTAGTAAATATTGCGAGATGTGGACTAATCTTTCGCTCTCCAAATCCTTGCAGCTGCCATGAATCCAATTCAAGTACTGCTATATCCCCTTCTTTAGCTTCCCGTAGGAACTGAAGTGTTGAAACACCTTTAACATTGCCTCCCAAAAAGACTTTTGAAGTGTTTGCCTTTTGTAGTACTTCGTACAATAAATGGGTAACCGTTGATTTACCTCGTGTACCTGTGATACCAATAATTGTAGCTGGGGTAAGAGCAGCAAACAAAGCTGTACTCATCTCAATTGGAATATTATTTTTTCGCGCTTCGGTTATATATTCAGAATCAAGAGGTACACTTGCAGCCTTCAAAATAAAATCCCGATTGCGAAAATCTTCGAGCCGGTGTTCACCCAATACATATGTAATATTTTTGAAATGCTTGAGTTCGATCAAACTTGCTCGCAACTCTGATTCAGGTTTAAGATCGGTAACAATAAGTTCTGCACCCTCTTCTGCAAAGAATCTTATATCTCCAACACCCCGGCCCAAGAGTCCGAGCCCCATTACAGTAATCTTCTTTCCTTTGAAATATCCCGGAGTATACATGTGGTTATACTAGCATAAAATTAATTAACTAATAGCCGAACACCAAAGCTTCGTAAGTTGCGCTTCGGTAAGTCGCAATTCCATCTGCTGAGCAAAATAGTCTTTGATCTCGCCTTTTAATACATGTGTATACGAATATTTCTCAAGCCAGCGTTTTGTTTTTACATAGTTTAAAATCTTTTCATAATCATATGAAAGCTCTCCTCCAAAGTCTATTTGTATTACTTGTCCATTCTCTCGCACACCATTATTTCGTGTGAGATTAAATACAACATCTGAGAATCCAAACTGCCACATATACAGCAGCAAATCAATGTAGCTATCTATAAGCTTTTTATTTTCTTCCAAGCTATGCTTAGGAAAATAATCTTCAAATACAAATACTTTATCTTGAGTATAGTTAATTCCTTGTTGATTAGTAAAATCTGGATTCCCAAATTTTGTGAGATCAACTTTATCTTTAATTGTTTTAAACTGATCATAGGCGCTTTTGCCGGCAGAACGAGTAGATCTAATTTGTTTAAAAGCTTTGAAATATAATTTACATACCCAACCAATATAATAAAGCTGACTCAGGTATGTTTGCTCGCGCTTAAGAACTCTGCCGTTGCCGAGATCATATACTTTGTATTCCCACCCTTGGCCAATAAATTTCATAAATAATTATAAAGTATAAAGATAAAGAATACTTAAAGAAAAGATAAACACTGCTGCTTCAGATACGGAGACAATAGTTGCTCTTCCGTAAAAGAATTTAATCCATCCCATACCAGGAATCATTTTGTAATCTTGAGCATAAAATTTGTATCGTTTATCAGAATGCGGCCATAGCCACGCAATACCGTGTCCTATCCAAAAAGTATCGTGAATAAGATGTGTAGCAACTCCTAATGCAAGCATAAGCGTCCATACCAGTCCTCCAATGAGAAATGCGGTTAAGATAATAGGTACATACACTAAAGGCTGGTGAGTTAATCCCCTGTGCCCACCAAAGAGTTTTGATAATCCAGGAATTAAATCAATGTCAGGTAATAAGGCAAAAAATATTCCGGCAGCAATATGCCAGGCGGTAAGATCAACTCCGAAAAGCCATGTGACGAAAATAGAGATTAAAATGCCAATGCCAATATCTGCGTGCATATGTGCATAGTAGTACAAAACCCAACAAAAAACACCCTTTGCAATGCTTGGGGTGTTTTTTGATCTAGATAATAGCGAGAGCTTAGATAGTCTCAACCATCAACATATTTGTATCTACTTTCTTTCCAAATGGCATTCCTAGAGCGATAACAATCTTATCTCCCTTCTCTGCCAATTTGTTCTTTGCGATATGAGCTTTCACTGCCTTTAATGCATCATTAAGCATCATTGTCTTCTTCATAAGAACTGGTGTAACACCGTAGCTCATAAGAAGCTGCTTTTCTGTTCGCTCACTTGGAGTAAATGCAAGAATAGGCTGGATTGGCTTGTATCGTGAAATCATTCGAGCGGTAAAGCCTGTCTGAGTAAGAGCGACGATAAGAGTTGCATCAAGAGAATTTGCAATATCAACTACTTCATTTGTAATTGCATCTGCTACTCGAGCATCCATTGATTCGTGCTTGTACTGCTGCCAATCGAGAACCTGACTCTGATAGAGAGAATCATTTTCAATTTTAAGCGCAACTCGAGTCATCAACTGTACTGATTCAACAGGATAATCTCCAAGAGTTGTTTCTTCTGAAAGCATGATTGCGTCTGTTCCATCGATAATTGCATTTGCAATGTCTGAAACTTCAGCTCGTGTAGGTACTGGGCTCTTAATCATAGATTCGAGCATGTGTGTAGCGGTAATAACCATCTTACCCACTTCATTACATTTTCGAATAAGATCCTTTTGCACCATAGGTACATTTTCTGCTCCAATTTCAATTGCCATATCTCCTCGAGCGACCATCACACCGTCAACTACTTCGAGAAGTTCATCAAAGTTTTCAAGTCCTTCAACATCTTCGATCTTTGCAATAATCTTGGTATCAGGAAGCTTTGCTTTCTCCAAGATTGCTCGTAATTCTCGTACATCATCTGCTCGTCGTACGAATGAAAACGCAACAAAGTCTACTTTGTTCTTAATTCCAAAAGCGATATCTTTCTTATCCTTGTCAGTAAGAGAACTGATTGAAAGATGTGCTCCAGGAAGATTGATCCCTCGTCGATTCTTAATTTCACCTCCAACAATTACTTTACAAATAAGTTCATTGCCTTTGATTTCAACAACTTCAAGTCGCTTCTTTCCGTCATGGAGAAGTACCGGTGAACCAACCTGCAATTCACGTGGAAGTGGTTCGTAGTTTACTGATACTCGTTCTTCGTTTCCTACTACTGATTTGTCTGTTGTAAGAGTAAAGAGCTGACCTTCCTTAAGAGTGATTACTCCATTTTCAAAATCTCCAATTCGAATTTTTGGTCCTCCAAGGTCCTGCAAGATTGCAGCCTGAATTCCAGTCTTCTTCATCGCCTTTCGGAGATTATCTACTTTCTTTTGGTGCTCAGCAAAATCTCCATGAGAGAAGTTGAGTCGCATAATATTTAAACCTTCTTTAAGAAGCTTGCTCAACATTTCTTCCGATTCTGTAACCGGTCCGATGGTGGCAACAATCTTTGTTTTCTTGTTTTCGATCATATATTTTGTGAATAATAATTAGTCCTTTTAGAGAGACAATGTAGACAATCATACTCATTTTTAGCCAAAATGCAATAAATGAGGCAACGAACCGCCGGCACTATTGTTAGAGATATAAAAAAAGTCCTTAACACCGATCGTGGTGCTAGGACTGCTTATTTGCCGCTCGCTCAGCGGCGCGGAGCTCTTCGAGCTTCAACGTCTGGACTCCAGCCCACTCTCGGGCCGTGAATCCTCGAGCACTTGGACACGTGAGCAGATGAGGACGCCCCCGATAGTTGACACTGCTCGTTCGGGTCCGTGGACCATCGGCTTGGGCCTGGGCCCTTTCGGTAGTTGATAGAGACATGCAAACACCTCGAGATGAAAACATCGTAATCCCTTACGACGGTAGGTACTTTGACCTACGAACTAACATGAACTCAGATACTGGTTAAAAAACCTCCCTTCTACATACATATATGCAAAATGAGACCAGACTAAATGGTACTACGAATATATAATGTGTCAACCCATGTATTAAGTCCCGACTTGTGTGCGCCAGCCAGGATTCGAACCTGGGACCCCATCAGTATCAGTGATGTGCTCTACCAACTGAGCTACTAGCGCATTTACATTTCCCTGAAATGTAAGTGGAATATATCAGAAAACAGCAAAACAGGCAATATATAATAATGAGGACCCCAGGCACAGTGTGCTGGGGTCCAGAGGATGGGAACGGTACTGTATGACGCGTGGGCTTGATCAGGCGGCTTCGTTGAGGCCGAGATCGCCGAGGTAGTCCTTGTCGGACTGGGCCTCGATGTTCTTGATGCCGATGACGAGCAGGACTCGGTCGACGACCGTGTCCATGACGGGATCCGACGGCTTGTCGTACTTCCCTGCTCGAACCTGCATTGCCACTACCATCTGGTTGATCAGAGCCAACCTTGCAGAGCTCTCCTTGAGCCTATCTGCGATGGACATGGTGCCCGGCGTCTGCGTGGTCGGCTTGGGGTTGCCAGCCGACATGTCTCTCTCGATCATCTAACAATCTCCTTTTCGGCGAAATAGTAAGGTTTTCCGAGTCTAGCCAGGGTCAGTGGCTATTACAGCAAACACGATGCAATGCACGTCCCGAGCAGCAACCCTGCGAGCAGGGTCATCACAACAGGAAGTTTCCGTCGAGCGATAAACGTAGTGATGGAAACAAAGAAAATCATTACACAGGCAATGACCTCACAAAGGTCATCGACAGTGTTCCAATTATCTTTTGGCGTCCGTCCTTGGCCGCCTTCAACGAGTGGAGCATGCTTCGACATATCCGTAAATCCATTCACGGCGAGGTACGAGTGATCGAACACAAAACGCGAGGGTCAAGTCGCGTACAGTATGAACTGTGTATAATAATAGCATATATAACAACAAAAGTCAAGTAACTATGCATACTAAAAAACCCTTTAGGTAAGGGCTTTTTAATGGCTATTTATTCGAAATTTAGGCTAGAAAATTTCCTCGGAAGCCATCTCTTCCTCACTCGTTTCTGTTTCTAAAGATGTGTTTACATCTTGTGACAAGCTCTTTCCGTCCTTTTCTACCCATCCGTAAGCTGACTTAGAAAACTTTGAAAGTGCAGGTGGATTACCAGGTAAAATTGCTCGTACTTTATAGTAATACACAAGATCAGGAACGACAGTAACATCTTCATATGAAGTAACGTCAGTGCCAACTCTTACTACATAGGTTGTATCAGGAATAAAATCAAATGTAGTTGATCGATGAATTTCAAATCCAAGCTCATCCCCTGTCCGATCAAGCCAAGAAACAATAAGCGATGTATCGGTTGCAAATACTTTTGATCCCTCGCGAGTTAGATACTCTTGTGGAGATGGCGCTTTTGCACGTGGTTCGGGTGTTGCAACTGATGTACTTGTGATAACAGCAGCGGTAGTACTGTGTGGTACCAACCCAGCAAAATCACTCAAGGTATATCCTCCCCATGCAACAGCGATAGAAACAGCAGCTATAGTAATACTATTCTTCATAGTACTAGTATAGTCTTTTATTGCTTAGACTGCTTAGTATTTATCCACAGGCTAATAATTAATTTTAATTAAAACGTAAATATATCGGTAACACTTCTGTAAATATATTGGAAAAAGGTTTCCTTTGGTGGAATAACAATCTCAGGAGTAGGTACATGTGCAGAAATCTGAAAATCAAAATAATTTTCTACTCCATAATCTTCGATACTAAATTCTATTGTATTTTTACCACCTGGGGTAAATGTTCCTGCAGCAAGTGTAAGTATATGATCACGAGGCGTTGCGCATCCATGATTGATACTTTCTTCTTTAGAAGCACTATTGGTCCACACTACACTACCGTTAAGTAAAATCTCATTTACTCTATTATCAATAGCGGATTTAACGATGAGAGTTCGCGCATCAGATGGCACAGATACAGTTGTGCTAACTTTCATTCGACTACTTGTTTTTTCTAACGGCCATGTAACATATGCACTTGAGAGAGCTTGTATAGCTAATGGGCAGCCGGCAACAGTACTTACAAATGGTCGTTTTGTAACCTCAATACTCTCAGAATTTTTAGTAACGTTTTGATAATCAATAGCATGATCAGAGGTAAATCCAAACGGAATGAGAACAGTTTCTGTTAATGAAGGATCATATGTTTCATCTACTTTTGACGGAGCGAGAGAAATAGTAGGTCCTTTAATTGATGTAGTCCCGGTTACTTTGCCATGTCGAAATGGCACAACTTTACGCATTCGTCCTTGGATTGCATCTATAGAACCAATTGTATGAACTTCTTTCGATAATACATTCACTCGTGCAATACCAGTTTTAGGATCCGTATCACCTTCTCCAAGAAGTGAACCGTTTAAAGATCTCACGATTACATGCGCTGCCAAGTTTGCTCCAGATACTTCTTCTTTAACTATTACATTGAGTGACGTTAAGATCGCGGGAGCAGCAGGTTTTGGAGTTGTGGGTCTAACTACTGGAGTAGAATTATTTGATTGTGGGACTTGTGGTACTGGTACATATTGTGTAGGTGTAGGAACATCTGGTGTTGGAACAATATTTGTAGATTGTGCTGGAGTCTCAGTATTATTTGAAACAGGTTGTTGAGCTGGTGTTTGCTGACTTCCCGCCTCACCAAAAGTCATCCATCCTTCTTCACTAAAAGATTCTGGTTGGTAATATTCCCCATATTCTCCTTCTGAAGGTTCTCCACCTGAGGAATCATCAAATCCATCAAGAGCATTTGCAGTAAGTACTTTCTGTGACATATCGAGTGACAGTGAATATGGTGAAGCACTAATGTATTCTTTTACATTTGAAATACCACAACGAGTCGTCTCAATGACAACAATTACGAGTAGGATAATGCCAATAGAAATTCCAATTTTAATATATCTATCGTGGTAAATTCGTTTCTTCATAATTGAAATTAATTGTTATTCTATTTTACACCTGAATTGATTAGACTGCTCACCTTTTATCCCCAAACAAAAACCACCCGAAGGTGGTTTTTTTGTTTTACTATTTTTTCTCTCTTAAGAGATCAATAACATTTGAAGTCTTAATTACGTTTCCACTACTATCGAGTGCCATAATCATATAATGATAATGAGTATCTACACTAGGGCTTTTAGCAATCTTTGCATCTTTATATGTCTTAACACTGTGGTTTACCTTTGCTAGTGTTAGGTTGGTTTTTGACATATCTCTTAATAACTGCTCATTAGCTGCGCGACCAGCTTCACTACTTGGACCTGTTGAAACGGCTCGGCGGATCAAGTATGACTTAGCTGGCACTTGTGTAGCATTGTTATCAGTCCATGTGAGCTCAAATCGAGGTGCACCAAGCCATGAATGACTGATTTTCCAATTGAGAGCGAGATTGCTACTTGGTGTAGGAGTAGTTGGAGTTGAAGGAGCTGTTACAGCAGTAGCTGTAAAGGTTACAGAAACAGGATCACTATATCGTGAAAATCCCCTGCTGTTCTTTACTCGTGCTTTATAGGTATATGTTTTTCCAGCTACAACTTCCTTGTCGTTATAATCAATGGTACCAACAGCATCAGTTGCATTAAGTGTAAATTTCTTTGTTCCCGTTCCACCAGTTCGTTCGATTTCAAATCCTGTTTCATTTCTAGAAGGACTTGTAAATTGTACGAGCACTCCACCATTTGCGACTCGAGCAGTGATACTTGTAACTCGTGGAGGGGTTCCTTTTGATACCCATGCAGAATCTACATTTGAGTATGTTGAGAATGTTGACATAACATATGCTCGCACTCGATACCATTTCTGCTGATCTGGAGTATGTGCTTCAGTATCACAATACCCTTTCTTTGGTTTATATTGATCATAGGTAACTCGCTTTATGACACTCCATGTTGCTCCACCGTCAGTTGATCTCTCAATATCAAATCCTCCGTTCACTAAAGCGACACTGTTCCAAGTAAGACAAATTTTATCACTACTACTTGGTACTGAACTTGTACTACCATCAATTACATCCAAGTTTGTTGGAGCCGGTGTTGCACTATTTTGTACAGGACCATAGACTGCAGCAGCAGTTGAATCACCATCTAATTTGAATGGACCAATTTTTGCAAGATACAATCCTCCAATAATAAGTGCTGCGATAACCAAAACTATTAGTATGGGAGCAAATCCCTTCTTCTGGTGTTTCATAAAAGTAATTAATTCTTAATGAAGTAAGTATACCTTTATTTTCTCATTCTCACTGAAGAGTTATCCCCAGAGATATTAATATCCGTCAAATTCTCGCATTTGTTTAAGTAGATCAGATTCAGTATCTCTTATTGTTCCAGAGCAATTAAATCCATCTGTGAGACTACTTGAGAAAAATCCTGCCATACTTCCTTCGAGATCATTCTTAGTATAAGAATTTTTTGTGGCATTATACCAATCTAGAGGATTAATCGTTTTTTTAGGAACACCTTTAGGACTTTTTGCCGCAGTTTCAGCTTGTTTTTGTTTCTGAGCACTTGCAGAGGCACTCATTTCATTACGCATCTTACTTAATTGTGTCCCTGAAGTACCATTGGATTTAGCAAATGCATCAAATTCATTTTCTGAAAGTGCACCATTACTATTCTGGTCAAACTTCTTCATATCATCCCAAAGCTTATCTGTATTTACTCCACCTTTATCGTAGTGCTTTTTCTTCATAGCATATTCAAGCAAAATCTTGTAGTACTCAGGAAGACCATCTGGGAACACAGGATTGTTTGGATCAATAACATGCACCAATGTTTCTTTTCCAGCCTCTTTTTCAGTATCATTTTTATTGTAAGCTACAAGTGTCTTCACCTTTTGCGGACCAGCTTTTGTAAATGTACAAATTGGAGAGGTTAAAACTCGTCTTTCTGTTGTTACAGTTACAAAGTCTGCCTTATTCGAGTTTGGACATAGTGCAGAATAAGTTAATGGAACAGGACCACCGATACTAGTAGCTGATTGGTTTACATCGATGGCTCGAACCTCGGCTTCTATAGAAAGGCACAGACTTGGCTCAGACGATTTAATTATATAGAGCGGCATTGGAGTTGGAAAATGTATAGTGAATGCATCATCTCTATCAAAAATATAAAATTTAACCTTTCCACTTTTCGTATTTTGACTACTTGGATTTGTAGTTGCATTAAATTCAAGAGTGAAATCTTGGGGTAATACAGAATTATCAGCTGTAAATGTTACGGGAATAGTGCATTTTGAATCAGGAGTGCATGTATTACCTCCAGGATATGTAACTGTTACTCCCTTTGGTGGAGTAGTAAGTGCCGATACATTAACGCTAATAGGACTTGGCTTACCTTCAAGAAGTTCTATTATTATAGTATCCGTAAATGCTTGTCCTCGAACAAGACCAATGACTTGGGCTGGAATATACATTTCATAATCAAACTCTTCATCAATAACATTTAATGTTGTGAGGACATAGGTAAATCCACCAAAAATTAAGTCTAAGAAATCTTCAATTTTTTCAATAATATATTCAAATAATGATTGAGATTCTGCTGGAGGTGTTGTATCACCTTCAGTATATCCAACAATAGCAATATCATCGCGATTATTTGATTCTTGTTGTCCAACAGGCTGTGAACCTTCAGACGTTATAGAACTATTCACTCGTGATGGAGATGGATTTGATGTTGGTGTTGTATTCCCTGACGTTGGTATATGCTTAGGTGCAGTTGTTTGCTGTTGTTGTGAAGACTGTGTAGGTGATGGTTCCCGAATTGTTTGAGGTGCAGTATAGGTAGGATTAGGTGTAGAAGTTACAGGAAAATTGCTTATGTTCTGGGCAGGCACTTCAGATTGTGATTCTGAATCTGGATTAGTGTCTATAGGTGAAGTGTCAGAACCTGATGAATCAGAATCAATAGGATTATTATTTTCTGATTCACTTTCGGATGGTTCTTGTTGTTCAGATGGACTATCAGACCCATTTGATTCTTCTATTACTGATTGTGAATCACTGACTGAAGGCTCATATGATGTACCACTTCCACTACCCAAGGCTAAATATCCTGTTGCACTATTTTTTTGTGTTGAAGCACTAGTGTCAAGATTAATAATACTATTGGAAACAATGCTTAATACAATAGCTGAAGCTAAAATTCCACCAACTATTATTTTAGAACGAAAGTCCATATAGTTTTACATTAAGATACTATTAGTATTGAAGCAAATCCCTTTTTTGTGATGGTTCATAAAGGTTATCTGCACTTAGTAAGATCCACTTCCGCTTCCGCTTCCGCTTCCGTTACCACTACCAGAACTATCGTCAGTAGTATCATCTGAACCACTACCACTACCAGAATTATCGTCGGTAGTATCATCTGAATCAGAACCCGAACCACTTCCGCTTCCCGTTTCTGGTTCTGGTTGATTGTATGTTGGACTTTGATATATAGGTGAAGTGGGATTACTTTGATTAGAAGGATTTGTAGGAGTTGTAGGAGTTGTAGGAGTTGTAGGAGTTGTAGGAGTTGTAGGAGTTGTAGGCACTGTCTGAGTTTTCAATGGTGTAATATTAGACGTTGAATTTAGTGATTTGTTAGGAGATATTGGAGTAGTAGGTGTCTCTAGTGGAGTAATTTCAGTAGGTTTTTGAGGCACGTCAGATATTGAGGCTTTTACTAATGGAATTGATTGTTTATAGACTCCTCCAGTATAAGTCTCTACTATCTGAATTCTCTTAGAAGGATTTGCATAACCAGGAGAAGTAATATTACTTATAAGAACTTGAAGCGTCCCAGGTACATTCGTTATAAATGGGCCTATGGTAGTTTTTTCACCAACTACTGTGTAGCTTTTCTGAGCGTTATTAGTTGGAACATAACTTATTGTAAATGCACCTTTGGTAAGAATCTGTCCAGTATCTTTATCTGTTAAAATAATTTCAAGAAATGCCGGTTTTACGACTTGATTTATTGTTGGAATTTTCTGGGTAATCAAAGGAACCTTTGGAGCATCTATAGTAGTAACATTAGGATCAATTGGATATGACACTGGAAAATCTAAAGGTGTTGTAGGAGGTGGTGTTGGATTATCAGATCCCCCAAAAAGGTCATCAATCCAATCAAGGATCTTTTCTATAATTTTAATAATGAAATCGATAAGCCCTCCTGATTCAGAAGTTGAATCCATACCATCACGCGTGAGTTGTATAGTAAGAAAATTTGCCCCTCGAATAAGTGATGTCTCTTTCGAACCAAAATCATAAGAAATCTTTGACGCATTAACGACTACAGTACTTTTTGTTTTGAGAACTACTGCATTTTTGTTAAACAATGCATTTCCAGAAGCATCAGTACTTAAAGTCGTCATAACTGAAGGAGTACTCTTTTGTCGAACATCAACATACGCACTTTCTAACTTTTCTCCCTTAGTGTTTGTTACGGTGACTTGCAATGTCGTACATACGTCGGCTCGTTGATTTATACGATCTTTAAGACTTGAAAGTTGAGCAAGACTTTTATCATCAGTATATCCAAATGGACTGTGGGCTCGGACTAATTCTGGAGTACCGTTTACTTCACCTCCTGTCCAATCGATATAATTTGAATTGTTGGTAATTGAATCTTCGGCAGCAATAATTTGTTGAGCATCACCACTAAAGAGCGCACTAAAAGCCCGGATTATAGGATCATTAATCGCTCCCCCCTTTAAAGCGCTCCATAGAGGTGGATCAACGGGAATAAGTTCAACACACTTATCGTTAAGCTCTTTTACAATGTTATGTGAAATCACTGCCCCAAGTGAAGTGGATACCACAAGTACTTTATGATTCTTTGCTCGAGATGCTTGTATGACAGCCTTGATTTCTTGTATCTTAGCAGCTGATACGGTGCCTCTTCCATTCTCCAATGGAATGTATTTAGTATAAGCAGGATCATTGGCAAAGGTTTTATCTACCCATGCTTTATACTGATCTTTATCATCTCCAGCACTACTCCATCCTCCAACAAAAATTATATCTACTGGACAATCATTGCAAATAGAAGAAACTAATTGCGCAGCGGTACCTGGGACACCTTTTTCTCCCAGTGTACCCTTTTCACCCATTGCACCTTCTAATTTATTTAGAGGTACCTCAGTTGCAGGAGTAGGATCATAGCTACCAGTACCTAAGTTAGAAGGTAGTTCTGGCTGATGTACAGGTGGTGGTACGTATGGCTTGTATTCTGGAATATCAGATGAAGGTGTAAAAAATGATTCTATTACATCTAATATTTGTTTAAAAATAGAAACAAACTTATTTAAAATAGATATAAACAAACGTGGTTCGGGACAATCCAATTCATTTTTATCTTGTTCAAAAGTTACGCAAATATCAGCATGAAATTCATCACTTGATGGTAATACTTTTATTCTAATGTTGTTTGCTTTATCAATGAAACTATTGTTACTGTCCAAAACTTTAAGTAACACCGCATCAGGATTAGCGCCATTTTCTTGTTTTGCAAACGACTTCTTTGTTTCAGCATCAAAACCAAATCCTGAATAATCAGTTGAAACCCAAACATTATATTTAAAATGGGAGCCACCAGTTTCCATTGGAAATTCCAATACTTTAGACTGATCTACTACAGGAAAACCATTGTTACTCTGACTTCGTAGTTCGACAAAAAGATGAGTATCATTATCCCCCACAATATCAAGGCCAACCTTATCTGAATTATCTGCTTGAAAGGTCATACTTGCTATGGAATATGTACCTGTTTTTTTTACTGTTTCAACTTTTGTAGGGCCTGGATTATCTATCTTAAATTTTTTACTTAAAATATCACTAATTTTTAACTTATGAATAAGTGACAATTTCCCATCTTCTATACCCATTATTGTGGAACCATAATTTTGCCCATTACAACTTGTAACTGGATATACAATGTCTTCCGTACCACAATCAACACTCCCAAAATGGCCCAATCCCAATACATGATAAGCTTCATGCATATAGGTTTCAAATGAACTGATACTGCTACCCGAGACATATACCTCATTTTCATTGATCAGTTCTGGCTGATTTATGAATGCACAACCACTTATCTCACACAATATTCCATATTGCTTTGCTGGTGGAGATACAAAAAACACAATGTCATAATCACTGGAGTTTAATAGTGGGTCATATTTGTAAACACCTTTATAAGCATCACTCATCCATCTTTTAATGGTTGAATAATCTATAGTTTTATCTTCTAAAATACTCCCCGTATCAGTTGCTGGTATCTTTTTATTCTTAACCTGGATCGGTTCAGTAAATGAATTCGAATTTATAAAGAACTCCAACTTACTTACAGTATTCGTTATACTCGCAGCATCTGTATCTGATAACTTTATATCCGAAAAAGACATCGGTATTGTTAAGGTTTTTAACTGAGGAGAATCTTTATTTGGAACGCCGCTTACTCCCGCTATACCTGCAATATTATTCTCTCTATGCTGAAGCAAACTATTAACTTCAAAAGTAGAAAAAAAACTTACTATAAAAACTATAGCTGCTGTTGCGAGTATTTGATAATCTTTCACACTCTCTATAATATCACGGCTCTACTATATACTTTTTTTTGTTTTCCCCATAAAAAATATGAGCAACACAAAAGCCACTCTTTCGAGTGGCCTTTGCGACGTATCATTCTTTATTTTGTTCCGTTCAGTTGTGTTCTTTCACACCGTCTGATGCTTTAGGAAATCATCGTTCCATTGCGAACCCTTAAGGAGCCCACAATATCGACTCAATAAGCTAACATACTTCCGAAGAAGGGATGTCAACGTTGTATCAATTTGAAATGTTCCACGAGCAGCTTCCGCTACCCGTGCCTTGTTACGACTTACTCCCTGTCATTGAGCTTACCGTAGGCCATCCGTGGATGGACTTCGGGTATTCCCAACTCCCTTGAGTTGACGGGCGGTGAGTACAAGACTTGAGAACGTATTCACCGCAGTATAGCTGACCTGCGATTACTAGCAATTCCGGCTTCATGAAGTCGAGTTGCAGACTTCAATCCGAACTGGCGCTGGGTTTCTTACGATTTGCTCTGAGTCGCCTCTTTGCGTCGCGTTGTCCCAGCGATTGTATTATGTGTGTAGCCCCAGATATCAGAGGGACATGCTGACCTGGCGTCATCCTCGCCTTCCTCCCCCGCACAAATTAAGAAACTTGTACGAGTACGTTTTTGTTCGCACCTCGCGCAAAGTTCGTTTCCGAACTTATGCGGGGGCAGTCTCGCCAGACACTTGTAACTGGCAACGAGGGTTGCGTTCGTTACCCCACTTAAGGGAACAATTCAAACCACGAACTGACGACGGCCATGCATCACCTGCCTAACTGCCTTGCGGCTGTAGCGGTTTCCGGTACATTCAGCTAGGTTTCAAACCCGGGTGAGGTTCTTCGTTTACCGTCGAATTAAACCACATAATCCACTGCTTGTGCAAGTCCCCGTCTATTCCTTTGAGTTTTAGCCTTGCGGCCGTACTACCCAGGCGGATCACTTAACGCGTTAGCTACGTCCCTCAGAGGGTCGATACTCCGAAGAACTAGTGATCATCGTTTAGGGCGTAGACTACTGGGGTATCTAATCCCATTCGCTACCTACGCTTTCGTGTTTCAGCGTCAGGAGTGCGCCAGTGAACTGCCTTCGCATTTGGTATTCCCCATGATATCAACGGATTTCACCCCTACTCCATGAGTTCTGTTCACCTCTCGCATCCTCTAGTTGTGCCGTTTCTCTCGCATGCCCCCGGTTAAGCCGAAGAATTTAACGAAAGACTAACACAACAACCTACACACCCTTTACGCCCAATAATTCCGGATAACGCTTGGAGCACTCGTATTACCGCTGCTGCTGGCACGAGTTTAGCAACTCCTTATTCTTAGACTGGTCAATGACTTCCTAGTCTACAAAAGATCTTTACATCCCGAAGGACTTCATCAATCACGCGGCGTCGCTCCATCAGGCTTTCGCCCATTGTGGAAGATTCTCGACTGCGGCCACCCGTAGGTGTATGGACCGTATCTCAGTTCCATCGGTGGGGGTCACCCTCTCAGGTCCCCTAAACGTCATAGCCTTGGTGAGCCGTTACCTCACCAACTAGCTGATATTCCGCAGGCCGCTCCTTTAGCGATAAATCTTTACTCCGAAGAGACTATCAAGTATTAGCTAATCTTTCGACTAGTTATTCCTGACTAAAGGGTGCGTACCTACGTGTTACTACCTCGTCTGCCGGTTGCCTTGCGGCCCCCTTGACTTGCATGCCTTATCCACGCCGCCAGCGTTCATCCTGAGCTAGGATCAAACTCTAATTATAAGATTATACTCATAAGTTCTCTACTGACCGAAGTCTGTAGAGAAATGTTTGGAGTCGAACGGAACAAAATAAAGAATAATATACTCTCGCATTTATACGCTCGTCAATCTTAACTCAGTAATGTGCCTCTCGCATTGCTATTTGAGAGGCTTCTGGAATTATTTATAAAAGAATTTTCTTGGAACTTGCTGTTCTCAAGTATTCATATTTCAAAGTACCTGCCCCGCTTGAAACATTGCTATTTCTAGTGAGGTAAGTACCAGTATACGGATATATAAAAGGAAGTCAAGACGAAATTATAATTATGCCTTTAAACCCAAAATATGGCTCTAAATATGAGCCTATTTTACAAAGATACTGGAACCGACTACAGATTCAAACAACTTCTCCATATTTTCTATATCTTTAGAGTGCTGAGCATCCACTTTTTTGATTTGTGAGACCTTATCTGTATAAAGTGCCTCCCCATTAGTACTATGAAGAAATAAGCTTATTTCATAACATTTTGCATCTTTTAACACTGCATACTCAGTAGTTTTATAGGCATTACCAGCCCCAGCATCTTCAAAGATACTTTTAGTAAAAGCTGTGCCATTTAGAACTACGTCTGTTGTTGATACAGCTCGGTTTTCAGGATTGCTTGGAATAGCAGTACATTTGTCATGAAAGACCACATCTATTCGAGCCTCTTTAATTAAGTGAGTTTCAAAGTATGGTTTTGTTTCAGGAATGTTGAGACTGAAAACTTCTTCCCCATCTTCGGGTATAAAGTCAGTAGGTGCCTTAAATGTAATAGTCCCCTCACCGGCTTGAAATGTTTTCCAGCTATCTGTATTGAGTATCGTACTTTGGAGTGAATTTCCATCAGGACTATTCGATCCTCTTGTGAAAACGACAAAACCAACAGCTACAATAATAACTACAATTAAAGTTATGAGTATCCTTATATTCTTCTTATCCTTATTCCTCTTCTTCATACCTAAATTGTACTCTTTTTATCGAGTTTTAATAGGAGTTGGAGTTTTTGAAGGAGTAGCTGGTGCAGACACACTTGGTCCTAGCAAGCCACCAAATGCCTCTTCAATAATAGTTTCAAGCTCTACTGCATCTTTTGGAGCCTCTACAGTTACTGGCTTATTGTAATCCTTAATAACCATTTCTCCCTGCATAGTTATAGTTGTCTTTGTTTCAATATCATCAACAACAGCGGGATTTAATACTACTTTATAAATATTAAAATCACTTTTTCCAATCCACACTTCTACTACAGGATTTTGCTTATCTGTTCCTCGCACAATATACTCTTCCATTTTCTTTTGCACTTCAGCATCTTTTTCTGCCTTTGCTAAAATTTTGAAAAGCATATCAGTATTTACTCGAATTTTGTAGTGATACGAATTCACTCCATTTATTTTTTCATCTCCCATGTTTTCAATAGATTCGATATATTCAAATTTATTGAGTTCATCTTTTACTTCTTGAGGAATATCATTTGTTGTTACTGTTGATGTGGCCTCTTCTGTAATAATCCACTTTCCTTTAAATCCAGAAACCATACCTTCCACAAATCCAATGATTCCTGCTGTTAATGGATCAGGAGTTACTGGAGTATATGAAACAGAAAAATCATTAAGCTTGATATAAATCTGATCATCTATCCCTCGAGCTGAAAGATCAATCTTTCCTGATATGTCACCTTTTTCTGTTTTTGCACTAATATCACCTCCCATAGTTAAATCTACTTTTGGACTGTCGGGATTTGTTACATCAGATGAACCTTCCATTTTTAGGGTGAATTCGGCACTCTCAGCTGCAATTATATTATTTGCAGTATCCTTCTCTGCTTGGACATTAAATTTTGCATTTGCAGAAAAATAAGCAGATTTTGTTGTCTGTGCTTTTTCGTATGCTTTCAATAACACCTGCTTTGGCTCAAGCTTTTGTTCTGCAAATTTATATGCAGCTGCAGCAACTCCAGCAACGAGAAGTAAGAGCACAATTATTGCAATCCATTTTGATGCTGGAGATTTTGGTGATGGTGCTGAATCGTATGATTGTACTGGAGGAGTATTTTGTACTGGAGTTGAATTTGATTCAACTGCTGGAGTTTGTGGCACAGGTGTAGGTTGAGTAGGTTCCATAAAAATATATAATAATATGCTCATCATTATACTATGTAAATAAAAAATCGTCTTGCACAAGGCGTGCAAGACGTTATCCCAAAGAACATCAGTCGATTCTCTCGTCACCCTCTTTCCGACCACGGGCATCTACCGTACGAGGTACCAGTACCGTCGCACGAGCCCTCCGATGCGGATGAAGATGCATCGTGGCAGGCACAGGCTGATCATGCATCGAAGCCGCAGACAGCGCTCCATTGAGCCCACAAGCCGGACCTTCTTCACGCGTAGCCCCGCGATAACGAGGTTGCCGACCATGAGACCCACCAAACATGTCAATTCTATCTTGCCGCATAACAGACCTCCGTGCGAGTAAGAACTGTAAACGAAAAACGAGCCCCGATTCATCGAGGGCTCGCTTTTGGCTATATTGAGAGAATGAATTCTTCTATCTAGACACAAGCGAAACCTCGACCGTTGTTGTAATGGTCTTAATGAGGGTCTGAAGGTTTCGCTTAATGAAATTCATGATTATTTTACGATACTAAATTCTTTTTGATGAGTCAATTATCTTTTTCCACACGGACATTATTTCTTTGCCTTTCGATTCTGAAGTTTTTCAAGAGTAACGAGTAATGGTGATGCTACGAAGATAGAAGAATATGTTCCGGCAACTACTCCCATGAGCAACACGAATGCGAAGTCTTTTGTTGTAGATCCTCCAACATAGTAGAGCACCACAAGCACGAGAAAAATAGTAAGTGAAGTATTGATAGAACGGCCAAAAGTTTCTGATACACTCTTACCTACTGTAATATCAAAGCTTTCTTTTCTATTTGCTTCTTTGTTATCTCGAAGATGTTCTCGAATTCGATCGAATACCACAATAGTATCGTGAACAGAATATCCAAGAACCGCGAGCAATGCCGATACGAAGAGCACGTCGATTTCCCCGCCTGTGTAATGAGAATAAATCACAAAAATTCCAGTTGGAATAATCACATCGTGAATGAGTGAGATAATTGTTGCAAAACCGAACTTCCAACTTGCTACAGGTTCTGATACTTTTCGGAATGCATAGGTAATAAACAACACGATACATAGAATCACAACTGCAATAGCTGCAAATGCTTTGTTTTTGAGTTCATTTCCTACCACTGGGCCAATTGAGTCATATCGCTCTACGGTGGTTGATGCAGTATTGTTTAACGAAAGTGTTGAAAGTAATGCCTGCTTTTCTGTATCATTCAACTCTTTAGTTTTAACGACATATGAAGTATCGCCTGTTGGTTGCAGAATGAAGTTACCGAGATTCAGTTTCTCTACATTACTATTGAGCGCTGACTGTTCAGGTCGGCCGTTTGAGTATGAAACCTCGGTGATTGTTCCTCCCTTAAAGTCAATACCGATATTAAATCCATACTGGTACATTGCCCATGCAGATACCAAAAGAAGTATAGCTGAGAGCGCGAAGAATATTTTTCTGTAGGTTACAACAAACATATTATTTTGAATTAGGGGTGGTTAGATTGCGTGCTCGTAAACCTGAACCAAAGAGGAATCCACTGACCTTTCCTGGATTCTTTGTGCTTAGTGCAAACAAGAATGTTCGAGATACAGTAATTGCAGTAAACATACTTATGAGTACTCCAAGACCAAGTGTGAGCGCAAAACCTTTTACTGATGATGTTCCAAGCCAGAAGAGCACTACTGATGTGATAAGACTTGAAACGTTTGAATCTCGAATTGATAGCCAAGCTCGATGGAATCCTTCATGCATTGCATCATGTAGATTCTTGCCTTTTCGCAATTCTTCTTTCATTCGTTCAAAGATAAGAACATTGGCATCAACGGCCATACCTATAGAAAGAATAAATCCAGCAATACCTGCAGCAGTAAGAGTTACAGGAATAAACTTAAATGCAAGCAATGAAAGAATTACATACATCACCAAAGCGACAGTAGCGACAAATCCTGGTAACCGGTACCAAAGAATCAAAAATAGAGCAATGATTGCAAAGCCCCAAATTCCCGCTCGAATTCCAGCATTTAATGCTGAAGCGCCGAGTGATGGACCAATGGTTTGGGTTCCTACATGCTCAATAGGAATTGGAAGTGCACCGTTTTTAAGATTATCTACCAAAGCTTTTGCTTCAGCATTTGAAAATCCTCCAGTAATTTGTGCTTCACCATTAGCAATTTCACTTTGAATTACTGGCTGAGAAATAATTTGATCATCTAAAAAGATCGCGAGTACTCTTCCCAAGTTTTCTCGTGTGATCTTTGCAAAAAGCGTTGAACCTTCATCGTTAAAAACTAGTGATACTGTAGGTCCTCCAAATTGATCGAAGGTAAGCTGTGCTGTTTCAAGATACTGACCTGTAAGCCCAGTATCAGTAAACAATTCACCAATAGTCTTTGTTGTTGTTCCTGCTGTTAAAGCGGCTTCTCCCTCAGCGGTAAGAAGACGGAAATCTAGACGTGGAGTTTTGCCGATAATATTAATTGCCTCCTCTGTATTTGTTACACCTGGCAATTCAACAACAAGCTTTGGCTCATTGTTAAATGCATTTGCACCTTCAAGCTGTACGAGCTGCTCACCCACACCGAAAGGATTAATTCTCTTTTCGATAAGTGTTCGAAGAGAATTAAGTCGATCATCAAGATCTTCTTTTGGTACGTCTGCAGTATTTGCCTTATAGACAAGCTCGGTACCTCCTGCCAAATCGAGACCAAGTTTGTATGATGACTTAGTGTATACAACCCACCCCAAAACGACCATAACAACCAATAATATAAGAGCCCAGATGCGGTATTTATTCATAAATTTCGTATATATGTAGAGGTATCCTAGCTCAAATAAGCGTAGAAATCAATGCTATCCTAAATCTTTAACAGCTTTTTCAAGTGTGTTCATTCCTTCTTCTAGATCACCTACAACTTCTTCTTGAGCTTTAGATATATCAGCATCGAATGCATCAACATCTGCAGCAAGTGAATCCATATCACTTTGAGATTTTTGAGCAAAGGCTGCCATCTGAGCATCAAAATCTGCTAATTCTGGATCAATGTCATTTGTATCATCTTGAGTATGTTGTGTTGACATAAATTATTATTACTTAATAAAACTGTTTTGGAATTTTCTAAGTGAATCATTAACGAGACTCTGCTGGGGAGAATCAATAATCATTCTATTTATTGCAACATAGGTTTGATATATCCACGCAAAATCACTTGGTTTATCTAATTTTAACTCTTCTATTGATTTAGCACTTGTGATTACCTTGAGGGCATCTTTAACTAATAAAGTTTCTGCTTGTTTTTTAAGATACTCCTCAGCAACTGCTAAGAAATTTTTCCCCGGTTTAAAATCAGGAATAACAAGTTTATTTGCCCTAATGAAATCATTCCATGCGTCACCATACTTTGCCAAATTTTCAGGTCGAATCTTTAATGCTTCAGGAGCTGTATTACTCTCAGTAGTATCGAATCTATCATATCTACTTGGATCCACTTCTTCCATATCACCTTCTTCAACGGTTGAATCACTATTATTGTTTAACCCTAGATCCTCAGCCAAATCATCATCTTCATCCTCTGCTGAATCTTCGGACTTATTTGAGTCAATATCATATTCACCACCGCGATTTGGAAGTGTATCAACTTTTCTCTTTTGTCCAAAACGCTGGAAATATCTTTTATTATCCACGAATGTCTTAAGTTTTTCTCGAGGTCCTGTCATGTGAGCAAACAAGTCACCCAACTTTCGTCTTCGATCACTCAACAATTTACGAGCTTCAGCAATCTTTGCTTTCCAATGTTTAACCTCATGTTTTCTAAGACTTTTATCTCGTAGCTTTTCTTCTATTTTACTGATTAATCCTGTAAATTTTTCAATATCTTTTTCAAGTTCATTTTCACGATCTTTGAGTGCACCATATTTCTTTTCATAAGGAGCTGCCTTTTCATCTATTCTTCGAGTTATATCACCAATTATCGCTTCGCGTTGCGCCTCAAATGCTTTCAATGTATCTTGTGCAGTTTCGTATTTTGTTTCAAGCTTATCCAACTTAGTTTCGCACTCTCGCTTTTTTACTCGTAGATCACGCAAAGATTTTTGAATCTCATTTTGCTTCTTTTCAGAAATCCCCTGAGCAGCCTGCTCTTCAAGATATGCAATTTTACTTAGAATTGAATCTCGTTGTTGTGTAAGTCGGGGTATTTCTTGTTTAAAGATTCTCAACTTTGAATAGTGCTCCTCTACTTTATCTTCTAATTTTTCTGCACGCTTTGGATCTCTGATTGCATTAATTCTTTCAGCTATAGCATCTCGAGTTTTTCCTATAAACTCTCCAAACTTACCTTGAAAGAGACCTCTTCTATTTTTCTTTGAAGATGGCGTTGTTTCTATTTTACTATCTGGCTTAAATGGTGGTATTACTTCTGAATCAGGTTTCAACTTTAACTCTTCATCGATAATTTCAGGAGTAAGCTTTCCTGATTCTTCTTTAGGGAGATCCTGGTCTTTAGTATCTTTTACTTCAGGAGTAGGTTCAGGCTTTTTGCTGTTCATTCCTAAAGCTTCATCAATAGCAGCGTCATCTAGTGGTGCTTCTGGTGGGGGCAGATTTTCTGCATCAGTGTTAACTGGTACGGGCTCAGCCTCAGCTGCTGGTTCTGGTGGATTGATTTCGGTTATAAGTTTTGAGATTTCTTTATCTGCATCTTTCAAACCACTAATTGCAAAATGTGTACTACTCGTTATACGCCCTACTGTTTTAACATCATCATTTATTAAATGATTAAGCCATCGGTGAGCACGGTCTAAAGTTGTAATAATATTTGTTACAGTTTCAGACTGATGTGATCCCTCAAGAGTTTTAAATTGGTTAAGTGAATCAGTAAGACCTTGAAAGACATCGCTTATAATCTCCTCATTATATGCTTTAGACTCTTCAAGATTTTTCAAAACCTCAACATACAAATTAAAATGCTCTTGATATGACTCTAATGTTCCTGGATGATCTTTAATAAAATCGAGCGTAAGAGGAATCATTTCTGGAGCGTCAGGAATTTTTTCTGCATTATCTTTTACCTCAGCACTCGTTTCTGCTGCAGTTTCAGCTTTCTTTGCTGCGAGCTCCTTTCCAAAATTTTCAATATCACGATAAGCAGCATTGAGAGCTGTAAGTGCGGCGTGCAAACTCTTACCCTTTTCTCTAGGATCATGTTTATTTTCTTTAACTTCTTTGAGGGCAGTCAGAGCGTTTATTATATGTTCCGAACAATTAGTTACACTTTTAAAATCTGCAAACTTTGATTCATTATGTAAAACTACATCACTATACATAAGCTGCTCCCGAATGAGATCAATATCTTCGTCTCGTAAATCTTGTTGTCCGGTTATAGCCTTATCGACAGCATCCCCATATGAATTGAACTGCGCTGAAAAGATAATTAGATCAGTAGGGTTTTGTTTTAGATCTTCTACGGATAAAGTAGTAAAATCAATTAAATCATCTTTATTATAATCAAATCTTCGTGCTGGTTGTTCAGTACTTTCAGCAGCTGCTTCTGCAACTACGGGTTCTACAACAGTATCTCCTTCAGCAACTGTTGATTCAGCAGGAATCTCAGCCGGAGCTTCAGCTAGTACTGGCTCTGCTTCGGGCTGTACTTCAGCTACAGTAGGCACTGAAACTTCTGTCATTAAAGCATCTAATTTAGTTCTCACTTTTGTTAAAGATTCCTTGATTCCTTCCAGTTCCTGTTGATGATTATCACCTTTGGCAAATGTAAGTAAATTCAATTCCCCTCTTGCTTCAATAACGTGAGACCGAACTTCTGCCGCTGCGAGTGATTGCGATTCAAATCTTTGTAAGCACGAATTAATCTTGTCTAAAGCTTTCTCTATAAATACATCTTGAGAACTATCAATCGTTTTTGTAGTAGCCAAAATCTTATCAACCATTCTTTCGAGCTGATCTACACTATCAAAAAAAACATTCAATCGATAAGGATCTTCCTTAAGACTATCCAATGTAAGAGCATTTAATTCACTCAAATCAACAGGCGCTTCATTTAACCCTTCTGGAGATTCACCCTTTTTTAACGTAGCTTCTACGTTACCTGTAAAATCCGTAGCTATCGCCTCTGCACGGTCATGAGCATCAGGCATAATAGCAGCCGCCTGTTCAGCTGTTCCACCTTTATCTATAAATCTATTCATACCTTGCTGAGCTAATTCATCAACATCATCAACAGCAGCTTCTGCTGTTAGATCAACATGAGTTCTAAGTGCTTCTGGTGTAAAAGTTTGAGCTTCCGGCCCTGTTTCACTAGCATCCAGGGTAGATTCACCTTCACCTCCCTCGACTCTAGTAGGATCTCCTGCATTTAATTGACCTTCGAGATCGCCAGGAGCTGGTTTGAGAATTTTATCAGGGCCATCCATTGTTGAAGTCATATTTGTGAGAGTTCTTTTCTTAATTGATCAACCTTACTTTGTTCTAACTTTGCCATCGCTTTTTTCAACTCTTCACGATATTCGTTTTTAAGTCCTTCAATTTTCTCCAGAAATTCTCTTTCTAGTTCTTTAATTTCTTCTACTTGAGACTCAGTTAACATGAATCAATTATACAATGTTTTCTATACTCTTCAATTCAGCTATCCCCTGTTCTAAAGATATTTGCGGCTCCCAGTTAAGTAATTTTTTTGCTTTTGTTGCATCTGCACGACTATTTTGTGCTTCAAGACGAGCTGGTACATAAACAATGTCACCACCAATTAATTGAGCAAACATATTTATAGTATGATTTTTACCTGTTCCAATATTTATAACTTCTCCTTTTCCAATATTATTATTTTCCATTGCTAGGATATTTGCCCGGACAACATCATAAACATGCGTAAAATCTCTTGTTTGTTCACCACTACCAGTAATAGTGAGTGGTTTACCTTCTTTTTTTAGCTTAATAAAATGAGCAATTACTGATGGATATGCTCCACCAGCGCTTTGTCGAGGTCCATACACATTAAAATATCTAAATGAAACTGTCGGCAATTGATATACCATGCTCCACACTTTGCAATATTCTTCACCAATATATTTGTGAAGTCCATAAGGACTCTTTGGCTGAGGAATCATAGATTCTTCCCATGGTAAAACGGCTTGATCACCATATGCCGCAGATGACCCTGAATATATAACTTTTTTTACTTTTGCTTCATGTGAAGCAATAAGCACATTGAGCATGCCTGTAACATTTATGTCATGCGTGCGATCTGGATGTTCGAGTGATTCTTGAATACTTGGCACTGCAGCTAAATGAAATACATAGTCTGCACCTGAAATGACAGCAGTTACTCCTGTTTTATCTATGATACTAAGATGATGAAATGTAGCATCAGGGTGAATATTTTCTTTTTTACCTCCTGATAAATCATCAATGATATGAACATTAAAACCCTTTTCTACAAGGGCATGCACGAGGTGTGAACCAATAAATCCTGCTCCTCCAGTAACGACAACTTTATTCATAATATATCTATGATAACCCAGTTTTATCTTATTTTGTTACAAGACTTATTTACCAGCGATAGATAATAATTTCTTTACAGTTTTAAGTGCAATAGTTATATCCAGTAAGAATGATCTGTTTTTAAGATAATACAAGTCATATGAAAGCTTCTCCTTGGTTTCAATTACTCCCACACCATGGTGAGCATGATTGTCGTGATAGATTTGTGCCCATCCTGAAAGTCCCGGTTTAATTGTATGGCGAATCCCATAAAAAGGAATTTGTTTTTGATACTCAGCAACGAGTACTGGTAATTCTGGGCGTGGACCAATAAGTGATATATCACCTTGTATTACATTAATAAGCTGAGGAAGCTCATCAAGTCTTGTTTTTCTAAGGAAAGTTCCAATTTTTGTAACTTTATTATAGGCCCTACCCTGCTCATCATATTTTCCTGCACCAGCAGTGGTCATGGTTCGGAATTTTATAATCCACATTGATTCTCCATCTTTACCTATTCGTTCTGTGAAAAAGAAAAGCGGGCCCTTATCTTCTATCTTTATAGCAATATATATAAACGGATACACGATAAAAGAGATAAGTCCTAACGGTAAAGCAATTGCAATATCCATAATTCGCTTAAGAGTATCGTACGCTCGTGTTGGTATAAAAGAAATATTTTCTAAGAACCAATCTTGAGTGATAAGTGATAACGGAATACGATCAAAAACAGTTTCATACATTTTATGCATATCTACAAACATAATCTGCGAGAATATACGGTCATACAAGACTGGAATTAATGGATCAATCTTTGGATGCTTAAAATCAACAACAAGAAGAGATACCTTTCCAGCAGCTATCTCTTTTGAAATAAGTTCAGCTGCTTCATTGGCATGAATATGATCAAGATCTATTTGATGAGTAAAATGGATACTATATCGTTCATGTTTATTTACTTCGTCATACAGCTCTTTCATTTCTTTGCCTCGGGCAATAAGCACAGCTTGCTGCTTTTTTGCGCCACCAAATAATGAATACCCCCAAATTCTCCATATATATATGAGTAGCAATGAGACACTTAAATAAATAAACAGATTTGTTTTTGGAGTAATTTCATAAAATGGAATAAAATAGAAAAACAATACAGCAATGATACTGTTTGTAATATGAGCCTTTAAAATATTGCTCGACAAACCATTACGTAAAATAATTGCTCTCTTTTCATACAGTCCTCCAATAAAAAATACAAGTAGCCACACTATGAAAAGAATAGAAAACGGCACTAAGTGACTATATAAAATACTGTCATCAGGAATCTTTTGATATCTAATGAGCAACGTTACCCACAACGATGCATAGAATATTAGTATATCTGTAAAAAACAAGAGAAATGGAACCCGTTTATTGAGTGCGTTCATGAATGTTTTGTGGCTTCACTATAGCAAAAAGCCATAAAATTGCTAGCTGTTGAGGTGAGTTGTACACATGAGTGGTACTTTTTTATTACTAAATCTGATAGAATAAAATTCTAGTATCCTTTTGTCGTATGGCTGTAGAATTTGAAGAAGATCAATTTAATACAATAGACCCAACAATGGCACGAATACATGCATCTCAAAAACAGCACTCAAGTCTCACATTGGTGCTCGTAAAAAAAGGGGTGTTTAAAAGTGAGCAGCAAGCTCATAAAGTTTTTTTGATTGTAGCACTTGTTTCTCTCCTCGCGTCAGTATTTATTATTGGGTACTTTGTATTTAATATTGGCAGACCACAAGAAACAAAATTGCAGTTGCCTCCTGAAATATTGCAAAAATTACAAGGTACAAACTAATGACATTTTCATATGAAGTTCTTCCCATCGCATAAAAAATCCGGTTTTACGCTTATTGAGTTATTAGTGGTAGTTGCCATTATTGGTGTACTTTCGTCTATTGTACTCGTAAGCCTTAATACAGCACGAGTAAAGGCAAAAAATGCAGCGGCACTTGTTATTGTTCACCAAATACAAATCGCTATGGCACTTTACTATGATGATTATGGCGAATATCCAGACAATGGCGATGGGTTTTATTGTATTGGTAGCGATCGCTGCTATATCAATGGACAAATCTATACTCAGGTTCTTACGTTAGATACTCTCAATAAAATCCCCCCAATACTTACATCTGAAACCAACTCATTCTGGTTTTCACCTGCTACAGCACATGCTGCAGGCGAATTCTCAAAATTCGTAGTGCCTATTGATAACGAGCAGAATGCCGGGGTAATTTACTATGAAGGTAGTAGTGATGAATCATATGTATTATTTCCAGAAGTTGAAGGAAACACTACAACATGGTTCGCTCAAAATCCTGGCAATACTAGTACTACAGTATATACAACATCTTCTAACGAAAATGGAAGTGGAAGCGGTAGTGTATCAGAATCTCCAAGCGAATCTGAATCACCTAGTGAATCTGAAAGTCCAAGTGATTCTGGCTCAACTAATAATAATTTATATTATTTCTGCGAATATCAAGGAGGAGCTACAGGTGATGGATATGGTTGGAGTGATGGAAATGATTGTACATACTATTACTGTTCTTACCAAGGGTATCCAAGTAACGGATACGGTTGGAGTAATGGATCAAATTGTGGTAATGGTTCAGGATCAGGTTCATAAACCTATTTCAGTTAAGCGTACTCTAGTATATAATTAGCTTACTATGGCAGAGATAGAATTTAATGAAGAAAATAGATTAGATGTCGATCTCACTGCCCGTGCGGTTCCCCTTAGAGAAGAGCAGGGACTCATTTTTCTTGTAAAGAAAATGCATCTTGCCAAAAATAATGAGCAAGCTGAAAAAATACTTATAGTAATTGCAATTGCTTGTTTTGTTATGGCATTCGGAGTTGTGTTACTTCTCGTTGTTCGTCCAAAAAATCAGGCTACCTATAAAGTCTCTCCTGAGATACTTAAAGATATTCAGAATAAACCATAACTATGTTTAAAAAATTCTCACGAGGCTTTACATTGGTAGAACTTATAGTTGTTTTATCGGTGATTACATTGCTTGTATCTATTGTTCTTACATCCATTCAATCAGCTAAAGCAAGTGCACAAGATCGACAAGCTCGAAGTGATGTTGCTGAGATTCAGCTTGGTCTTGAACTCTATTACAATCAAAATGGTCACTATCCCAAGCCTATAAGTAGAACTCCAGAACGATACTATTGTATTGGTATTGCTCAAACTGATACCTGTATATTTGCTGACGAAATAAAATATGGTGATCCAACCCTCTATGCAATAAAGCCAAAAACAAATCCTGCAGGAGTAGAAACTCTTATGGCACAAGCTTTGGGAGCGTTTAAACTTATTCCAACAATTGATCTAAATATAAGACCGGTTCGCACAGTTGGAGGTCAAAATTTTTGGGGATATATTTATGATACAGAAACAGAGGAAGTTATTTGGGCTGAGACGGATACTCTCATAAGTAGCCCTGCGGGAGAAACTATTCAAGATCCAAATGCTGGTGGCACCGTACCTGAAGGATCTCAATTTGAAGTAAGTTGTGGTCAGTACAATGCCCTCTTCAATTTTATGTGGTTTGCTATCGGAGGTTGTGGATATCCTTGGTTTGCAACTCCATATGATCCAAGCGGATCAACATCTGGATCAGCTTCAACGTATGATTATAGTATTGGCTGGGAACGTGGATTTGGACCCTGTGCTGAAACCAATTACACCGTATCAAATTCATGTGTAACAGGATTCTTATGTAACTTTGATGGCGTTGGTGATAATCCATTATGTGATGTATCAGTAACACCTAGTGACTCTGATTCTCCGAGTGATTCAGGTAGTCCAAGCGAATCTGACTCTCCAAGTGATTCAGGTTCACCAAGTGACTCTGGTAGTCCTAGTGATTCTGGCTCACCAAGCGACTCAGGTAGCCCTAGTGATTCAGGTTCACCAAGCGACTCTGGTAGTCCTAGTGATTCAGGTTCACCAAGTGACTCTGGTAGTCCTAGTGATTCTGGTAGTGGCGGTGGTGGAGGTGGTTTTGTGTACTGTAGTGATTTATCTACAGCACCAACACTAGAAGATTGCCCAACTGAAGAACCATCTGGTTCATGCGGATATATTACCTACAACCCTTACTATGATACATATGATCCATCATCTCGATGCTATGATACATACGTGTACGCATGTGAAACCGGTCGTTATAGCTCTATGGATATGTGCTACAACGAAAATCCAGCTTCATCATCTTCAGAATCTGAAAGCTACTCAGAGTCATATTCTGAAAGTTATTCTGATTCTGGCTCACCTAGTGAATCAGAGAGTCCAAGCGAATCAGAGTCACAAAGTGATTCTGGATCTGATTCTGGCGGAGGTTGGTGGTGGTGGTAATATTACTTCTTTAGATCTCTTCTAAGAGAATATACAGCAGCTCCTAAAGCCAGTAGAGAAAGAATATACCCTATAATTAATGATAAAGGCTTAGCAAACGTTATTGTTGCTGAGTCTTTTATGTATGTAAGTGTATATACAGGACTAGCCATGTAGGTTGATTCCCCATCCGTTCTTTTCCAAGCTGGAAAATATGTGGATGTAATAAGAACTGGTACTGCCTGCGGTGTAGATGAGGCAAATTTTACCTCTATTTTTGAATCAGTAATTAAATAAGAATCAATTGTAGGAATGTTTTTAATTGGTTGTTGAGTCTCTTTAAGAAATTCAAATATAAACCCCATAGCGGTTCGGATTACCTTTTGATCTCCATCTCGGGTTATTTGCTCTGCTACAAACCTTACATTCTTAGAACCTCTTAGTTTCTTTTCTAACCCAACAAATAATTCACTTTTATCTTGAATGAGTACTAGCGGATGTGTCTTAGCAAACTCAGTGATGCGAGCTAAAGCTTTATCATAATTTTTATATGTATAATCTACGATAATAGCACTCTTAAAACGATCTAAATCAGGTGTAGTATCAAGATATTGGTCTTCCCCACGTGCTAAGACCATCGTAGGATCTGCTCGAAGGAACAATTCTTCCTGAAATCTGACAAAATCAAATGTAGTCGTGGTTCTCTTTTTAAAATCTGCTGGTGCAAATACAATTGTTGGCTCATATTCCAAAGCGTGTACTTCTTTACGTACTGGATCCTTTAGATGATATATTCTCCAATGACCAAAATCTTTTTCAAGCTCCATATGAGGATCCTTTTCCATCTGAGCTTTCATTTGTCCTGAAGAAACAATAAAGAAATTGATACCAAGTATTTGTGCACGAACTGCATCTTTATCGAATCCTTGGTTACGAAATACAGAATTTGATCTGAGATATGCATCTACCGACATTCGTTCATCTCGAGTCGAATATGCGCCTCGTACAGGCACCATAAATGGTGATTGAATAGCTGATTCTACAAGAATATTGTAAGTACTTTTCATAGAGTCCCCTGCTTTGCGTGATATTACATATTCTAATGCACGGGCACCAGATGTAACTTCCACATTAAAGGTCCCCTTCTTATCTTTTAAATAGTCAGCTATGTCTTCTGCTCGGTCACGATTATAGCCAAAATAAAAATCGGAAATTTTATTGCTATTCATAATTGGAACCCAAGCCAAGATAAATGGGGTTGAAAATATAAGCGTGAAAAACACTTTATAAAATATACTTGGAAGGTAAAATATTATTCTATAGAGACAATAGCCCACACATATCGCACTCAACATATAAAAGCATGGCAAGGCCCGGTAAATGTGTATTGGAAATCGTGGAAACAACCGTTCTACATGGAATGCAACTGGAATAAATAGAAGCAATGACGAAATACTCAATACAAGTATAGGCATATGTCTTTTCCGATATGCAAGAAGGCCGGCACCTACAGTAAATACAACAAGATGTGACCATCTCAACAAAAATAATCCTATTCCTGATGCACCAGGGCCAGTATCAATTCCCAGTGATCTACCCGCCATATTTCCAAAATATGCGAGCATTGGTAAATACCAAAACAAGGAAGCACCCAGTGGCAGTGCACCTAAAGCAAAAAATCGAACAAGTCTTTTGGTAAGATGCGGGTCTTGTAACCATTTTTTCGGATGAGTGAAAGCTCGACGCTCAAGTGCTACAAACTGAACGATATAGACAACAAGAGCTACCGGTAACACATGAACACTAGCAAGCAATGTGAAAAACAATGCAACTATCGAAAGATAATAGTCTCGTATCGATTTAGTGGCATTTAAAAAGAAATAGAGCCATATAATGAGACATATGAAACCAAACAAGTGCGGGGCTAATCCAACATGAAAAGTTCCCTGAAGTGTTACCCCCATATTTCCGTATTTGGGATAAAACATTGAAAGTAATACTGCTGCAGTAGCAACTGTAGAAGAAGCAGCCCATATATTCTTGGTATATTTATATAATATAAATCCTAATAATCCAGGGATTGCTAATGTTGATACTAAAATACATAGTTTGAATACTGCGGCATAACTAAGCGGCAGAAGCATATATACAAAAGCTGCCACAAAATAAAACATTGGAGGATAAAACTGAGGAAATGGCATCCCATCAAACCATTTTTGTGTCCATCCCCAGGTACTTGGGAATATATTCTTTGCATAATATTCACCTATAGCAACGTGCCCATACGAATCATTACCAGAAGGCACAGGAACGCGAATATATGTTACGAATAATTGAAAATTAAGAAAAAATAAAAGGATTGCACCTCCAATGAGTAATGAAGCGTATAGTATTATTGTCTTTTTCACATCCTAAAGTGTATCAAGAAATTATCGATGAGCATATGGCAACATATGGTATAGTAGCGATTATAGAATTATATGAGCCAAAAGAAGATTCTTTTTATAATAACAAAATCAAATTGGGGCGGTGCGCAACGCTATGTTTTTGATCTTGCGACTAGACTTTCCCCTACTGATTTCGATGTCTCTGTCCTTTTTGGAGGTCATGGGGTTCTTGCTGATAAACTAGTTGAGAAAAAAGTTCGAACACTTTCATTTGAAAAAATGTGGCGAGATATCAACTTTATTGAAGATGTTAAGGCATTCTTTAAATTGGTTTCTCTACTACGAGCAGAACGTCCAGACATAGTTCACCTTAATAGTTCTAAGATTGGTGGTCTTGGAGCTCTCGCAGCGCGAATTGCTGGTATTCCAAAAATCATTTTTACTGTTCACGGTTTTGCATTTAATGAAGACCGACCTCAGTGGCAAAAATTAGTAATAAAATGCATAAGTTGGATAACAATGTTTTTATGCACAGATGTAATTTTTATTTCAAAAACCGAACATGCCCAAATAGCGAAATGGCCGCTTGTGTCTCATAAAGGCAAGATTATCTACAATGGTATAGAGACACCTGAATTTTATGATCGCACCACAGCTCGATCACTGATGGCATCTACACTTGCGATCTCTCAAGACACACTTGATGGTAAACCAGTTGTACTTACCATTGCTGAACTAACCCATAATAAAGGGCTTATCTATGCACTTGAAGCTATGCGTGATCTTCCCGAGCATATCTACATTATTATTGGCGGTGGAGAGTGCGAGCAAGCGTTTAGAGCCTATATTCACGAGCATACTCTTGAAAACAGAGTGTTTCTAGCAGGCTTTGTAAAAAACGCGGCACAGTATTTACACGCAGCTGATATCTTTCTTTTACCATCAATTAAAGAAGGTCTTCCCTATGTGCTTATTGAAGCAGGCTTTGCAGAATTACCAACAGTAGCTACGTATATTGGAGGTATTGCTGAAATTATTGAGGATCAAAAAACAGGCACACTCATACAGCACCGATCTGCATCTGAAATAGTACACGCGCTTAAGACATATAGTGAAAACCCCGTAAAAGCTCGAGAGCACGGATCTGCCCTTTTACATAAAGTACAAAGTGAATTTAGTAGTTCAAAAATGATCGAACAAACATCAGCGCTCTATCTCCAAAAATCTTAATCGGTGTAATCAGACCTTCTTTAATTATCTTTCCAGACATTTTTGATTGACCAACTTTTCGTTCACTAAACATAATAGGTAATTCTATATGCTTTGCATGTTGTTTTACGCATCTATATTTAAATTCAATTTGATATGAATATCCAGCAGAAGCAATAGAACCAATATCTATCTTTTTTGCAATATCAGTAGAAATACATATAAAACCAGCTGTTAAGTCTTTAATTCCAATAAGGCACAATGCTCGGACATACACATTCCCCCACTTACTAAGCATTTTTCGCCGCCAATTCCAGTTGGATATACCGCCATGACGCACATACCGAGATCCGACAACAAGATCATGCGTAAAAGCCTTTTCAAATATATCTTTTATATACATTGGATGATGTGAGCCATCTGCATCCATCGTAATTATTTTTTGTATATGAGGTCGTTGCAAGATTATCTGATATGCAGCTTTATAAGCATTTCCTAGACCATCTTTTGCTGAGCGATTTAATAATTCTATAGTTGGATATTTTATTTTCAGTGCAGTAACTACATCTCTGGTACCATCGGGTGAATTGTCATCTACGACAAATATAGATATTCCTGGATGTCGCGATAAAATATCTTCCACTAGGGGTTTAATATTTTCTCGCTCATTATACGTAGGTATAATTATTGTAGTTTTAGATTCCCAAGAATTCATTTTTTATAACATCGCGGTGAGCAGCACGACGATGACGGCGCATACTCATTAATATTCCGAGAGCCAAGAACTCCGTTACCAAGTGCGATCCTCCATAACTCATAAAAGGCACCGTAACTCCTGTCACGGGAAGTAACCCAATATTCATTCCTATATTTACAATAATATGAGTCATAAATAGTATGGCTATACCCATTCCATACAAAATTTCAAAATTTGAGGCACCATACATACTGTTGTAAAGTATCCGCCAAATTACTATTCCATACAAGATAAACAAAATGACAACTCCTATAAAACCCCATTCTTCAGCAAATGCAGCAAAAATAAAGTCTGTTTGATACTCTGGTAGAAAGCTCAGTTTTGATTGTGTTCCATACCCAATTCCTTTTCCAAGCATTTGGCCTGAACCTACTGCTATTGTTGATTGATAGGCGTTATATCCAGCCCCATGAATATCTGCTAATGGATGGATAAACGTCATAATACGAGCTTTTTGATAATCTTTAAAGACATACATCCATAGACCAGCAAATGATACCGCTCCAATGAGAAGCACTGCAATAACATGTCGTTTGGAAATTCCAGAAACGAATACCATACCAAACCATATAAAGAATACGATGATAGCTCCTCCGAAATCGGGCTGTGCAATGATCAATAAGAATATAACCATTGAGTACAATCCAGAAACTAAAATATGTCGAATGTTTCTGATCTCTATATGCCGTCGAGAAAAATATTTAGAAAGTAAAAGAATTAGAAAAATTTGAGCTACATCTGAAGGTTGTAATGAAACAAAACCCAAACGAAACCAACTTTGTGCTCCTTTTGCTACATGCCCCACAACAAACAGCAAGGTCAGCATACAACAAGCAAATAGAAATAACGCCACAATGACATTGGTACGTTTAAGAAAACTCAAATCAAGATAACTTACAACAAAAAAGATAACTAGCGCTACAGGAATAAATACTAATTGTTTGTAAAACAATGTACTATCACCTGAAAATGAATTCATCGTTACTAATCCAGCACCAAGTATTGGTAGGGTTGCACCAAGAAGTATCCAATCGATAGTCCCCTTGGCTCCATATGTTTTTTTCTTTAATCCTTTAAATAGCCCCAAAACTAAATCTATCATCGAGGTAGTGCAATAATTTCAATACGTGATACTTCCTTAACAAATGATCGAGGCCATGTAAAAACGATAGGTTTTGATGTTTGACGATATAATTGATCAACAAGTGTGCGAGATACAGCAAATGCATTACCGTCTGTGCCATATACAACAGCAAACACAATCACCTCACTAATATCTTTATAGGTTGGATTACTAAGATCTGCAGTAATTACTGGCCCTGTAGGTGTTTGGGTCAAAAGCTGATTTTCAATTAGTGGTTCAGGACGATCCTGAGGTGCACGCTGCCATGAAAACGTTGTGCCTATATCAATAAACGTCCGGGCTGGTACCTTGTCCCCCATATCAAGTCCTGCTTCCATAATGAGAAAGCTTTTTCGAGGAGGAACATATGCGACACCTTTCTTTTCAAGTATTAACGTATTATCAATATCATAAATACTAAATGTATATGGAACATTGAAGGCTTCTGCTTCTAAATTGGGATTATGCACATATGCAGCAGCAGTATACATAGTCTCAGTTACTTTAAAGGTCTGTTGCCACTGTACTTGTGGATTATTCTCTGCAGGCTTACACAACAACACGCATGGACCACCACAGTCTATCCCCTGTTCACCTTGATTTTGCTTTCTGTCTTTACAGCTAGGTTTTTTATATAAAACTGCAAATGCTGGGAGACCAATAAACACTATAAGAACCAGTAAAAAACCGCCACTATACCACAGCTTTCGTTTAGATGCCCAATCCATAATACGTACAGTATAGCAAAAAATACGCTATACTAAAATGACATGAAACTGTATTACTGGAAGATGCAAGGCGGCAACTTTGGTGATGATTTAAACCCATTGGTATGGAATCATTATTTAAATAATCACCTAGATTCTGATCCAAAAACCACGGTCTTAGGAATTGGTACACTTATAAATGACAAATTACTAGGGAGGATTCGAGAAGCTCATACAATACATGTTTTTGGGACTGGAGTTGGACTTGGAAACCATTTACAAGATTTACCATTTATTGATGATGCATGGAATGTACACTGGGTACGTGGTCCACTTTCAGCACAGGTATTAGGATTACCACCATCAACGGCAGTTAGTGATGGAGCAATGCTTATAGGACAACTCTATAAACCTCAAGCTAACGTAAAAAAATATGCATGGTCATTTATGCCGCATGTGTACCAAGCACGTAATGGAGATAAAGCTTGGAAACTGGTGTGTGAACGAGCTGGCATACACTACATAGACCCACGCTTACCAGTTACTACAATTTTAGAAATGCTGTCGCAAACAGAAGTACTCATTGCAGAGGCAATGCATGGAGCTATTGTGGCAGATGCTTTACGTGTACCTTGGATACCAGTCACTTCAAGCGATAGGATACTTTCTTTCAAATGGCAAGATTGGTGTGCATCACTTGATATTGCATATGCCCCACAAAAACTTTCTTACATTAGAAATCTTAATCGCTTTTTTTTCAAATCAAAGTTAAAAGAAACCGAAGCTGATTTTAAAAATATTAAACTGTCACCTACATATCTTAGTTCTACTACTAAATATAATGAAGTCATTCAAGAAATGCTTCAACGTATAGAGCGTTTCAAGCAAAAAGTATATGAATAAAATCGATGTTCTAAGCCTTCCTAGGATGGATCATAACCCCTACCAAACACTTTTAGCTTCACATCTTGAGGTTGTGGGGGTACATACTCATGTAGTACGTAAAGGCATAGTAGCGTTTATATATGACATAGCCTTTGCTAAAGCTGATATTATTCACATTCATTTTACCCATTTTTTATTTCAAAATTCTAGTAATAAAAAACGCCCATTGATTATTGCCCTGTCTGCAGCTTTTGTATTCTTAGTACTTATACGATATAGAAAGCTACTGGGAGCGAAAATAATATACACATTTCATAATAATCTCAGTCATGAGCAATTTTATCCAAAAATAGAGCGTTTAGTACTACATAGGATTCTCCATATGTCATCAAATATATTTGCACATTTTAATGAAGCTAGAGATTTTATTCACACATCATATTCTATTGATAGAGCAAAGATTTCAATAATTCCTCATGGGGATTACTCAGGATATTACAAAAACACAATGTCTTTTCAAGAAGCACGGAAACTATTAGATATCGATCCTAAAACCTATGTGTATTTATTTTTTGGAAATATTAGATCATACAAAGGTATACCCAAGCTTATTCATACATTCAAAAAACTACAACAAACTAATACTCTCCTTTATATTGTTGGCAACCCCGCAAATTCAGAAATAAAACAGCTCATAGAGAAAGCCATAGAATCGCTCCCTACTATTCGTTGTGTATATGAATTTATTCCTAATGATACTGTACAGATCTATATGAATGCAGCGAATGTGATTGTACTTCCCTATCGTGATGTATTTACTTCAGGTATTGCTCACTTGGCATTAACTTTCAACAAACCTTTTATTGCGCCAAATATCAATGCTCTCAAAGAATTTAAAGATACTGCTCTTCTCTATGATTCTGCAAATCCTCATGGATTATATGAAGCATTATGCGATGCTCCAAAATTCACTCAGGACTATACGAGAGCTTATACCCAAACAACCTGGGATAGTATTGCTAAACAGACAGCTACGGTATACTTAAAAACATAAACCATGAATACCCGACCGACCACAACAGTACTTATTCCTGCATTCAATGAAGAAGCAAATATTCGACGTCTTATTCAGGATTGCCTAAAACAAGACGCAGATACATTTGATCTTCAGAAAATTATTATTATCTCTGATGGTAGCTCTGATGCTACAGTCTCAGAAGCTCAATCAATACAGGATTCTCGAGTTACTATTTTTGCATATACTGACCGACTGGGAAAAGCGCAAAGGCTCAATACTATTTATAAAACTATCACAACAGATCTTATAATTAACTTAGATGCTGATGTGAGAATTACAGATACTGAAACTTTTAAAAATCTCATACACCGACATATGATAGATAATGCTGATGTCGTGTGTGGTATTTCGTTACCTCTAGAACCACAAACGTTTGTAGAACAAGCGGCATTTTTAGGATCAAGTATCTATGTACAAAGTAAATACAAACTTAAAGAGAAAATGGGTAAAAACTGTATAGATGGCAGAATATTTTCTTGCACTGCAAAATCAATAAAAAACATTGAAATTCCGGCAAATTCGGCTACAGATACGTACACATATTTTTATTTTAAGCTAAATAATAATAACGTTGTATTTGAACCAAAAGCGAGCGTACTCTTTCGTTTGCCATCAACAATGAAAGATTATATTCGACAACACAAACGATATGAACGACCAAACTACCATCTCTATTTTGCTAAAGAGTTTTTAGAAAAAGAAGACATAAAACCAACTATACCGTGGACATTGTTGTTATTTAAAAAGGCTGTTGTGCATCCACTCAGAGCAACATGTCTTATTTTTATGCATTTTTACTCTAAATATGCTTCAAAAAGCTATAAACGTGTTGCTGTATGGGAGCACATTTCAAGCTCAAAACGTGTATAATAGAAAGTACTGAAAAACCTTATTGAGATGAGATCATGAATGATATTAAACCCCGTATATCTGTAGTCATCCCTATTTATAATGAAGAGTCTAGTATCCAATCGATTCTTAGAAGTATTTTACAGCAAAATACTTCAGATTTTATACTCCATGAAATACTTGTTTTATCTGATGGCAGCACTGATTCAAGTGTGTCTGAAGTTAGAAAAGTTAAAGATTCGCGAATAACTCTTTACGACTATACTGATCAACAAGGACAAAATGCTCGACTAAATTTTGCATATAGTAAATGTAGTGGGACTATTATTATTACTCTTGATGGAGATATTGAAATCAGTGATAGAAATTTATTTCAACACTTAGTTACCGCGCATAGCGTACATAAAGCTGATATTGTGTGTGGAAACCCAGTACCACTTGCGCCACGCAATTTCATTGAGAAAGTGGCTTTCTTTGGAGCAGATGTTGATCAATCAGTTAAAGCCAAGCTTGAAGATAAAGCTATGCGATACCGACTCATTGGTAGAATCTTTTCTTGCACGAAAGAATCACTTAACGGATTAGTGATTCCGCTTGATGTATCAAATGATGTATATATCTACTATTATAGTAAGCTCAAAAATCGTATCATTACATTTGAACCGAAAGCAGCTGTATATTTCAGACTTCCCTCAACACTTCATGATATTGTGCAGCAATACAAACGACACTTGCATACCAATCATCATATATATTTTTCAAAAGAAGTAACTCAACGTGAAGATACCCGTACGTTACAACATATATACCCAATATTCTTTAAAAAATCACTGAGACATCCATTTTTAAGTATCGCATTTGTTTTGGTATATTTAAAAGCTGTCGTGTTAGCAAAAAGATATTTACGAACAGCAACATGGGAGTACATAGCAAGTACAAAAAACAACGCATAACATATGTTCTCAAAAAAAATTTATCTTATAGTTAGTTTATGTATCATCGGTCTCTATTTATTTACACTTAAAGGTAATTTTGATCAACCGTTTATTAGTCAGCTTTACTGCCCGTTTGAATCTGCACATGAGTGTGCTCCATTTGCAAACATGCAAAGCCTTATCTATTACGGATCAAACTCATTAGATAAAAACTTAGTTGTTTTTGGGAGAATAGATGTTGGTTTCTATCAAGGGAATTTTTATAGTCTATTTCCACCTGGTCTTGCCATCCTAGCCATTCCTTTCTATCTTCTTGGCCATGCATTTCATGTAGGCCAACTTTTTGCATTCTCATTTGTTATGATCTGTGCTCTTCTTAATGGGTTGCTTTTATACTATATTTCGCGAAGTATATTTAAGCTATCTACACGTGCATCACTCATAACGCCGGTTATCTTCCTTTTAAGCTCAACGGCGTGGTCCTATGGCATTACATTTTTTCAACATCAGGTAAGCACCACACTGCTCCTACTGTGTTTTTGGCTTATCTGGAAAGGATCACAGACAAGTCTACCACATTGGAAGTATACCTATGTGCCAGTGGCTTTATACGGGCTTTCTGGGCATATAGATTATCCCAATCTAGTACTCCTTTCCCCAATGATGGTCTATTTGTTGGTAGTAATTTGTAAAGCAGCAGCTCCTCGTATCCAGAAAGCATTTCTTATGTTTAAGTTGCTAGCAGTACTTGGAATTCTTTTATTGTCTTATCCTTTATACAACCATATACTTTTTGGCGATTGGAGAATCTTGCAAAATAGACTGCCTCACTTTTTTGAAGTTGAAGAAGCAGGAGTCGCCGAACAAGAAAAACTCGTTAGGAGATCAGCTGTTTCATATATATTTGTGCTAGATAGATTGCCGAAAGGACTCTACACTCTGCTGTTTTCCCCAGGTAGAGGACTATTCCTATATTCTCCTATTTTTATTTTCATATTTTTTACGCTACGAAAAAGATTCTTTAAAAATGCAACGACTGAGCAATGTATACTTTGGCTTACCGTAATTCTTTTCCTCTTGCTGTATGGTAGCTATGGTGATGCATCAGGAGGATTTTCTTATGGTCCTAGGTTTTTAGTACCCATAATGGCGATTTTATCTCTGTTTGTTGCTCAATATATTGATAGTCTTAAAAACAAAATAATTACTATTGCATTGTTTATAACGTTAAGTTATTCACAAGCGATAGCACTCCTAGGAGCCATTACACAAAGCATTAATGTCCCTTGTGTTGCTCCAGCCACTATTTCTACATGTACATATGTCATGAATATTGGACACCTTATATCAAATAAGAGTAACAGTTTTGTATATAAAACTATGCTACAAGATCATGTGCCTTTATTCTTTGTATACATATTTATACTTATGCTCATTACTAGTATGTCTGCAACGCTTATTTTTCAAAATAAAAAAGATCCGAATTCAACCTAGCATAGAGCTGTGTCAAATCGAATCTTAAAAAATGATTCCCATTGCTTTTGAGATGTATTATTCGGATCGAGTTTTTCAAGGGCTTTCTCGAGTACATTGTCAGCGAGAAATACCCTACTTTTTTTATCGTTGATAATTCTTCTACACTCATCTGCAATTTCATCTCCCCATGCGCCCCTTGTACGAGCGAGAAATGCTTCTGCTTCAGGTGTATCGCGCAGCATTTCGCCTCCTTATGTATGAACACATCAATTCCAACAAAATACTACTACTATCATAGACAATACTTACTGTTAAATCAACAAAAAACCACTTATAAAAAGTGGTTTTTTGATTAAATACTTCGTACCGGCGGCTAGCTACTTTCCCCCCAGAAGGGTATCATCGCCTCAACGGGGCTTAACTGCTGTGTTCGGAATGAGAACAGGTGTGGCCCCCGCGACAAACCACCAGAACGAAACATTCAATGTACTACTTTCAAATTTAATCAATTGAAAGCTCTAAAGTGGGCGCGGCTACCAGGAAGTGGGGGACCTGAACAACAAGCCGGCCACTTTATTACTGGAAGACCACGCTTCGCTCCGAAGAGCTAAAGAACATGATCCACTTTGGAACTTTCAATTACAAGAGCTTTTACAAACAACAATACTTACTGTTCATGGAACCCCTCGATTTCACTCGGGGTAAAAATTCCATGTAACAGGATAAAATCAAGATTTTGCAATTTAAATTGCGGTGCTTCATACATTTCCTAATAAGGATCGATTAATTAGTACATCTCGGCTCAACACATTACTGTGCGTACACCTAATGCCTATATACGTAATCATCTCTTACGAATCTCAAACGATTTCTAATCTTGGAGTATGCTTCCCGCTTAGATGCTTTCAGCGGTTATCATTTCCCGACATAGCTACTCTGCGATGCCCTTGGCAGGACAGCAGATAGACCAGAGGTCAGTTCAACTCGGTCCTCTCGTACTAGAGTCAAATCTCCTCAAAAATCAACGCCTGCAGCAGATAGGAGACCAACCTGTCTCACGCATATTTGTCACACATCACTGTGTGTATTGGACTATAGCTTCATCCCCTTTTTAAAGAAGGACTACTGACGATTAGTCTCTACGGGCTCTAGATTTCTCTAAATTCCCTCGGTATAGCCTTGATCATCAATCAAGATTCCACCGAAATTAGTCAGTTTGATTCATAAATATTTCTATTCATGACCGCCGTGATTAGTATACTTCTGTATACTGGTTAGTTTCATATCTTGCGAATAGGTTACTCACCTATTCGACTTTGTTAAACGAAAAAACACTTTAATGTTTTCTTCCTCTGTTGGGGTTCAGACGGTTCAAGAGACAACTCACGTTATCTACTGAACGGTCTGAACCCAGCTCGCGTATCTTTTTAAATGGCGAACAGCCATACCCTTGGAAGCTTCTCCACCTCCAGGATAAGATGAGCCGACATCGAGGTGCCGAACACTACCGTCGCTCTGGACGCTTAGGTAGTACCAGCCTGTTATCCCTAGAGTAGCTTTTATCCGATAATCTCCGGCCGCATCTAATGCGAACCGTCGGTTCACTTTGTCCCGCTTTCGCGCCTGTTCGACAAGTACGTCTTACAGTCAAGCAAGCTTATGCCAATACACTATCGCCACGGTTTCCATTCGCGGCTAGCTTACCTTAATGAACTCCTCCGTTACTTTTTAGGAGGATAGCGCCCCACTAAAACTGCCCACCAGATACTGTCTCTCATCGTTTTTGCCGTTGAGGTTAGAGTGTACATCTATAAAGAATGGTATTTCACTGACGACTCCACCATCCCCGAGAGGATAGCTTCAAAGTCTCCCATCTATGCTACGCAGTAACAACGTACACGCAATATCAAGTTGCAGTAAAGCTTCTAGGGTCTTTTCGTCTAGCTGCAGGTAACCGGCATCTTCACCGGTATTGTATTTTCACCGGGCGAGTCCCCGAGACAGTTGCTCAGTCATTACACCATTCGTGCGCGTCAGAACTTACCTGACAAGGAATTTCGCTCATCAATTCCTTTAACACTGATGGACTCTATCTTCATCTCTTCACTTTCGGAAAAGAGATGTGCGGCGTTGGTCTCTTAATAACCGCATATTGACTACACTCTCTATTGCTAGAGAGCAAGGTAGCTTTAGATGTAATAATTTAACTGTATTTACTCAAAAATTCCTTATAACAGTCCCAGTCGTTCAGGACTCTTCTTGCGAAAAGTCCTAAACCTTAGGACCGTTATAGTTACGGCCGACATTCACCAGGGCTTATATCAGTCAGCAATTAAATCTTGCGATCCAATCACCGCCAATATTTGACCTTCTGGCATTGGTCAGGTGTCACCCCCTATACATCCTCTTTCGAGTTCGCAGGGAGCTGTGTTTTTGGTAAACAGTTGCCAAGCATACTTTAGCTGCGGCCTACTTGCGTAGGCAAGCCTTATCCCGAAGTTACGGCTGCTTTTTTGCCGAGTTCCTTGGGGACCTCTCACCCGTTCGTCTTGGTCTACTCGACCTGATCACCTGTGTCGGTTTGCGGTACGGTTTTCATAGTGATAATTTTAGGGGTTTTTCTTGGGAGCGTGCTTTCAAGACTTAGCTTGGGTTGCCCCTTGCATCGTCGCTTCATTTCCAGTCGCCATTGAAGGCAGAGTTCCGGATTTACCTAGAACTCCCAGTTAAGACACGAACATCAATCCAATAAGATGATCTTGATACTACACCCCGTCCTCCCATCAAACACTATAAAAGTCATGGAATATTAACCATGTGTCCATCGGATGCGGCGTTTGCCATCTCCTTAGGCCCGACTAACCCTTCGCTGATTGTCATCGCGAAGGAAACCTTGATCTTTCGACGTGTATGGTTTTCACATACATTGTGGTTACTTGTGCCAACATTCTTACTTCGCAACGCTCCAGTATGGGTCACCCCTTTACCTTCATCGCTGATGCGAATACTCTCCTACCAGTATAACTATTCGAAAATAATTATAATCCTCAGTTTCGGTACTACGCTTAGCCCCGATTATCTTCGGTGCGGAAACTCTCGATGAGTGAGCTGTTACGCTTTCTTTAAAGGATGGCTGCTTCTAAGCCAACCTCCTCATTGTCTGAGAGTTTCCACTTCCTTGAGTGCACTTAGCGTAAATTTAGGGACCTTAAATAGAGATCCGGGCTGTTTCCCTTTTGACCAATGGAGCTTAGCCCCCACAGTCTAACTGCCATGTTCTTGATCTTTGGTATTCGGAGTTTGATAGGTCTCGCGAGATTTCTCCCTGTCGAGACCTTCCAGTGCTCTACCCCCAAAGGGAACACATGACGCTAGCCCAAAAGCTATTTCGGAGAGAACCAGCTATTACCAGGCTCGGTTAGCTTTTCACTTCTTACCACAAGTCATCCCAAGATGTTGAACGGTCTACGGGTTCGGGCCTCCATTGTTCTTTCGAACAACTTCACCCTGCTCATGGCAAGCTCGCTCTGGTTTCGGGTCTGATGCATACTACTTATTCGCGCTATTCACACTCGGTTTCCCTAGGACTCCAAGCTCTCGCTCTTAGTCATGCAGCATGCATCAACTCGTTGGCTCATTCTTCAATAGGCACGCCGTGACGGATGCTTGCGCACCCGCTCCGACTCCTTGTAGGCATATGGTTTCAGGTCTATTTCACTGTCCTCACCGGACTACTTTTCACCTTTCCCTCACGGTACTAGTTCACTATCGGTCTCTGAAAATATTTAGCCTTACCGGTTAGTTCCGGCAGATTCCTCCGAGCCATTCGTGTCTCGAAGTACTCAAGAATGACAACAAAAAAGATAATTCATTTTAACGTACGGGGCCATTACCCTCTAGGGCGCTGCTTTCCAACAGCTTGCGCTAATGAATCATTTTGTAACTTTTCTTGCTTAAAAAGCAACGTTATCACCTTACAACCCCCAGTCGTCAACTTAGAAGAGAATTGCTTCCCCACTAAGTTGAAGACTGAGTTTGGGCTTCTACGCTTTCGCTCGCCGCTACTTACGTAATACTTATTAGTTTCTTTTCCTCTAGGTACTGAAATGTTTTACTTCCCTAGGTATGCTCTAAATGCGTCAAGCGCATTAGTCTCAACTTATAGTTGAGGGGTTTCCCCATTCGGAAATCTTCGGATCGACTGTTGCCAGGCACATCCCCGAAGCTTATCGCAGCCATGCCACGTCCTTCATCGCTTTTCAGAGCCAAGGCATCCACCATATGCCCTTACATTCCCTATTAGGAAATGTAAGAACCACAATCTTGTTTTATCCTGTTACATGTAATCTTTCGATTTCAGTAACAAGTTTTAATGTATTGTTTACCTGTTTAATCACTATTGCCCTACAAGACAATAGTGAAGTTTTTGTTCTGATGATGTTCTTATCAAACATCACCAGAGCTCTTGCCTGTCCTCACCACCCGAAAAGACCCATATGCACTCCTGCACGTAAGTTCTTTAGTGATGGAACAGAATTAAATTTTCAAATGACTTATTCGGACTTATATTCTTAACAAAAAATCCGCTTTCGCGCGGATCGTAGATACACTCTATTGCTAGGGCTTATCTATATCCGATTAAGATTTCTTGTTAACAACATAATTTCAGTAGTGATGCCTATTATACACACCGAGAAAATAGAGTCAAGAGATTATTTAAAACAAATGAAACACCTATATAAATCAAGCTAAGATTAGTATTTAAAGACGAATGAAGCCGCACTGTTTGGTGCGGCTTCGTGCTCATTTTATTATTCGGTAGTAGCACACCGGGCGAATTTCTTCGCGAAAGATCAAATGTGACTCAGTTCAGGACCTCAGACGTCAGGTCAGCCCTTCGCCGACGGCCCAGCATGTCCGTCTTCGGGGGCGACCACACGGGTCGGGTCCGGGGACTCCCAGGCGTAGCTGTCGATGGGTTTCCCGTCGGTACCCGTGGGAACCCAGTCGGCCGGAGCGCGGAGGCCGTAGAGGCTGCTACCCAAGGCCTCGAGGTCGATCGGCTCATCACTTTCGTGCGTGACGTCGAGCAGCAACCCCTGACCGTCACCGACAGCGTCGGGATAGGGATCGTGGGTAATGCTCACGACCCTCAGGCTGGTCACTCGCATCCCGGTAACCGCGGAGTTGTCCGGGACCGGAATGGATACCCCAGCGAACCGCTGATCATCCTCGTCGCGCTTCGAGAAGGCCATGACGATGAGAAACCGCATGAGCGATCCTCCCGTCAAAATCTCCTCTTGGTACAGCGCATACGCCACGGCCATCAGGATGCCGATGATGCTCGGCAGTAGCGACACCAATGCTTCCCCGAGGACGATTGCGTAGATCCCGCTGACGAGTGCAAACGCCGAGCCAAGAAGCGCAAACCACCAGCAGATGAAGACTCCGACCTCGTCGTCCGACGTGCCGTTCTCGATCTCCGTAGCCACCGCCTTGATGATCTTCATCCAGACGATGATCACGAGGAACAGGAACAGCGAATCGAACCACCGCGAGAGGTTGATCACCGTCCCGGCCGAAACCAGGGAGAGATCAAACGACATGCGGTAGGCCTCGATCGGCACCTCCGACTGGTTGGCCCAGTACACCAGGCTCACGCTAAGCGCGAACAGCGCCCAGACAGAAGCCGGAAGCGACCAGAGGAACGACACGGTAGAAAAAAAGATTCGAGACATTGTAAACCGTCCTTGATTGAGAACTAATGGATACTAAACCGAACGATTCGGCCTATATCCACGCTGTGTATATATTACCATATTTTATACATAAAGTCAAATAAAAAAGACCCCACACAACTATGTCGTGCGGGGCCCTTGCATTTCGAGAACGGTGGAAAATGCTCACCGATAAAGATCAAATCTCATGACGCTACGCTACTATGCCCTGTCAATCAGGCCGGCCGCATGATCACGTGCATCGCGCGGCGCTTGAGGGCCTTCAAGAAAATCTTGGGCTTCATGACCGCAGCCCGGAGGCGCGGCATCTTGCAGTCCACGTAGTGGATGACCAAGCAGCAGACGCCGAGAATGATCAGTCCAATCCCCCCGAAGAACGCCATGCTCACGCCTTGGCCGGCGAGCGTCCCGAACCCCATGAAGAGGAAGGAGACCATGCCGATCCACACGTATACCTGGTCGTAGCTGAACGACTTGCCCCAGAGCATGCGGCGCCCGTAGGTGTCGTGGCCGGCGGCGTCCTTCTCCTTGCGGAGGGTCATGCCGTAGCAGAACGACCAGTGGCCGATGAACGCCATCAACCCGAGGGTAATGAGGTCCACGAACCGGGGGCCGTTGACCGCCTCCATGAAGAAGCGGCTCGGCCGGGCGTTGTTCCAGAGCCACGGCGTGCCGAAGGTCAGGATCACGAGCCCCCAGATGCTGGCGATCGCGAGCGTGACCAGGAGAGCGAACACGTAGGACTTGATGCGGAACATGGGAACCGTCCTTGAAATGAGAGCTGACGTGCATACGACCGGACTGTCCGGCAATAACACATCCTGGGTATATGATATCATATTTATACAAATTTGTCAAATATATTATTTGACTTTATTTATTTATATGATATAATACATACTAAGGAAAAGCGTTCGGTTACTCTCGGTCTCCGGGAGCGACGCTAATCCAAGACTCCTGTTACCTGCGAATTTCGCAGGAGGAGAAGGTATCGTGATTGGAATGATCCAGAGCACGCTTCGTCAGTTCGCCCTCACCAGCAACGATCCCAGCCTCGACCTCACCCAGAGGCGGCAGGGGTGGCAGCCCAGCTGGATGTGGGTGCGGATGGGTGACCTTGTGCAGGCGGTGAACAGCGCCCACCCCGAGCTCTCTCCCTTCGACCAGAAGATCTGGACCGGCAAGGAGCTCGGAAACACGTTTGCCGAGATCAACCGGATCCAGACCTTCTGGTTTGTCATGGAGGGCTACAAGGAGCCCCAGTACGAGAACATCGTCCGCGGCATCCCGCCCAGGAACATCCCGTTCGACCAGCTGGAGCTCTTCGTCCCCGCAGTCTGGGCCGAGCAGGTCTTCGCGATCACCCGCAAGGGCATCACGGCGATCCTGTGGATGAGCAACAAGCCCTACGGTCAACGCGGAACGAACATCGTCGCCATCGACGAGATTCTCAAGGCCGCCGCGGCCTAAAATAATGTACCCCGACAATTCACCGGGAATGTGAATTAAGAACCCCGAGCCCCGGAGCCTGCGAAAGCACGCCCCGGGGTTCACTATTTTATACAAACCCATAGTTTGACTTTCTGTATTTTTATGATATAATTAGCACAGACATACAAAGGGTTCGAGTAGTGGTGATCCACACGTGTGGTCCCTATTTTAATCCAATGTATACCTGGGAGATCCTGATATGTTGAACACTTTAATGAGCCGTGCGGCAGCGTACATCAACACGATGCCCGAAGGCTCCAGCACGCGCAACCGTGCGTCGGCAGCGTTCGCACTGGCACAAGCGATCGCACTCTCCATGGCTCAACGCGAGCCGCGGGAGTCGAAGTTCGTGATGTTCACGAACCAGCAGCTCCAGCGCGCGTTCGATGTCCTCCGGCACTACAACGTGGAGACAGTCACCGACCACGAGTGCCTGGAGCCGGCGATCAAGATGTTGGCCTGGGCATTCATCCAGACCGCCAACGGCTTCGGTGAGAACATCGAGCGCGACATCAAGCTCGTGTTCATCGAAGGTGATCACTACAACGTCATCCACGAGGACACGCTCCACCGCGCGTTGACCTGCATCCGTGAAGGAGCAAAGTCGATCGTAGCCGGAATCCCGGAGCTGGCCGGTGTGATGCACCCCGAATCCACAGTCTGAAAGTACATGCCCATCTTCGCAGGCATATAGAAAAGCGAACAACCGAGCCCCGACACCAGAGACTTACATCTGGTGCCGGGGCTCTTACGTTTTAGTAATCTACAAAATTTTATATAAAAAATGGTCAGGTCTCCCGGAGGAAACCTGACCATGTCTCACATGGCCTTCGGCCAGTTGGGACAACTCAACTTGTACATTCTCTTCTCCACTGCATCAATGTGATGCCAGTAGCACTTGAGGCATACTGGACATTGCTTGATGATACAGCCAGAATCGGCTGTCCTATCCCCGCTTCGAGGAGGACAACACGTGGAGTAGCCTACTACATCTTCAAATCGTCCGAGACTGTCTGTCAGCACGAAGCTACATCCCCGCTTAGCGCAGCGGTACTCACCGTGCGCAATCCGAGGACTCCACTGCACGCCCCACGAATCGTCGGTTGGCTTTGGAGCAGCACCCGAGCTCGTCATCTCAATCACCACCGGTACTAGCACTTGAAGTACCGCGGTTCCCACAATCTTTTCCATACGAATCCTTTCGTATGAATGCCTGAGGTTTAAGAACAGAAGTCCCGCCGACACATGCCGGCGGGATTGCCCGTTGGATATAATAGAATAAATACTAGTTTTGTCAACGGATATCTCGTCGGGATTTATCGGGCAGCAACGTTAATCTTATCCAGAATAATTTCGTGTTCATAATCAAGAATATCCCGAACAAGCTTATCGTAGACGCCTAATCGATACTGAAAATCTGCAGTTTCAAAAGAGGCATAACGAATTTCTTTTCCAAGCTCAGATTCTAGAGTTCGAACTACATTTTCAAGTGTTCCCTTTCGTAAATTATCTCCAACAACGAGGAGATCAACACGCGAATCCCAATTTTGTATAAAAAATCCAGAAATAATAACAAGCTTAAGTTTACCAACACGAGCAAGCTTTCGTAATAACTCCTGGTTGCGCTGTTCACTAACATGCACCAAAAGATTCTTTAGTGGGTCTAAATATTCAAATGTGTAATCAAGCGTCCAGCCCATTACTCGATGGCGTTCTATTTTTTTATTTTTTCCTCGGCCAACTTCTACATCTCTAAAAAAGCTTTTCTTTTTAAGCATGCCCATTTTTTCAAGCAATGAGAGTTCTTGTCGTGCCGCTGTTGGAGTTACTTTTGATCGTTCAATAACATGATCTATGTCATAGCTTTCTTCATTGTTAAACAAGAAAAGTCGCATGATTTTTACCTTTGCTGCTGAACCAAATAGTTTTTCGAGAATGTCGAGCATGTATGAAATCGGTTATGATTACTGGCTAGTATAGCATTCTCTTGGGTTCTGGAAAATTGACGATATTTCTATGTATTGCCTGATATATATAACAAAAGCTCCCACATCATAATGTGAGAGCTTTTGTGTTAGAAAATCTAGAAATTATTTCAATTCTACCTTTCCTCCAGCTGCTTCGATGTCTTTCTTCATCTTTTCAGCATCTTCCTTCTTTACTCCTTCCTTAAGGTTAGCAGGTGCTGATTCTACAAGAGTCTTTGCTTCTGCAAGACCGAGTGAAAGTGCTTCCTTAACTACCTTGATAACTGCAACCTTTGCTGCTCCGAAATCTTTAAGGTGAACGGTAAATGCTGACTTTTCTTCTGCAGGCGCTGCTGCTGCACCTCCCGCTGGAGCTGCTGCTACTGCTGCTGCTGAAACTCCGAATCGCTTTTCTAATACTTTAACAAGGTCATTGAGTTCGAGAACTGACATTTTCTCAATCTTCTCAACCATATCCTTGAACTGAGCTGGCACTTCTGCCGGAGCTGCATTCTGTACTTCTTCTGACATAATGTTGAAATTTAATTAGTAATTATTATGCTGACTTTCCTTGTGCAATCTGATCCAATGCGATAACTACACGCTGGATTGGAGAATTGATAAGGTTAACGAACATTCCATAGAGAGTTTCTCGAGGAGGAATAGCTGCAAGAGCAGTCATTTCATCCTTGGTCATGTACTTCCCTTCGAATACTCCTCCGAGGATAGAAAGTTTGCCATCAAACTTTTTCTCGAATGTATACACTTCTCGTGCAGGTGCGAGGAGATCGTCTCCATATGCAAGTGCAAGCTCTCCATCAAGTTCAGGCATTTCACCTGTTACTCCCTTTTCTGTGAAAGCTTTCTTTGCGAGAGTCTTCTTAGCAACAGTATATTTTACTCCTGCTTTTCGAAGCTGCTGACGCATAGCTGTTGAATCACCTACGGTCAAACCATGAAAGTTTACAAACACGACACTTTTAGCATCGTTTGCAACTTCTGATACTTTCTCTAATACTTCCTTCTTTTTGCTTTTTGGTAATGGCATGAGGTTTTAAAAACCTAAAAAATAAAATCGACCATCGGGCCGAATAGAGTGAATATATACATCGCTGTATATATTCGTACCTCGAGAGGTCTTGTGTAGGATTTCTCCCTACTGCCTCTTGTCTTTAGCCGATGTCGATATAATACACTATTTTAGAAAGTTGTAAAGTAGTCTTTCTAGCTTAATAAACTGTCCCTTATTTGGATGTTGTACAAGCTTTTCTAAGACTTTTTTAAGCTGTGTTGATTGTCCTGACTGAAGCTGAATATCCACAATACCATCGTTATCAAAGTCTATTGGTAACTTTTTATCTTGCACTAAATTTCCAAGCTGAACATTGCTTACCATATCAGGAACAACTGGAATATCTTTATGTTCATGATGAGAAACAACTGCATTATTAATTACATGATCAACAATTATTGTTGCAGTACCAAAATCTGTGCCTTTAAAAGTAAGTTCTAGATTAGGATTATAAGGAATACTCACATACTTCCCTTCTCCATATTCCTGGTATGCGCCTTGTGGAATATTTTCATCTATAAACTTAACAGAAGAATTAGATACAGATGATGTTGAAATACCTAGATGATTTCCCAAAGTATCATACACATCTATGCTTACGGGCGAATGAATACTAATTCGAATCTGATTTTGATCAGTCTCAAGCGTTGAAGTTGAAAAGTAACGAGAGATTATCTTTTTATCAGTAATTATATTATTTATAAGATCTTGAACTGGAGAAGCTTCAAGTATATTTGCATGCGATGTATGCGTGGCACCAGAATTATGATACAGCGGGAAGTTGAAATAATAGGTCGGCTGATCGAGCATTGCTGCAGCACTTAGAGCAATAACGGTACCGTCTCCATCTCGAGAGTATGTAGGATTATGAATTAAATAATCTTTGTCTCCACAAATAATATTGCATGCCTGAGTACGCTCAATGGAATATTTAACTCCCGCTAACGTATCAAGACCAGTACCAACAACTTGATGAACAGTAATTCCCTGTGGTGGGAGCCATTCATCTTGTCTTTCGTGAGTTACTTCTGAACGAATAAGCAATGTCGGATTAGCAATATTTGGAGTTAAAAAATCATTTACTCCAGGGTCTTTCCGATCTTTTCGAAATGCTAGCAAAAATTCTCTAAATGTTGATGCATCATTAATTTCTGTTCCATATACAGACAAACTTGTACCCGAAGCTATTTGAACAACTGGAATAGTACTACGTTCTAAATATACTTTTGAGGGCAAAAGATTATAAGCGCTTGGCATATTTTCAGCTAACAGGCGTGAACCTTTTTTGCTCATAATGAATCCTTGTAGATATACCTGCTCATCACTATGGAGTAGCGATGCTAAAGCTTTAGGTGTACCAAGTTGAGGAACAGCAACAAATATTACATCGTCAAGCAAATATTCAAGATTTTCTTTCCTGATCTCATCAATTAGTGCTTTGGATAGTAATCCCCCATTGCTGTGTGCGACTATAGTCACTTTTTTAGATTTAGATGATTCTGCTAAAGATTTAAATAGAGCTATAAGATTATAGCTGGCTCCATTTTCTAATTTTATATCTTTGGAAATAATGTCGGTATAGTCTAATCGCCAATCGTATGGAGCTGCTTTCCATTGATTAATGAGCTTTTTATCCACCAGGTCATCCATAGCTTTCATAAAACTTTTGTATATTGTAGGACGATGAAATGGAATTATATTTATTTCATCCACAATATCTTTGGTATAAATATTTTCGTAGATACTTTTTCCATCTTCATTTAGCAATAAATCAAATATATCAGTATCGATGTTTGGTTCCCACAACTGATCTCCGTTTGTCAAAACTCTTGGTTTGTAGAGTCTACTAGCTTGAAGTCCCGGTAAAAACAAAACATTAGAGCAACATATATCTTTTTTTTCTGGATCTTCCAATAACCATGGAGTAAACAGCACATTCGCAGGTTCAGGGTTTGGGCCTGTTGAATCTCCCCACCAATTATTTCGAGCATCAAATGCATGCTCAGTGGTACTTAAAATACTATCTTCATGATTATCTTTTATTGAACTATGTGAAATAGAGCCACCAACTACACCATGTAGTTCTATTCCCCTTTTATTATTTTGAAAGATACTTGAAGTAACAGTGATATGAGCACCGTTGAAGCTCATTAAGCCACTCTCTTGAGCATCTTGAATGGTACTTGAAGCTATAATCATATTTGTTTGACTATATGCTAGAACTGCATTTTGGAGGCTTCCAGTTATCGTTGAATTTAAAAGTGTAGCCTTAGTAAGATTAAAATTACTGCTATTAAATGCAGCAAGTGCAGAACCCATTCCATGATATGAAATCGTGGAATCAGAAATCTTTACGATGCTATTATTAAACACATTAATTCCATCTTTAAGACTATCTTCTTCCCCAACATCAACTATACAGGCAATACAATTTAATTCACTTGAATTATAGAGAGTAATTCCTCCGTCTGAATGCTGAATTGTCGTCGAGGCAATGTCTACACTGCTGTGATTGAAAGCTGTTAAGCCATACGTAGGAATATTCTCTATACTCGAATTTATTAGATGCACACGTGAGTTATCAGCTTGAATACCCTTTCTACTATCACTCATAAGCATGTTTTGTATTGTCAGCTGGGTATCTTTTGCTGAAATGCCGTTGTTTATATATCGAACTACTATATTTTTAAGGATTGACGGTTGTGATGAACGAAAAAAAATACCACCTATATCATCTTGTGATGGCAGTGAATTATTAAGATCTTCATTTGTATCACCACCAATATCATTATTAAACGAAGTGACGATAATCTTGTCATTTTCATTTCCTAGTAAATAAAGGCTTCCTTCCATATCTAAACTACCATTATCAAATTTTATGATAACTCCAGGTTGTACAGTAATAATCACATCTTTTGGAACATAGACATCTCCTTGGATAACATACGGGCTATTATCCTTAGTCCATTCCATACTCTGCGTAACTCGTGAGTCTATATATGTGGTTGCTGATACTGATACAGGTGCAATTAAAATACATGAACCAGTAAGAATAAAAAATAAAGAAATTTTAGAAATGAAATATCGCATGGGTATATAACACCATGCGATAGATCAAATTTTCTTAAAGATACTATGAATTACTTATTTACCATCAAGAGGATAAGAAAGCTTACACATAATACAGTAAGAAATCCCGTGAGGAATTTAAAAAAATCTTTATCGAACATGAAATTATAATAACACAAAACCCCGCCTTTCGGCGGGGTTTTGTTAACTAATCCAGATCCTTTAGCTTGCGCTAAGAGATTATTTTACGAATGTAACTGGATTTGTCTTGAAGTCGTTCAATCCCCATGTCTGTGTAACGGTTACTCCGTTTACAACAGCCTGAGCCTGAGTCAACTGAACCACTTCACTTGTAAGTGATCCGTTTCCAAGACCTGTAAGATCTGCAGTACTTACGTTGAATACAACTGTAACTGTGTATTCTGATCCTTCAGCAAGTACTGATGGGTTTCCAGAAACTGTTACACTGTCAGCTGATCCTAGACTTACTGCACTTGATGATGAAGCAACAGTTGCTGTAAAGTCTGAAGCGACAGGAAGTGTCATAGAACCTCCAACTGGCTTAGCCTTTAGGTTGAATGTTGCTGTGATACCTGTTGATGATGCAGTATTTCCTCCAGATAGCACTGCTGCTGTTGCTGAAGATGATGACCATCCTGGTGTTGCTGAGTAGAAGTACTGATTGTTTCCAGCAATTGTTGCTGAAGCTGTAGCAGTTGAACCATTTGGTTTATCGTAGCTTACAGAGTTAACTGTTGTACTTGCGATTGTTCCGTTGGTTGTTCCTGTTGGGAAATCAGCCTTAACTGTGAACACCTTTGTTGCGTCCTTTGCTACATTAACTGAAGAGTTACTGAAGCTAAAGGTTGTTGTTGTTGCATTTGTTCGTGAGTCAACAAGTGTTGATCCATCGTACAAGTACAATGTTGCTGCTGTAGTTGCTGATGATGAACTTGTTAGAGTTACACCAGTTACCTTAGCATCTCCGTCAACTGCTCGAACTCCGAAAGTTGCAAGGGTTACTCCTTGTGCTCCTGAAGTTGAAGTTACTCGGTGTGTCTGTGAGAAAGGATTACTTGCATCGGCCTGTAGGGTCAATGTAGCTGCTCCTGGCTTCTTGAATGTGTGTGTTCGTGTAACTGTGTCGATATTGTAGTATGATACTACGTTATTTCCACTTGATACTCGGAGTGAGTTTGATCCGTAACCTGAAACTACAACTGTTCGGTCGTTGTCAATTCCAGCGTTTGTGTTCACTGAGAATACAAGGTTCTTCATACCATCCTTTGGAACTGTAAGACCAATGTCAGACAATCGAATGTAGTATACATTTGATGAGTCCTTGATAAAGTCAGATGAACCAACTGTCCATGACTTGAGAAGGGTTGATCCGTCCCATGCCTTGATAGTGTTCACGAAGTTTCCTGGGTTTTCGTAAGAAGTTGTTGTTGTGTTGTAAACAGATACTTCAAGGTCTGCTCGGTCGATCTTAACTGCTCCTAGCTTTGCTCGGAGGTCAAGTCCGTATACCTGAACATCAGTACTTGACTGAATGTTTGCATTGTTTGAAGGTGTTGCTGCCTGATTCACTTCAAGAGTTCCTTCTGTTCCAGGAGTTGATGTTGTTCCTCCTGTTGAGCAGAGTGCTCCTGTCATTGAATTGTAGATAGCTCCTGTTGCGCATCCAGGTGTAGGTGTTGTTGTTCCTCCAGTTGATCCTGTTCCCATTGTAGCAATGTATGCTCGTGTAATAGGTCCAAAGTATCCTGCTGCTGGTGAAATGTTAACACTTGCCTGCCATGCTGCCAAAGCTGCCTTTGTAAGAGATCCGAAGTAACCTGTTGGGGCTACTGAAAGATATCCCTTAGTTGAAAGGATTGTTTGTAATTCTGTAACATCAGCTCCTCGTGAACCTACTGTAAGGTTTCGTGCGAATGATGTTGTTGTCTGAGCGTTAGCTGAGACAGTAGTAAGACCTACTACAAGGGTGAGTACCATTGCTACGCTCAAGAGCGCTGCAACAATCTTCTGTGATGATTTGATAGACATAATAAATAAGTTATATATAACTGTCACATTTTTCTCCCTCTTTATTATTAATATATATAGAATGAGAGAAAAACATGTTTTTGACTTTTTGTGTTCTTTCTTTAAAGAACATCGACTTTCTTTTAAAGATCGAACGTTTTACTACAACAACTGAAGCCTAACAATTGTCGCAGCATCTACACTATTTTTTTGTCTTTTGTTTGATCGACTCAAGACAAAAAAGTAGGTTTTGTGAGTAAGTCTGAATTTCTATCGTTAGCAACAGTAGAGGGAAAAGTAATTCGGAAGTGCACACTCTCTATTCAATTTTCAATGTTCTTATTCGTTCAAACCCGATCGATTTCAGTATGCATCGTAGTATAGCATAAACAGCTTCATGCTCAACAACGATGTGAGGACCTGGTTTGTGGATAACTAGCCTAATTTCGAATTTTATATCGATAATCCTGGCAGCATCCAGTTGGCGTATAATTACATACTGATCAACTAAAGTCAATAAATATATAGCTATAATTCCCAGTCCTACATTTACTACGACGAACGAAGAGATTAGTAACTTACGCTAAGAATTTTTACTTGATTACTTACATTATTGAGGTAATGAATATGTGCTCCAACGTCTCTCACCCTCTTTTTTAATAAGACCTTCTTCAACCAGAGTCAGCAGTTCTCGTTGGATAGTTTTTTCACTATAATCTTTTACTACCGCAAGGAAGTCTTTAATACTGAGATTGTTTTGCTGTCGTAGCAGCGCAAGAATTGCCTCTCTACGCTCACTTTTTTTTACGGGGGAATTATCCTGAGATTCTACAGTGTGCTGAGATCGCTGTTGAACAGTTACATCTGGCCTACTTACTTTTTTATCATAAGTGGGCACTACTGATTCTCGCACTCCTGTATTTCGATTACTTCCAAACCCTTGGCTAGCAGCTACAGCAGCTTGATGATGCTTCATCTGTAAATCGATATCTGCAAATAGAGTTGTATCAATAACCATCTTTGAAGCATATCGAGATGAAACTTTTGAAATGAGATCTTTCACTTTTGAAATTTCTCGTTGGAGGACATTCGAATTCATTTCTGAAACTATCCCCGACCAATATGCCATTGAAAGATATGATCCCAACTCAAGGACATGGGCAGAGAGAATTTGAAGCAAATGCTGCTCTGACTTTAACGAAGCAATAAAAGACACGGAATCGTTCAAGCATTTTAAACAACTTTCCCTCAAAGACAATTTCATTATTTCAGTGTCAGGCAACTCATTAGTCACAAGGAAAAGAGCAGCTACAACATTCTCCACTCTTCTATAGAGAATATAGATATCATAATCACCTTTAAAGGCAATTGGATCATATACGAGTCCCATTGATTGATTGTCCTTTTGGTAATTATTGTCCTTTTTGAATTCTGACATATCTTGTCTTTTAGCATGTCCTTTATATAAGACATGTATTTTTGTCCATTATATATGGGACAGTGTCTTTGTCAAAAAATCCTTGGTTAGAGCGCTTATTTTTTATGACTTATATGATATTTTTCCCATGTCTATGCTAAAATAGACACATACTTATTGAAATTCCTTTTAAGATGGCTAAGAAAAATAATAAAAAGAAAAACAAAGAGAAACTAGAAGAAGTTGAGATTGTAGAGCGAAGTTATTTAAAAGAAGAAACAGTACGATTTATTTATGCAATAATCTTTTTTATTGCGGCTATAGTTCTTGTCTTTTCATCACTTCATCAGGCAGGTATTGTAGGTGAACAATTATACGGAGGACTTAGTTATTTATTAGGTATTGGATATTTCTTATTACCACTCCTTTTATCGGTGCTTGGAATAATCTTCCTAAAGTCTATTAAACAGAATATTGCATGGCCAAAGATTATAGGATCTTTTCTATTCTTATTCTCTGCATTAGGAATTATAAGTACCGTAATGAAAGATCTAGAAGGATTAGGCAGAGGTGGGCTTCTTGGTAATCTTATTTCTAATCCCCTGGTCTCCCTTTTTGATATAACCGTTACACTTGTAATATTAGGTGGCTTCTTAATCATCTCTGCTATCATTATTTTTGATACACACCTAACATTTAATAGCATTGCATTTTGGAGAAGGAAGCCTACTGAAGATGGAGCTGAATTTGAAGAAGATATAGAGATTGATGATGGAACTCCGGTACTTATTGAGGAGAAAAAACATGAACCTATTCCTGCTCCCGTTGTTGCTCGTTCTGAAGAAGAACTTGATAAGCCAAAGGGTCTCAAAAAAGTTCTTGGATTTGAAAAAGAAACAAAACCAAAAGATGCAGACTTCGCTATTGATGTAAGCAAATTTTTTGGTAAGCCATACAATCCCCCTCCAATTTCACTTTTGGAACAAGATAAAGGAAAGCCTGTTGTTGGAGACGTAAAAGCAAATGCAAATATTATTAAGCGTACTCTTCAAAATTTTGGCATTAATGTTGAAATGGATGAAGTTTCTATCGGACCATCAGTAACTCGATATGCGTTAAAACCAGCTGAAGGTGTGAAGCTTTCAAAAATTGTTGGCCTACAAAATGATCTATCGCTAGCACTTGCAGCTCACCCTCTCCGTATCGAAGCACCTATTCCTGGTAAGTCACTCGTAGGTATCGAAATTCCAAACACAACAAAAACAATGGTTGGTCTCGGAACACTCTTTATGAATGATGAGTTTAAAAACTCAGACAAACCACTTCTTGTTGGACTCGGTAAAGGAATTTCTGGAAAGGCACATTTTGCAAACATTGCAAAAGCTCCTCACCTCCTTATTGCCGGTGCAACAGGATCTGGTAAATCAGTTACTGTTCATACAATAGTAACTTCCCTCTTATATAGAAACTCTCCAGTAAACCTTAAGTTTATTATGATCGACCCAAAACGAGTCGAACTTACCCAGTATAATAATATTCCCCATCTTCTAACTCCGGTTATAACTGAAGCAAAAAAGTCTATCTTGGCATTGAAGTGGGCAGGAAAAGAAATGGATCGACGATACGACATCCTTCAGGAACATAAAGTCCGAGATATTGATTCATATCATAAAAACATCCTCACTCCAGCTTTAAAGAAACTTGAGAAAGCAGGACCAAAGATTGAAGGTGAGGAGGCGGCAAAAATTCCTGAGGCAATGCCTTATATTGTGATTATCATCGACGAGTTGGCAGATCTTATGCAAGCATTCCCTCGAGAATTAGAATCAGCCATTGTTCGCCTTGCTCAAATGAGTCGAGCTGTTGGTATTCATCTTATTCTTTCAACACAACGACCATCGGTAAACGTTATTACAGGTCTTATTAAAGCAAACGTTCCTTCCCGACTTGCTCTTCAAGTGTCTTCACAAATAGACTCTCGAACTATCCTTGATGCTGCAGGAGCTGAAAAATTGCTTGGTGCCGGAGATATGCTCTTCCAATCTGCAGATATGTCCAAACCTCAACGTATTCAATCTGCCTTTATATCAGAAACAGAAATGAAAGCTGTCGTAAAGTATCTTATCGATAATTATGCAGATGAGCTACCAAATGAAATTAACCTTACTGAAGGTGCTGGTGAAAAGAACTCAATATTTGAATCATCATTTGATGACAATGATGGAGGTGACGACGATGACCTGTATGAGCAAGCTCGCGAGATTGTAATAAGCGCTGGTAAAGCCTCAACATCATATCTCCAAAGAAAACTAAGTATTGGATATGCTCGCGCAGCACGACTCATAGATATGCTTGAAGAGCGCGGAGTTATCGGCCCTGGATCAGGATCAAAACCACGAGAAGTTATGGGAGCAGGTGCAGTAGCAAACTCTGACTCATCTGGCGATGAATCAGGCCAATAATAAATAAAGGTATATAATTATGTATCATCAAGACGGCAAAGTACTCATAAAAATAATTGTAATCATTCTTATTATTGTTGGTATTGGAGGATATTCTCTCTATCAAGCAAAAAATCTTATCTCTGGACCGAAAATTAGTCTTGCATGGCCTCAAAATGGAGCTACACTTGATAATCCTGCCGTAGCTATTAAAGGTATGGCAAAGAATATTGCATACATTAGTCTTAATGACCGGCAGATCTTTGTCGATAAAGATGGAAATTTTAATGAGGAATTATTACTCGCTCCAGGGTATAATATATGGAAGCTTGAAGCGAAAGATAAGTTTGGTAGGAACGTCGTCAAGAAGATAGAATTGGTCTTGAACAAAGCTTTATAGAAATTTTATTAACGCCGGGTAAGATACGAATATATGGCAAAAAAAGATAAAAAAGAACCGAAGTCTGGAAATGCAGGTATTGATGCAGCGTTAGCAGAAATAAAAACAAAGTTCGGTGATGAAGCAATCATGAAACTTGGAGATAAACCCAAGGTTGATGTGGATGCAATCCCCACAGGATCTATAGGTCTTGATGCAGCGCTTGGTGTAGGTGGTCTTCCTCGAGGACGAATTATTGAAGTCTTTGGACCAGAATCATCTGGTAAGACTACCCTTGCCTTACACGTAATTGCTGAAGCACAAAAGAAAGGAGGTATTTGTGCTTACATCGATGCAGAACATGCAATGGATCCTGCCTATGCTCAAAAGCTTGGTGTAAACATTAACGAGCTTCTTATCTCTCAACCTGATACAGGAGAACAAGGTCTTGAAATCACAGAAAGTCTCGTACGATCTGGAAAAATCGACATTGTAGTTGTCGACTCTGTTGCTGCCCTTACTCCTAAAGATGAAATTGAAGGAGATATGGGTGCTCAGCACATGGGTAAACAAGCTCGATTGATGTCACAAGCTCTTCGAAAGCTTACTGGTATCGTGGCAAAATCAAAGACCATGGTGATCTTTATCAACCAAATCCGAATGCAAATTGGTGTGATGTTTGGTAACCCAGAAACAACTCCTGGAGGAAAGGCCCTCAAGTTCTATGCATCCGTACGTATCGATATCCGACGAATTGCTCAGATTAAGAAAGGTGAAGAAATTGTAGGAGGCCGAGTACGAGTTAAAGTCGTTAAGAATAAAGTTGCTGCTCCATTTAGACAAACAGAATTTGATTTGATTTATAACGAAGGAATTTCACAAGAAGGTGAAATGATTGCTCTTGGAGAAAAGATGGGCATCATTCAAAAGTCAGGTACTTCATATGCCTATGGCGATGTAAAACTCGGCCGAGGATATGATGCTACTCGAACATATCTCAAAGAGAATAAGGAGTTGAAAGATGAAATCTTAGGGTTAATCCGAGACAATCTCAAAAACGATGATGTTCTTATGATTAAGGGCGCACCCGAAGATTCATCAACAGATGATGCAGAATAAATTCTTATTTAATAAAAATCATGAAAAATAACCCTGATAGTCTCTTGATGGTAAATAATATGGATCGACCTTCCCTATTAACCAAAATTGAAATTCCTGAAGGTTTCACAAAAGGTAAGGATGGTTCAGCACGATTAGATGGAATAAAAGACTGTTTATCGACCCGAATGGTAGATCAATTCCGAGCAATGAATCAACAACCCGATGCTTCAACTGTAGAAGAGGCTATTAATGCTTATGTTGCTGAGTATAGTCCATTTGATCTCACTGATTCTGAGTCAGCTAGACTTAATCATCCTGATTTAATAGATTCTGCAGCTCAAGATACTGTGACGGGTTTTGTAAGAAGCTTAAAACAAGACGTTTTACGAGATCTTGGACTTCTCAAATAGATAGACTTTCTCCCAAACCTAAGCTAGAATCGATAGTACTTAATTAGTATTATCGATTTTTAGTACACCACTGCCATGAGCATGCTTGAATACAACGAAATAACCGTTAATAAATTTATCATCATTGAAGGCCAGCCATACGTAGTACTTGATTCTCATGTATTCCGAAAGCAGCAGCGAAAGCCCGTAAATGCTACAAAGCTACGAAACCTCATTACTGGCAACGTTAAGGAAATCTCTTTCCACGTATCAGAAAAAGTTGAATCTGCTGACCTAGAAAAAAGAAATGTTAAATTCCTATTCACGAATAAAGGTGAATGGTGGTTCTGTGAAGTAAACGACCCAGCGAAGCGATTTAAACTTCCTGCTGTAATGGTTGGAGAGAACGGTAAGTTTATGAAGGCTAATACCCTTGTAGAATCGCTTGTATTCAATGAGGAAATCATTGGTGTGACTTTACCTATTAAAGTTGATCTTAAGGTTACAGAGGCATTTCCAGCCGTTAAAGGAGATACTGCAAAAGGTGGATCAAAAACGGTAAAGCTTGAAACCGGAGCAACAATAAACGTCCCTATGTTCATCAATCAAGATGAAATCATTCGAATCAATACTGAAACTGGTGAATACGTAGAACGAGTTGGAGGAAATAGTTTCTAAGATCTCCCTCCTGACAATAAAAAATCCCTACTAATTAGTAGGGATTTTTTATTGTATACTTATAGATACGTTAATTATTTATTACATGAGCGCATCAGCACAAGCCCTAGAAACCCTTAAACGAGAAATTGAAGCCTCTAAACGCGAAATCCAACGTAAAGAGCCCGACCTAAAAAGAAAAGCAGATGAACACAATAGACTCAAGGCAGAAGTCGCTAAAATGGAACAGGACGTAGGGCACTTTAAAGCAGAGCAACAAAAGAAAGAATTAGAACTTAAAAAGAAGGAAGAGGAGATAAATCGTAAAAAACAAGAAGAAACAAAGATGGAACAAGAGATAGAACGAATGAAGAAAGAGATCGAACATATTCATTCCGAGCTCGAGCATCATGCCCGTGAAATGGAAAGTATGCAACGGGAATTGGAACACACTCTTGAAGAGTCAAAAAGAAAAGCAGCATAAACTCAAACAAAAAAACTCCAGCGTTATGCTGGAGTTTTTTGTTTATAGTCTTTATCGAGACACGAATGGGAGGAGTCCCATAAATCGTGCGCGCTTCACGGCTGTTGCGAGCTGGCGCTGGCTCTTTGAGCTTGTGCCTGTTCGCTTTCGTGAAATCATTCGAGCATGAGGATTAAGAAACTTCTTGAGAATCTCAATATCCTTATAATCGATATGCTTTATATTATTCTGTGAAAAGTAACACTGCTTTGACATGATAATTTGCGGCTTATTGTATTGTGTAGTTTTTGATTGCACGTTGTTTAAAATGGAATGTCTTCTGGGTTGATTTCTTCCTCTGGATATTCGATGGTATCAATTCCTTCGTTTTTGTCAACCTTTGGGCTTGCTTGGTTGCCTTGTGAAGCAGGAGCTCCAGCTGAGGCAGGACCAGGGCCACCTGCACTTGCTCGATTACCAAACTGAACTCGATCTGCAATGATTTCTGTTCGGTAGAGCTTCTTTCCGTCTGCACCATCCCATGATCGGGTCTGCATTCGGCCTTCTACAAGTACTGATGAACCCTTCTTAAGATACTGAGCCGCTGTTTCAGCCTGACGGCCAAACACTACTACGTTGTGATAATCAGCTGACTCTTGTCGAGCTCCGCTTTTATCTTTCCAAACTCGATTGGTTGCTACTGAGAAACTTGCCACTTGAATACCTGATGGGAGTGATTTAAGCTCCGGATCTCGTGTGAGATTTCCTATAACAATTGCTCGGTTGAGATACATAGTTGATTATTATACGACTAAATTATCTATTGTTTTGTCGATATCTTCTCCTTCTACCTTTGGAGCTTCTGCATCATCTTTAGCTTCACCTTCTACTCCTTCAGGAGCATCAGTTGGCTTAAAGAGTACTTTCTGAGCCACCATAGTGTTCTCTCGAACAGTATTGATAGTCATGAATCTAATAAGTGTTTCCATCTTATCAAGATCTTCCTTAATGAGTGGAATTGCATGTGAGGTTGCCTCAAATTTAATCCATCCAAAATAGGCTTCAGAATACTTTGATCGCTTGCTTCCTACCACTTTAACCATTTCATAAGCGAGTGGTCGTAGTGTCGGAAAGTCCTCGGTAATAAAGGTTCCTTGTCGGCTTTCAATACTTGCCTTGATTGCCTGTACCTCTTGTGGAAGGTTTTCTTCCGCAATTGTAGGAACGAGGAGATAGCCGATCTCGTAGACTTTCATCCCGTTATCGTTTTTCATTTCGTTTTTTGCCATGACCCACAGATTATCACATATCTCTGTGGCTTGCAATAGCTTAGCATAGCCATATGAAATAGTTTTTAAGAAGGTCTAAAAAAGACCTTAAGGGTTGTTTCCATGAGAGCCTGCTTAACAGATTCAAGGTCCTTACCTTTAATTTCAGCTATTTTCTTCACTATTTCCTCAACATAGAGCGGACTGTTTCGTTTTCCTCGATAAGGCACGGGAGCAGCAAATGGACTATCAGTTTCAGCCATCATATGGCTTAAAGGCACATATCGCACAACTTCCTGGTACTGTGGAGCAAATGTAATAGGCCCAGTAAATGACATCGTGAAGTCTAATTCCAATATCTGAGCAGCAATATCTAACGGCGAAGTAAAAAAATGAAAATTTGCTCGTAAGACATCTCCATATTCCCTCTTTTTTGAGGCTAAAAGGGCAAGAACATCTGGGTATGCATCTCTGCAATGAATCATTAAAGGTTTACTATGAGCAACAGCAAAAGCAATTTGTTTTTCAAATTCATCTTTCTGTCGCTGTTTCTCTATGTCAGGACTTTCAGGTAGCCGCGCATAATCAAGACCACATTCCCCTATTGCTACGGTTTTTGGATGATTAACCAACACTAAGTAATCTGCTTCGTTAAAAGATTCAGTGGCATTATCTGCAGGATGAAGACCAACAGCAGCATAAAGATGTGCATGTTTTGTTGCCAATTCTACGGCATTTCGTGAGGTTTGAAGATCAACTCCAATAGTTATTGTTGCAACCTTCTGCTTTCGCATCTCTTCAATTACCTGATCTCGATCTAGATCAAAATCTTTAAAATCCAAATGTGAATGAATATCAAAATAGTCGTACATTTAAATTATCATTTTCCTAAGTTTATCCTGAAGTTGTCTCAGCTGTTCTAATTCGAGATCTAAGTCTTCATTGCTTTCAAACTGAATTTGAGCACCTTGGTCCGATAAACCTTTTTTTATCTCTGTATGATCATCAATACTGTCTTTAACCTCCTGTTCAATAGCTTCTTTAAAGACTGGATCATTTCTATCCAATATAAGTTGAATTACAGCTTTGTCATTATATCCAGACATGCTATCAAGTAAAAAACTAGTGATCATGTCACGAGCTTCACCTTCATAAGGATTATTTCTAGGTTGTTCCATATATATACTATTTAATCTTTTCTCATAAATAACGGCTGTTCTGGCATCTTTCGCTCTTTGATAAGAGCTTGAATTGCAGCACCAGTTGTTGGTAGTACTGGTTCTAATTGCTGAGCTATTTTATAAAGACTAAATAGTAAATGATGAATATCTTTCTTCCCTGCCTCAAGATCTACTTTTACTTTCTTAAAAGGCTGCTCTGTTTGAATGTATCCATCAAGATCTGAAATTTGTTTCCAAATTGCTTCAAGAGCTTTGTTAATTTGATAATGTTCATAGAACTCAATCGGAGATCCATCACCAAACACAGTAGTTTTTAAATCATCATCTGTTAATGCAACTTCGTTTGTTATTGTCATTTTTAAGATTCTAGAGGTGAGATTTCCAAGACCATTGGCTAAATCAGCATTAAATGCAGTCTTAAATTTATCCATTGTAAAATCACTATCCTCAAACGGATGAATATGTCGTGCTAAGTAGTATCGAAGTGGTTCTATGCCATATTCTTCGACAATGTCATATGGGTTTATCACATTTCCTAAAGATTTAGACATTTTTTGACCACCAGAAGTAATAAAGCCGTGAATTACTATTTGTTTTGAAGGTGGTAGATCTGCAGCCATGAGCATGGCTTGCCACATCGCTGATTGCTGCCGAAGATTGTCTTTTCCAGCAAACTGGACTACAGGCCAATAGGTATTAAACTTATCAAGATTGGTTGGCCAGCCTATCGCTGATATATAATTTACAAGAGCATCAAACCATACATACATAACCTGACTATCATCACCTGGTACAGGCACACCCCAGGGCATCTTGCTCTTGAGACGTGAAATACTAAAGTCTTCTAGCCCTCGAGAAATAAAAGCTTTTATTTCATTAAATCTAAAATCTGGAACAACAAACTCAGGATTGTCTTTATAATGCTGTTCTAGCTTTTCTTTAAATGCACTAAATTTAAAAAAGTAATTTTCTTCTTCTATTAATTCTATTTGTAAATTAGGATGAATAGGACACTTATCATCTACTAATTCTGAATCTGTCTTTTCAAGCTCACAACCAACGCAATATTTAACCGAATAGCTCTTTTTAGTTATATAGCCATTTTTATCACAAATCTTCCAAAAGTCTTGTGCAGCTGCTTTATGATGAACATCAGTAGTTCGAATAAAATTTAACTCTGAAAGACCTAATTTATCTTTAAGACCTCTAAATTTCTCAGCATACCCATCAACATATGTTTGAGTATCTATACCTGCTTCTTCAGCCTTCCTGTGTATTTTGAGGCCGTGTTCATCGGTACCAGTGTTAAAGAAAACATCGTATCCCATCAGGCGTTTGTATCGAGCAATAATATCAGCTTGCACTATTTCCAAAGCAAAACCAATATGTGGATCTGAGTTCACATACGGCAAAGTCGTCGTTATATAAAATGCGTTTTTATTGTTCTGGTTCTGCATATACGTTTAATCTTTTTTCTCGAGCAACACCTCTATTTTTTTCGACATCACTCATAAATTCGGTTAATGCTACGGCAATTGGCACTGATATAAGTACACCTAGAAATCCTCCAGCTTTACTTCCAATTAATAAGGCAATAATGACAACAAGCGGTGGAACGTTGAGAATCTTACGAACTACAACCGGGTAAATTATATTGCTCTCAATTTGCTGTATAGCAAGATACACCAATGCGATAATTATACCAAATGTGAGTCCTCCTTGGAGGAATGCAACAAGCACGCCCGGTAATGCGCCAATAATACCGCCAAACACAGGAATAATTTCAAATATCATTGAAACAAATGCCAAAAACAAAGCATTTTTTACTCCAAGAATAGTTAGACTGATAAATACAAGGACACCCACTATGACAGCAAGGATGAGCTGTCCTTGCATCCAAATACCAATTTTATGCTGAGTACGATGCCATAAATTAATTATGTATTCTTCATGCTTTAGTGGTAATACAAGACGTAAGAAGTCTTCTACACCCTTTTCCTGCACCGCAAGATAGAAAGAGATAACAAGGGTTAATAAAAAGCTTAAGGCTCCTCCGAATATCGCAATAATTGTAGCAAGCACAGCACCACTATCACTTGTCATTCCACCAATCAGATCTTGAAGTACAGTACCAATTGATTCTACTGGTGAGAAATTCTGACTTAAGACAGGATGAGCTGCAATATCAACTGTTGATACTGAAGTCGGCAACATTTGCATCACATCAGACAATTCTTGTACAAAAGACGGTGCAATAAAATAGAAAAATGCTCCAATAAATGTTAGTAAAATAATGTAAATAATTATTACTGAAATCAATCGTGGGATTCTTCTCCGTACAAGCCATTTGGTACCAGGTTCTATAGCAGAAGCAATTACCACAGCCGTTAGTACAATAAGAACAATATCTCGTAAATAATAGAGCGCAAAAGCAACAAAAAGAATACCCAATACCTTTATTATAGTACCTGTACTAATTGTAATATTTGTTGAAGGAGGAGGTAGCTGCATGAAGTAATACTATCATAAAGCACCTTCTATTTTTTAATCCCATCTTTAAGCCACGAAGAGCTTTGAATTTTACCGCCCCCAACTCCAAACACCATTTCAATATTAAGGACCGAACACACTTCAGTTTCAGGAATATCTAAGGGAGACATCGTATCCCCACCTTTAGCAAAAACATGAGGTTTAATGTGCTGAAGGGTTTTTCTCACAGTTCTATCATCATCAAGAGCAATAATAACCTCATCCACAGCTTTGAGAGCTGCTACTATTTCAGCACGTTCGTGGGCAGTCATAAATGGCACACTCCCCTTAAGTTTTACTTGTTCATCATTATTTACGATCACTATCAAATAGTCACCCAGCTTTTTTGCTTCTTGAATCAATCTAACATGGCCCTTATGAAGGGGATTAAAATATCCCGAAGTAGCAACAATCTTCATACCATAAGTATACTCTACCTTTTTTAAAACGTCAGCACTTTCTTTAGTTTTTCTTCATCAAGTGTTGGTCCAACAATAGCAAGATTGAGGCTTTTATCTACAAATACTTTTCTTGCTAGCTTTTGAATATCTTGTGCAGTAATAGATTTATATTCTTTAATTACATCTGCAGGAGATCGCAATTCATGGCGCAGTACTTCTTGATAACCATAAAATTCAGCAAGAGAATCAGAAGACTCTAAACCAAGATACAAACTACCAATCAAATAATCTTTGGTCTTCTGTAATTCAGCATCTGAAACAAGCTCTGTCTTTAAACGATTAAGTTCTATCATGACTGCACTAATCACTTCTTCAACTCGCTTTACATCAGATCCAACTGATACAGAAAAACATCCGTGATCAGTGTATGAATCGAGTGATGCACGTACATAATATCCCACACCCATTTCTTCACGTAATTTTTGGAATAGACGTGAACTCATACCAGCACCAAGCACCGCTGTGAGCATTCTAAATACAGGAGTTGAAGCGTGGGCAATTGGAAAACCTCGTACACCAAGCACAAGATGAGCTTGATCAGTCTTTCTATCTTCTAATTTAATTGCCGGAGCAGTTTGAGCTTCTACTACTTTTGGCTTCTTGCCTTTTTTTGTTTTCGGCAAGTGACCAAATGTTTTCATAATATCTTGATAGACTTTTTTCTCATCAAAATTTCCAGCGACAATCACCGTTGTTGCTTCTGGTACATAAAACTGATTTCGATAAGCAACAAAGTCATCACGTTTCATTCCCATAACAGTTTCTCGTGTCCCAGCAATTCCCCATCCAGCTGGCTGATCACCGTACATAAGCTCGGTAAAAAGCTCTTGAACATGTCGATGTGGCATGTCTTTGTACATATTAATTTCTTCTACAATCACGCCCTTTTCTTTTTCTATTTCTTTCTGATCAAAATTGGGATTCAAATAGAGATCTGAAACCACATCAAATATTTTGTGCACATGCTTTGGTGCAGATTTTGCATAATAGCCTGTGTATTGTTCTCCAGTAAATGCATTATACTGAGCTCCAATAGAATCAAGCTCTCGACTTAGATCCAAAGCTGTAGGTCGTTTTTCGGTACCCTTAAAACACATATGCTCTAAAAAGTGTGAGATACCGTTTTTTTCTTTTGCTTCATATTCAGAACCCGCTTCTACCATAACAAGCACTGTTACTGTTGGATTATCTTGCATGTGAATGGTAATCACTTTCAAACCGTTTTCCAGAATTTTCTTTTTATATTTCATTGTTCTCTATCATACGGAAATTTTAGAATGTCACAACCCATTTTAAATTGAGTATAAAAAAACCACCAACACGAGCGTGTCAGGGGTTGGGCTTGGTTGCCGGCTTGGTAGCAGCTCGACGTGCATTTACCCGGGCTTCCAGGTTCTGCTTAAATGCAGTAACTGGGTCAAATTCGGGTGATATTGGTGCTGTCGCTGCTGGTGCAGGCTGACTAGCTGGTGCCACAATTGGCTGCGCAACCTGCTCAGCCTGGGGATGGTCATCGATCATCATGTCGATTACGTAATATCCCCCAACCACAATCGCGATCAAACCGAAGCAGCCGAGAATGACGAGGAACATTCGGACGAACGTGGGCATGGAGATTTCTCCTGTACGAGGTATGGGTCGAGTCCTATTAAGAGCCTACATTACCTCTAAGTTCAGGTCAATTAGAGATACTTTAGCAATTCAGTTAAAGCGACTCTCTCCTGCTTTCCTGTATCACGATCTCTTACCGTTACAGTCTCATTTTCAAGGGTATCAAAATCAATAGTTACACACCACGGAGTTCCAATTTCATCTTGTCGGCGGTATCGCTTTCCAATATTCCCGTTATCATCAAATGCAACACCTGGCATTGCTTTTCTCAAGCTCATATAGACCTCACGAGCTTTTTCTACAAGCGCAGGTTTATTCTTAAGCAATGGAAATACAGCAACTCGCACAGGAGCTACATTTGGAGAAAGTTTGAGATACACACGCTTCTCGCCCCCAAGTTCATCTTCAGTATAGGCATCACCAAGGACGGCAAGCAAAAGTCTTCCCAGACCAAATGTAGGCTCTATTACATGTGGGATATATCGTTCTTTTGCTTCTTCATCATAGTAGCTGAGATCTACTTTTGAATGTTCAGTATGTTTCTTCAAATCGTAATCTGTTCGATAAGCTAAACCTAAAAGTTCTTTCTGGCCAATTGGGAAATCAAATTCGGTATCAACACTAAATTTAGAGTAGTGTGCCCGATCTGCTTCTGGGATTTCAACTTGATGAATCTTTTCAGCTGTAAGGCCTAAATCCTCAGTGAGAAATTCAACTTGCTCTTTCTGAAACGCTTTAAAAATTCCTTCCCATTCAGTAGGCTTCACGAAATATTCAATTTCCATTTGTTCAAGTTCTCGCACACGGAAAATAAAATCTCGAGGTGCAATTTCGTTACGGAATGCTTTTCCTACTTGTGCCATACCAAAAGGTAGCGTTGGATGAAAGGTATCTAAAATATTTTTGAAGTTTACAAACATACCCTGAGCAGTTTCAGGTCGAAGGTATGAAATTGATGATTCATCTTCCATAGCACCAATATGTGTTTTAAACATCATATTAAACTGCCGAACGTCGCCCAGAGCATTACCATCAGGACTCTTAATTCCCTTTTCTTTTATAAGTGCATCCATCTGTGACAACGTCATTCCTTTTGGATCTACTCCAGTCTCTTCTAAAAGATGATCTGCTCGGAAACGCTTCTTTGTTTTAACATCCTCTACCAATGGATCAGAAAACCCATCAACATGGCCTGAAGCTTTCCATACATTTGGATTCATCAAAATCGCTGCATCCATTCCATACATATCGTCGCGCATATCTACAAAGCGCTTCCACCATAGATTCTGAATATTATTTTTTAGTTTTACGCCTAATGGCCCGTAATCCCAGGTACCAGCAAGACCACCGTAAATTTCTGAGCCTTGGTAAATAAAACCACGGCGCTTCGCAAGCGATATGAGTTTCTCCATTATTGTTTCTTGTTTTTCTGCCATTGAAGTAATTATTATGGTCGTACTGGACCGTCTCTTGTACTGTAATTTGGATCAGCTATAAGTGAACTATTAAGCTTAAGTCCCGATACATTAATTTGTTGAGATGTAAACACATCAATACCCTTAAACGTAATATCATCCATGATTACTGGGGTTGAATTGATCTGACTAAATACTGGCGAATACTCTACCTGAAAAGCGACTTCTCGTGAAGGTTTTCCAGCTTCGCCAGCTGGAATATCGCCTACTCGCCAGACTACCTCATTTCGCTCAGGAATGAAAGTTATATTTTCATTGCTTGGGCTTGTAGTACCAACCCAGCGGACAGAACTTGGCATAAATCCTCGAACCTCCGCTTCTCGCACTCCGTTTGCTGGCTGAGACAACGTAAGATACACGGTATACGTTGTTTTTTGATCAGCTCGCATTGGAATAGGTCCACTATTTTTAAATGGACCAATTGAGTACACCAATCGTGGAGAAAGATTTATGAGAGACTGGACTTTTACATTTCGTGACCCAACTGAAGTGATAAGTCGTTCAGCTCCCACTGTACTTGCAGTAGATGTCATTTTCATCGTGATAGTTCCATTTTTTAGTGCAGCTAATGCAGAATTTGAAAGTGTTCCAAGATTGAACCCAACGGTAATCATTTCACCCGGATCAATAACATCAAGTTCGTTATAGGTTGTTCTATCCCATGTAAGTGTTTTTGTCGTGAGATTATACAAAGCACCTCTACCATTTGGACTCTGAGGGTTTAATGCAGAACCGCTAAACGTAACCATTATCTTTCCATCAATAAGTGGCGTCGCATTATTATTTGTGATTCTAATAGTTCCGCCGACACTTGTTGATGGTGCTATCACAACATCTTTTCCAGTTGATCCTTCAAGTGTGATTTGCATCGCCAATGGCGGCTTCTTAATAAATACAGATTCAGAAGACGCTAAATACGTAGTTACAATTGCTTTTTCATCAGCAGCATTTCCTGTTCCTGCTGTAAATCTAAATATTCTCTCATCATTTTCTTCACCTTCAGCGCGACCTGTAATTGTAATAGTTTGTTTTTCTCCTGGCTTTAATCGATCAAATTTCCAAATATTTGTATCAAATGTAGCAACGGGACTTGCTGAAACAACTTCAAATCCAAATGGGTAATCTGCTCGAACAATCAGATTGTCTATTGGAACACTCGTATTTGAAACAACATCGATGCTAAATGTAAGTTCCTGACCTGAAGGTACTTCTGGAGGATTATTTACGGTAATAGTAAGAGGTGTTGATACTATTGCTACTTTGTAGGTTTTTTCTTTCTTAAATAGTCCGTTTGAATTATTAACCCCGTACTCAAGAGTAATGTTAATATCTCGCATATCGTTTACTTGTCCAAAAAGGATAGCTCGAACAGTTCTTCGTAGCTGGGTCTTTGCTGCTACATCACCCAATTCTTCTTTGGTATGAAGTAAATCTTGAGTTATATCAACTGCATTTTTAGTACCATTGGGATAATCAATATATACCTGAGCATCTAAAAGTGGTGTGGCATTTTGGTTATCTACGATCACATCAAATGCTAGTTCATCACCAGCACCAACTGATACAGGGCCAACAAATTCAACATTTACTTTATCTGACGAAACAATATTAAAACCTCCATAAAATACAAAAGCTGCAGCACCTGCAGATATAACGAAGAATAATACAGAAATAATAAAAATCTTTTTAAAGAAAGATCCTGCTCGGGCTTGAGGAACAGTGCTTACATATTCAGACTTCTTTGGCTGCTCATGCTGCCATTCTGTATTAACATTAAGATCTGGATGGGAAAAACCGGAACGTGCAGTGACATCATTAGTAAATTTTTGTTCATAGATCTTTTGTTCAAGATCTTCTACGCTGTGACTCTTTTTAGGATCCTCCATATACCTATAGTATACACGACTAGAGCTGTGTTTCGCGAATAGAACTGTTGATTGCGTTGAGAGCTATTTTTTTCTTATCGATCATCTCTGTTAATAAATCTTTACTCCAAACGCTAGAAAGAAACTGCACAAGTTCTGCCTGTGAACTCATATATCCAAGTTCTTTTAAGATTCTGAGTACTAAAATTCTTTCAAAAGCCTTTATTTCTTCTTCAAACAATTCTTGCTGTTCCAAAAATTCAAAGCTTTGTTGCAACATAACGAATAACTCTTCATCCTTTTGCTCTCCTGGAATAAATCTTTTTAAAAGTGAAAAAACATGAGCAAACACAAGAATTATATTTTTCTTATCAAGATATGTATGATAATAATTTTCTTCAGCCTTAGCATTTGTTATACGCCAAATATCTTTACCACGTACAATAGAAACTCGCGCTAATGATAAGTCTTGTAATGCTGCTTTTAATTTAGATTTAGAAAGTCGCACACCTTGAGCCGTAGCACGGACCATTCCCAAATCTTTGGTAAATACCCAATATACGCGGTTGGCTTCACCAGAGGGCTGGCTATCTAAAATAAATCCAAGTGTAGTATAAACATGATGAGCCATTATTTCTGAAGCGAAAGTTTGAATGTAAGATCCTCGATCTTTAATTCTTCACCTTCTACTTCAGAAAATACGACGTCGCGTACCTGAGCAACTTTCATTATGTCTGATTTAAATTTTTCTATTATAGATTTCCCCGTGTCTGATGTATCTACTGTAAGGGTCACAAAGTCGTGTGGATTTAATCCTGCGTTCTTTCGAGCTTCTTGTAGTGCTCGCATAAAATCTCGAGCTAAACCTTCTTCTTTAAGTTCTGGAGTAATTGTTGTATCAAGATTTAATTCATCCCCAAATATCACTTCTTTCACATTTAATTCATCAGCAATTATTTGTTTGAATTGTTGATTATCTACTAATGATTTTTCTGCAATTGTAAGTTTTGAGAGAGGCTGACGCACTTTAACTCCTGCTTTTGATCTTACCTCTAGAGCTGTAGAAACAAGATTTCTCACTTCTTGCATCTGCACAATAACGTTTTGATTAATTACGTTACTTCCCGGCCATGATTCTAAATGCACACTTTCTTTACCATCTGTTCCCTTCACTTTCTGATAGATGTCCTCTGCTAGGAACGGCATAAAAGGCGCTACAAGCTTCGACAGCTCACGCAAAACATACTGAGTGGTATAGAGAGCATTTTCTTTATCTTGTGCGTCGTCGCCCTTAAATCGGTCACGAGAACGGCGGAGATACCATGTTGAAAGATCATCGACAAATTGCATAAATGGTCGAGCTGCACGATCGAGCTTATAGCTTTCAAGATTTGTCGTCACTTCCTGAGACACTTCATTAAGTCGAGCTAGAATCCATTGATCTAATACATTAGTTGTAGAATTTCCTGTACCTGTGTAGTCACGTTCGTAGGTAGCAAAAAATGAGTACACATTTTGAAGGCGCATCAATACTTTCTTTGAAATTTCATCAACACCCTTTTCTGTAAAAGCTAAATCTTCTGCACGTACTGCAGGTGATGCAAGTAAATAGTAACGCATTGCGTCAGCCCCGTACTTATCGAAAATATAACTAACTTCAGGGTAGTTCTTGAGTCTCTTCGACATTTTCTGGCCATCCTCTGCTAGCACAATTCCGTTTACAATTACATTCTTATATGGAGCTTTTCCAAACAAAGCTACTGAGAGCACCAATAATGAATAAAACCATCCTCGAGTCTGATCTTGGCCTTCAGCAATAAAATCAGCCGGGAATCGTTTACCAGAATCTATAAGCTCTTTATTTTCAAATGGATAGTGAAGCTGACCATACGGCATTGATCCTGATTCATACCACGTATCAAATACTTCAGGCACTCGCTTAAATGTTCCTCCACAGTCGCAGGCAAATGCTACTTCGTCGATAAATGGTCGATGGAGATCTATTTGATACGCTCTATTATGTGGAAGCTGCGCAAAATCTAAGGGTGATTCTTGACCTGGTGTAAGAAAGTTGCGATCCATTCCCCATAGTTCAATAATCTTTTCATCATGTCCTCCTTCAGCCACCGCAAAGAGCATAGTTGCAGGACCATCATGTGTTACAAGTAAAATGTTTTTACCTTCATATTTTGCATCAATGTCATAGATAAAATCACCAATGCGTGCTCGTACATCAGTGAGATTTTCACCTCCAGGTAGTGACTTTGTAAGTCGTTCTTTTACAGAGCCAAAGTACCGATGATATTCTTCAACAGTTTTACCGTTGTAATCTCCAAAATTAAATTCTTGGATTCGATCATCGGAAAGTCGTTCTCCTTTAAATGCAATTGTTTCAGTAACGACATCGGCTGTCTCTTGAGTACGTACGCATGGTGATGCGATTATGATATCTATATTTTTATCTTTAAGCGCTTCTGCTGAAAGTTGTGCTTGTTCTCTACCATGATCAGTAAGATGGTGTGGAAATTTTGGATCGCAGCTCAAAATATTGGCTACATTGTGATCAGCCTCTCCATGTCTCATCACAAAATAGGTGTTGCGCTTTGTTTTCTTTTTAAGATCAGATAGTGATCCCATTACTTCAGTTTTTCCACATTCTTTACAGATCCATACCGGAAGTGGCGCGCCCCAATAGCGAGATCGTGAAATTGCCCAATCACGAGCATTTTCAAGCCATTTTCCAAAGCGGTTTTCTCCAATTTCTGGTGGCACCCAGGTTACCTTTTTATTTTCTTCTACGAGTTTATCTTTAAATTCAGTGACTTTTACAAACCATGAGCTAGAAGCATAGTTTAGAAGTGGTGTATCACATCGCCAACAATGTGGGTATGAGTGAATAAGCTTTTCTTTTGCAAAAAGTGTTCCCTTTCCAGCTAAATATTTTATAACTTCGATATCCGCCTTTTGATGAGCTATAGGATCCTCTTTTGTTGCTTTTGCTTTAACTTTTGTGCCAGCAAAATCTGTTACTTCTTTTTTAAAAGTCCCGTCAGTGTTTACATGCTGAATGAAAGGTAAATTTTCTTTAACAGACAAAAGATAGTCATCTTCTCCAAACGCTGGAGCAATATGCACAACTCCTGTTCCATCTGTTGTAGTTACAAATTCCCCTCCTACTATTTTCCATGCATTTTCTTTGTTCTTAAGATCTGCGTTTACGTAATAATCAAATACAGGCTTATATGTTTTTCCTAGCAAATCAGCGCCTAAAAATTCAGAAACTATTTCTGGATTCTTACTCTTGAATTTATCTTTAGATTTTTCTAATAAATCTTTTGCAAATATATAGTGAGTTTTACTATTTGATTCAGGATCAGTATCTTTTACTTTTACATAGGTTACATCTGGCTTTACTGCAAGTGCTGCGTTTCCTGGAAGTGTCCATGGAGTTGTTGTCCAAGCCACCACAAATGTACCTGGTTCATCTACAAGTTCAAACTTTGCATACACAGAAATATCTGTGATGTCTTTATATCCCTGTGTTACTTCAAAGTTTGAAAGTGTTGTCTCACAATGAGGACACAGCGACATTGATTTAAATCCTTGATAGATCAGGTTTTTATCATGCAACGTTTTGAAAGACCACCAGATAGATTCAGAATACTTCCAATCCATAGTCTTATAGGCATTCTCCATGTCGATGAAGCGGCCTGTTCGAGGAATTATTGCTTTCCATTCATGATCATACCGGAGCACACTTTCACGAGCTTTATCATTAAACTTTTCTATTCCCAATTCTTCAATATCTTTTTTACTCTTAAGACCTAATTCTTTTTCAACTAAGTTTTCGATTGGAAGTCCATGCGTATCCCATCCCCATCGTCGAGGTACATGAAAGCCATTCATAGTTTTATACCGAGGAATCACATCCTTCATTGTTCCAGGTAAAATGTGACCATAGTGAGGAGCACCTGTAGCAAAAGGAGGACCATCAAAAAACATATAATTACCTTGTGGAGAATCTTTCTCTAATGTTTTTTCAAAGATGTTGTTTGCTTGCCAAAACGCAAGAAGCTCTTCTTCTCGTTGTACTAAAGCACTTTTTTCCGGCATTACTGCTGGTTTTTGAGGTTGTTCTTTATCAGCCATTGTGGCTCAAATACTAGCATTTTTTAGGCTAATATCAAATTACATTCGTTCTGGAGCTTCAATTCCTAAGAGATACATTCCGTTTTTTAGTACCCATGATACTGCTTCTGTAAGGGCAACTTTATAAGGAGATTCTGAGTCGCGCTTTCCAACGATCTTATTATTTGCATAGTAAGCATTAAATGCTCCTGCTAACTCTGTAATGTAGGTCACAATATGATGCGGCGCAAATTCATTTGCAGATCGCTCAACTACTTCTGGGAACTTATAGAGCATTCGTTCTAAGGTTCCAAGTTCATCTGGAATAGTACTTAGTTTAATCTTAGGTTCTATTCCCTCGTCTTTAGCTTTTGCTAATACTGATTTTGTTCGTACATAGGTGTACTGAATATAGGGACCTGAGTCACCCTCAAATGAAAGTGATTTTTCTGGATCAAAGATAATATCTTTTCCAACTGTCTGGCGTAAAACTGTGTATTTAATTGCAGCGATAGCTACTTTCTCTGCGATCTCTCTTTTCTCAATCTCGTGATAGTTTTTGTCTGCCATTTTTTCATAGACCATCTTTTCGATATCTTCAATAAGTGATTCACCAGTAATAACATTACCCTTTCGTGAGCTCATTTTACCTGAAGCAAATCGCATCATACCGTGGCTAAAATGTTTGGTTCGTCGCGCAATTTCTGGATATATAAATTCCAGAGTTTTAAGAATTACTTTATAGTAATCATTTTGCTCACTGGCAGTAATGACAATAGAAAGATCATAGTCATGAAGCTCAAATTTACGCTTAGTAAGTCCCAATTCTTTAGCTTCATATGTTGGTAGCTCTTGAGAGTTGATAAACACACGGTTATGTAATCCATGCTGTTCACCAGGAAATATTACGGCCCCTTCGCTCAACACAAACACACCTCGATCTAGAAATGCTTGAACAATAGTTTTCCCTTCTTCAGCAACTTCGCTTTCATAGAAATGATAATCAAAACGACTGCCAAGCTTTCGGTAAATTTCTTCAAAATGCTTGATACTTATCGCCCGTCCCCAATCATAGATCTCTTGTACTTCAGGATCACTTTTCTCAAAAATCTTTTTATTGAGGTCTTTTATCTCTTTTTGAGCATCTGCAGATTCTTCATAGGCATTTGAACCATACACATATGCTTTACCCAAAAAAGCCACTTGGGCACGTTCGTTAGTTTGAGGAAATTCATCACGAAGTCTCATGATTCCCCAAATACACTTTGCAACATGAAGTCCCACATCTCCACCGTATGTAGCTCGTGTTAGTTTTGCATCTTGAAAGTCAAATGCACGAGAAAGGGCCTCTCCAATAGTATTCGACATTAGGTGCCCAATATGAAATTGCTTAAATGGATTTGGATCTGTATATTCGATAATTACTTTCTTATTCCACAACTTTTTAGTTTTTCCATACCATACTGTCTGATCTAATATCTCTGTAAGAGATTCTGTAAAAAACTTCTTAGTGAGTCTGAAGTTTATAAAACCAGGATGCACAGCTTGTACTGATTCTATATAGGGATGCTTTGTTTCTTTCAACAGATCATGAACTCGAGCAGTGATTTTTTCAGCCAAATCAAATGGGCTCTTTGAGCTTGCTCCCAAAGATTTGAAAAGCACCATAGCAATGTTGGTAGAATAATCGCCATTCTTTTGATCAGCAGGATGATCAAGCACAATAGGAGCCATATCTTTGGGAACTCCCAGAGATTCACAGGCTCTTTGTATTAGGTCTTGTAGCGTACTCTGAATAGTCATGTAATCCTACTCTACTATATTTTCCCTGTACTTCCAAAGCCTCCTTGTCCACGATCTGATTCTGAAAGTTCTTCTACTTCTTCTATCACGCATTCTTCTCGTCGCTGAATAATCATTTGGGCAACCTTATGACCGCGCTCAAATATTATTGGTTGATCACCAAGATTGATCATTCCAACCATAATTTCTCCACGATATCCTGCATCAATAACTCCTCCAAGTGTTTTTAACCCTGATCGATGTGAAAGCCCGCTTTTATCCCAAATGAGTCCAACATATCCATACGGAATTTCCATAGCGACACCTGTTGGAATTTGTGCTCGTTCCATTGGTTTAATTTCAATAGGAACAGATGTATATAAATCATAAGCAGCGTCCCCTACCATTGCTGTAGTAGGCATCGTTGCATGAGGATGCATTTTCTTTACTTTTAAGACTAATGGTACAAATGACATATTATTCTTCAACAAAAAATTCTTTAAAAAGCATATCTGCTTCTTCTACATTCTTATATTTTTTAAATGTTAGATACGTATTTCCACTAATCATAGCTGATGGTCGTTTACCTTCTGTTTCGCGATATAAAGCTAAAATCGGCTTCTTATGAGCTTCTGCAAAACCAATTTCATAACCCACTCCAAGACTGGCTGTAGTTACTTCTGCAACGAGTACATCAGATTCTTTAATCCAATTTAGATCACGTTCACAAATTTGTTCATCACTAAGATCCTGTTCTCCCATTACATCAAGATCTACTTTTCCAATATGTTCCGTAAGCACAGTGCCATAAGAACCCAGCTTTTTTATGAGCTCCAAATAGAGTTCTTTATCATCACGTCCGCCACGTATTGATCCTGCAAAATATATTTTCATTACTCTTCTTTAAATACTTCAATACAAAGTACATTAGGATCATTAACCATAATAAGGCGGCCGTCAGTAGTATTAAATTTCGTAAACTGGCCTTGCATAATGGTAGATGAAATCACACCTTTAATAGTCTTTTTTGTTCCACCCATAAAGGTAACAATCTGGGTTGTGGTTTTCCCCTGACTTCCTGCACTTGATTTGAGATCTACTTCTTTTGCCATACTAATATTTAAATATATTATTTCTTAATGATTTTTTTAACTACTTTGTATACTTCATCATTTACCTGTTCAGGCAACATACATACCATACCGTCGCAGCATTCAATACGAGTCCAGTTTTTATTACTTTCAGCCAATAAAAGCGCACTAGCCCGTGAATTTTTTAGATGAATAAGATTGTCTTCAGCAACATCTTTATTACCTCCATCTAAATACTTCTTTTTTCGCAGACTCACTTTTTTCTGTAGCCACTCTTTACTCACTTCATAGGGAACATCGAGATAAATAACTTTATCTGGCTTTGGAATACCAAATACTTTATATTCCATAGTATCGAGCCATTTTAAAAATTCTTGCCGCTCTTTTAGATTTTCAACTTTACCAGCTTGGTGAATTTGGTTGGCACTCACATAGCGATCAGCAATTACTACATATCCTTCATCGAGCCACTTTTTAATATCCTTGCTTGATTCAAGTCGATCAGCGGCATAGAGCACTGAGGCAATACGAGGATCTACCTCGATAAAGTCTCCATACTTTCCAGAAAGATATTCTCCAATTAATTTTCCAAAAAAGTTGTTGTAGTAACGAGGAAAATCTATAGTCTTCACTTTTACTTTCTCTTTTAAGAGTCGTTTTTTTAGTAGCCCTACCTGTGTAGCCTTTCCTGATCCATCAATACCATCTATAACAATAAATTTTCCTTTGGTTGTTGGCATATGATTATTTCTTTTTCTTTCTTAGGGTCTTATCTATTTTCTCAGCAATTTGAATCATATGCTTTTCAGTGCGTCCTCGAGTAGTTTCTGCAGCAGTTCCCAATCGAACACCCGATGGATCCATAGCACTTCGTGTTTCTCCTGGAATAGTATTTTTATTTACAATGATTCCTGCTTTTTCTAAACGATCACTTGCATCTTTACCTCCCACTCCCTTTCCACCAAGCCATGTATCAACAAGCACCATATGACTATCTGTTCCATCAGATACAATTCTCCATCCTCGCTTTCGCAATTCATCTGCAAGAACCTGTGCATTTTTCACTACCTGCTTTGCATATTTTTTAAATGCTGGAGTATCAGCTTCTTTAAGTGCAACAGCTACTGCTGCAATTTGATTTACATGAGGACCACCCTGCATACCTGGGAATACTGATTTATCAATAAGTTCTGAAATATTTTTTTGCTCACCTTTTGCATTAGCAATAGTTTTATCAAGTCGTGAGAAAATCATTGCGCTTCTAGGGCCACGCAATGTTTTGTGTACAGTTGTAGTGACAACATCTGCATATTCAAATGGTGATGGATACGCTTCGCCAGCAACAAGCCCTGCAAAGTGAGACATATCTACCATAAGCATTGCACCTGCGGCATCAGCTATATCTCTAAACTTTTTGAAATCAATTTTTCGTGGATACGCAGTAAAACCAGCAACAATAAGCACTGGTTTATTTTCTACTGCAATCTTTGTTATTTCTTCATAATCTAGCTGCTCAGTTTCTGCATGAACTCCGTATGGCACTTGAAGCCAAAATTTTCCAGTAATAGATACTTTATGTCCGTGAGTAAGGTGACCTCCATTATCGAGTGCCATGCCCATAATTTTTCCATCCTTGGGAACGATAGCAGAATACACAGCAACGTTTGCAGGAGAACCAGAAAGAGGCTGAACGTTTACATGCCACTGCGTAGGCTTTAACTTAAAAAGCTTGAGGGCTCGCTTTTGAGCAAGATCTTCAATTTTATCTACAAACTTTTGCCCACCATAATATCTCTTACCTGAGTATCCCTCTGCATATTTATTAGTAAGCTCAGAGCCAAGAGCTTTAAGCACATCAGCTGACACATAGTTTTCAGAGGCAATAAGATTGGTCACTTCTTTCTGACGCTTCTTTTCCCCTTCTATAAGCTTTTTTATTTCTGTATCTTTCATTGGTATGTAGAATTATTTCTTTTCTTTAATATCCTGCAATCCTCGGCGAACATCCCAATCATCTTTATCAAGATCAGGGTGAAGCACTAAATCAGGGAGAACCTTTTTCATACCGGTATACATTTTGTGCGCCACTTCTCGAAGGGTTGCATGCACAAGTTTTCCAGAACGAAGTTCCATTGTGTACACAGCTGCTGGAAGCCCATAGGTTACTTTACATGATACATTAAAGCCCATGGCTACATAATACTGAGTAATTTCTTTTGTGGCTTTGAGCGCTTTAATAGCTGCAACTTGTTCTTTGATAAGTTGCTTTGCTTGCTTCTGAAGATCTGCTGGGAGCTGTTCTATGTACCATTCATGAAAACCAAATTTTGTAGTGAGCAACGGCATGCGGCATACTCCGTTTCGATGTCGCTGAATGTCTCTGAATGATCCGAAATCCATTAAGAATTCAAAGGTAATTCTTCCAAGTTCAGTAAGGAAATGAGGGAGATTGGTTTTTACTGGGCGCTTCTTAATCAAATCTTTGTATGGCTTCAACATATCATTCTTAATAGTAGTGAATGTTGAAAATCCTTTTGTCTTAGGAGCTTCTGTATAATATGAATACTTCTCTACTGAAAGCTTTCGGTATGCTTCCTGTTCTGGATAGGTCTTATGCCCAAAGCTATGAGCATATTTTTCTAAGAGCTTATCATTCATTTCTTTCGCAACCTTTTGAACTTCAGGCAATGGGAAATATTTCAAAAGTGAAAGCTTGTCATGAGCCTGGCGTAAATTTGTGTGCCATGAAAGCTGTGTTGTCACTCCTGCTGGCAAAAATCCTCGTAGGATATCAAAGACACGAGCTTTGATCGCACGTGTATATACAGCTTCGTCTTCTGTTGCTTTTCTTGGATACTTACCTCGAAGGTGTTCTTCAAGTGCAGGCTGACTTCCCAAATAGAAGTCCATCCACTTTTGCATAATAGCCTTTGAAGCTTTTGTTTTTACAGGATCAATAATTTCCTGCTTTGACATATCAATGTAGCGAGAACTTGTTTCTTGTCCTGAGTAGAGCGGCCAGTCTTGGACGGCTTTTGCTACAAGCATTGATACTCCTTCGATAAACACAGTAGTAGATCCGCAATCTGCAATAGAAGCATGGCCATACCCTACATAGTAGCGTTCCATAAATTTTCCAGAACCTACTTCGCGCACTTTCTTTGCATGTTCTTCTACCGACGAGGCACTTCGAGAATACAAAGCCTGCATCATTGCCATATCTTCGGGACTAAACTCGTCGTAGATGAATGTTTTCATGGGTATTTATTATTTTTGCTTAAAGTGTTTTGCCAATTTTGGACCTGTCTGTTTAATATAATTTGAATTGTATGCGTCGTATGGTAGGTCTGGATTTTCAGTGATTTTTTCAAACTTTATCTTACCAATTGGTTGACCCTGACGCACAATTAAATCCTCAAAGGGTCGTACCTCAAGCGTAAGCGGACGGCCCTTACCTTCACCTTCCATTCCCCACCCCCATCCTGGGTCAATAAAACCTGCGTAGTGTGAACGGAATTCTCCAGAGCGTTCATCCATAGGCACCATTTCACATGCGAGTTCTGGAGGCACACGAATAGCTTCGTGAGTTGAAAGAATATAGAAAGCATTCTTTTTTAAGTACACATAATTACCTTTCTTTTTTATAGGCTTGAAGAATTTCTTGTAATCATAAAAGTTTATCTTTTCGAGATCTACGACATTGTCTGAAACCACACCTTCATAGCCAAGAATTTCTCCAGCAAGATCCAGAGTAAGAATAACAGAACTATCCTGATCACGTACTTTTAGATCCGAATATTCATACGGAGTATTATCTCGTTGTCGCCATAAAAGCTTGTACTTTTTCATTGCAATCTCAAGCTCGGCATCATTCAAGCGTTTGTCTTCATTGAAAAATCGCAGTTGGTTTAAACTCACACCTTCATATAATTTAATAGGAAATGTTTTTGGCACAATCGAAATCCAGAGTTCACCTTTCCATCCAGGATTTACTGAATCGTATCGTGAGACGCCGTCAGCAATCAGACGAACATGGGCATCAATTCGTCCCGAAGTAGATTTTGGGTTGCAGAAACCGTAGACAGATTCAGGGAGCTCCATCGTTTCATTAAGACGGATCATATACATGCAATCTCGCTCTAGAGGTTTGGTGAGAGAATGTTTTTTCTTCTTGATGATATCCAAAACTTGTCGAACGGTTTCATTTTTCTTTGGTTGAAAAATCCCCTCGACGCTATAAATTTCATCTGAAATAGAAAGATCCAATGACGATGGTCGGACATTGGCTTCCTTAGCTCCTTTAATAAATCCGGCACTTATTAGTTCTAAAATAGACTGACTAGGTAATGCTCCCTTTTTCTCTGAATTTCTGCTGTTCATGTAGCTTAATGATACGTCCTCTTAATGAAAATGCAAAGCTAGGCAAGTGATCAATTTATATGCATAAAAAAACCCGACGCATGCTGGGCAATTACGTCAGGATATGGCGAGCCTTAAGATCTCTCACTGTCTCGTCGAGTAGCCTCGGGACATCCGTAAGGAGATCGGTGTAGCGCTTGAACCACACATTCTCCTCGTCGGGATCCTGGATGGCCCGAGTGACGAGTAGTTCGTCCTGCGCGACGATGAGCACTGGCGTCTTGTGTCGGCCGATGGCCAAGCCAATCTCGATGCCAAGGCCGGTTGAAGCGAAGTCGCCCACAGCAAGCAGGATTTTGCAGTTGGCAACGCACACCTTCATGTCCTGAACCCAAACGTCGTGGCATGTGCCCTTCGTCATGTCGAGGAATTCGAGCACCTCGTAGCCGCGTTCCCGCAACAACGACTTAAGAGCAGTGATGCTGTCCCGGTAGGCCTGGGATGCAAACGTGAGTGCACAACCAACATAAACAGTCGTCATAAAACAATCCTCAAAAAGGTTACCCCCTGCCGCCACTGTATCAGAAAAAAATTTCTCTGCAATGAAAATTATTATGCACAGGGCAAATAATGCATGAGTTGATATACTATTAATATGAAAAAGTTTCTACCCTACGCAACACTTATTATATTTTTAGTAATTATTTCATCATTAGGTCAGTGGGCATTTGGTTACGCACCGTCACTCATTCACGATATCGATCTTCAACTGTTGGTATTAGGAGGAGTTCTTTTTATTGGATACTACATAAACCGGATTGCGCCACATACTGCAATTCCTTCTTTTGTATGGGCAATCTTTGCTGGTATGGCAATGCAACCAATGCTCGCTACCTATACAAGCGAACTTAATAGCGTAAAAATCTTAATGGAAGTTTTTGCTGCTATTATCCTCTTTTCTGGAGGACTTGATATTCCGTTTAAGAACTTTAAAAAATGGTTCTTCCCTATTGCATCTCTCTCATTAGTTGGAGTGATCTTATCATCTGTCTTTTTTGCAGTTGCATTAAGCTACATTGCGAGCTGGTTTGGACTTCTCACACCTGAATTACTACCATCTATAGTTATATTAAGTGCAGCGCTTGCATCTACCGATCCTACAGCAATTATTCCAACCCTTGCTACGCTCCGATTTAAGCGAAGCTATATCAAACAAATTGCAATTTCAGAAAGTGCTCTTACTGACGTGAGTGGAAGTATTCTCACACGATTCCTACTTTTAGCCATGCTTGGTGCAGCTGCAAGCACACATACTGGTTTGTTTAGCTATTTCACCCCACTCATTAATAAGACTACCTATGATGCTCTTGCACTTCAGATCCTCACCGGGATAATTGTTGGTTATATTGGCTTTATGCTCATCAAGCGCTTCTATTCAGAAAATGGGACTCATTCAACTGGCCACAAAGAAGCCGATCCAGCACTTCTAGTCTCAGTGCCAATATTTACTTTTGTACTTGGAAACGTATTGGGAGGTGCAGGATTCCTTGCTGCATTTATGGCTGGACTCTTTTCTGATATTGGCCTTGGATTGCGTCAGGCATCAAGATTTACAGAAAGTCTTTTGAATCACCTCATCAAACCATTTATTTTCATAATGCTTGGTGCATTAGTGCCAGTAGCAACATTGCTTGATCTAGCACCAATTGGAATCCTTTCAGCATTCGTATTTATGTTTGTCATTCGTCCGCTCGTTGTATTTATTTCCCTATTACCTTGGATCAAACAGTTTACGTTCTCAGATTTACTTTTCCTAAGTTTTATTCGAGAGACTGGAATTATCGCAGCTATTCTTCTCATCATTGCCGCAACATTCAGTATCATCACTTCACAGTTTGTTATCGCGATTGGTATGTGGGTAATTCTCCTTACACTTGTTATTGAGCCTCCACTCACGCCTTATATTGCTCGGAAAATTGGAGTACTATCTGATAGACCTTCTAAATAATTCCCTACTAAAAAACACCCTGAGATTAATCTCAGGGTGTTTTTTAATAGTTATGACATGCTTTCATCATCATCTCCATCCACACTTCCTCCATCATCATTTGATGAATCATCTGCTGGTGTATCAGTACTTTCATCGGCTTCAAAAGAAGCAGGTCGTAATGTTTGAATTTCAATGCCATCTAAATCTGAAATTGGTCCAGCATCTACGGGCTGAGCATCATCGTTGTGATTCTGATTTTGGTCGTCGTTCATTAGGTTATATCTAGTTTTTAATAAAATAAGTATACAAAAAATCCCTACGCAATGCGAGGGATTTTTTGGTTTATGTAATCTAAAAGAGATTATTTAACATCTACGCCCATTGATCGAGCTGAACCTTCGATAATCTTCATTGCGGCATTGATATCAGCAGCATTTAGATCAACGAGTTTCTTTTCAGCAATAGTTTTAATTTGAGCTTTTGTGATAGTACCAATTTTTGCTGTGTTTGGCTTACCTGATCCCTTTTCCTTTCCAATCGCTTTTAGGATGAGCTGACTTGCAGGCTCAGTCTTATAAAAAAGCTTGTAGGTTCGGTCATCGTACACTTCAACAACAGTAGGAACAATTTCCCCAACTCGTGCCTTCGTTTCATCGTTGAATCGCTTTACGAATTCACCAATGTTGATTCCGGCGCCTCCAAGTACTGGACCAAGAGCCTGACCTGGAACGGCCTTACCTCCAGGAATTTGCATCTTTAGAATTTTTGTAACTTTCTTTGCCATCGAATTATTGTTTAGATATATATTAGTGTGAAGCGTAACAGTGCTAAGACTTTAGCTTAAATCTTGCGAATTTGCAAGAAATCTAGCTCTACTGGAGTTTCTCGGCCGAACATGTTTACAAGCACTTCTACCTTACCTCGTTCCTGATCAACCTTGTTTACCTTACCTTCAAGATCCTTAAATGGACCGTCAGCAATCTGAACATGATCTTCTACTTCAAGATCAATGTTGTGCTTAGGTGTATCATTTTCCATTCGTCCCATAAGAGCATCAATTTCATGCTTGTTTATAGGTACAGGATATACTCCAGAACCTACGAATCCAGTTACACGAGGAGTGTTTCGAACTACATACCATGAATCGTCAGTAACGATCATATCTACGAGAATATAACCCGGGTATACTTTTTCTTCTTCTTCAATTCGCTTGCCTCCTTTTACCTTAATTTTCTTTTCAGTAGGAACAACAACTTGGAAAATTTTGTTCTCCATTCCAAGAGATTCGATTCGCTGTCGAAGATTTCGAGCAACAGCATTTTCGTATCCCGCATAGGTGTGGATCACATACCAATTTCGTCCTTCGTCAATTTTTTGTTTTGACATGTATATTAAAAGTTATTGATGAGATATTGAAGCCCCATTGAGAAGATATAATCGAAAAATCCAAGAATGATAGCAAGGCCGAGTGAAAGAAGGATAACTACAAGGGTGAAAACTGTAGCCTGGCGTCGTGTAGGCCACGTTACATGCTTTAATTCCCCTCGTGTTTCTCTGATGTAGCTAAATAATGACATAGTGGATTGATTATATCTCAAATTCCGGTAATTAAAAACCGCCGGGTGGCGATCTTTAATATAATACTCTATTTGATAGTTTTGTCAAGAACCACTTCTTACCTTATCTTATTTCGTAGGTAATAGTTACAACAGTATTTACTTTATTCTCTCCTGCTGGAAGTGATGGCGCTGCACCTCGTGCATCCATTGCCTGATTCATAACCTTTGATTCGTATGCTGCTGGCATTGGGTATGGCATTCCTGATCCTGATTCAACGAAGCTTGTGATTCGTACAAGTCTTACTCCAAGATCATTTGCGAGAATTTCAGCCTTTGCTTTTGCATCTTCGATAGCTGCCTTTCGAGCTTCTCGCATGATAGCTTCATCATCGTTGAATGTCATTTGAAGTCCAGAAACATTCTGTACTCCTACTTCTCCAATTCCACCCAAGATAGTTCCCGCTTGTGCTGTGTCTTTTACTTTCACGAGCACTGACTGTAATACTTCATATCCAATAAGTACCTGCTTTCCTGGCGCACAGTATCCAGATACACATGCTGATGCCTGTCGGTATTCGTATTGTGGATTGATGTTATAAGAAGTAGTTTTAATATCTTTTTCTTCTATCTTTGCATCCTTCAAGTATGCGAGAGCTTTATTTGTTTTTTCAGTTGCTTTATCCTGAGCAATTTTTGGGGTTGCCCCTGTTTCAATTACCGTAAACGTAAAACTTGCTACATCAGGTACTGCAGTCATTTCTCCTTCTCCTGTTACGGTGATTTGAGGCTTTGCATCAGCAGAAAGATCATTTTCTTGCCATCCACGAACAGTACCTACGGTAAGTACTAAAAGGAAAAGTGAGGCTAGCGCTAAAAACACACCACCACCAATCACCAACGGTCTCTGCCATGAATTATTGTTCATAAAAATAAATTATTGTTGTTTTACCTCGCTGTTACCTATACTACGCAGCTCAGTGGACTGAGTAACGTAATAATAACCAATAAAAAATATGAGGAGTGTAAAAATGATGCCAATACGTATATAGTTTTTATTTTGAAATATCGCCTTTTTATGCCCATTTTTATTGCGAAAATAGTGAAATAAACCAATAGAACTTGATAAGAATGCGACACCTAAAAGCCAGCCAGCAAGAACATCTGTTGGCCAATGAACACCAAGAACAATACGTGAGAGACCAATAAAAATAATGAGTTCAGCTGTAACAAGAATCACAAGCACACGCTGCCATGTTGTTTTACATAGGTGGAAAAGCCCGTGACCCACAAACCCATAAAACATTGCAGCAGCAAATGCATGTCCACTAGGAAATGCATAGCCACCCTGAGTAATGGCGAGGAAATCTTCAGGTCGTAATCTTCCAAAGGTAATTTTAAATAATCTAATAACACCCTCACCTACCGCAAGTCCAAACAAAAAGAAAATGATTATTTGAAATTCATGTACGATAAATAAAAGAATCAAAAGGAATATAAAAACAGCAGCGACAACTTCTGGATTTGCTAAGTAGGTAAAGAAAAGCGCGATTTTAGTGAGCTCGGGTGACGCATGAGAAATAACAGAATTTCGAATTGATTCATCATATGAATGAATAGCTTCTGTCACTTCTCCACCACTATTTACGGCAACTGCTATAGCAGCAAAAAGAATGCATGATATGAGGGCACTGTAAAACCATAAACGGATGCGCATATAAGCGCAATTATACTATAAAAAACTTATTGTAGCGCTTCAAAAATAGATGCCATATTAGATTTTAATGGATAGAGCATATCTCCAGGTCCACTGAAAGCTGTATATACAATCGCTCCCCCAAATATAACAATACTAAAAACTGTAGCTATTACGAAAAAAGAAGTATTCACTAGTGTTCGCTTTTTATTTAATCTAGAGCTTTTTTCCTGCACTGGATGCTGCTCCATAAATTCTAAGAGTGATGCACGAATTGCTTGTTTTTCATCTTTTTGTAATGAGTACCGTCTATTCATAATTAATATTTAAGGTGTCGCTAAGTTGAGCATTTCTTGAACCTTTTTGATTCCTCGGTTGATTCGTACAGAGACTGCATTTTCAGATTCACCAAGCATACTTGCAATCTCTTTTGGAGAATAATCTTTTACATATCTCATGAGAATAACTTCTTTATATTTGTCATCAAGCTTATTGATATGTGAAAGCATTGTATCTACTTCTACATTAAAAATAGTTTTTTTATGGTCTTGAACTGGAGCATCAAATCCACTAGCTTCCTGAAGTGCCTCAAGAGATACCACTTTTTTCTTGCGGTATTCATCAATGATCATATTATTGGCAACTTTAAAGAGAAAGCCCTTAATATTGTTTACTTCTTTACCTGAAGATAGATATTCCCATGTTCGTGCAAAAGTCTCTTGTACGAGGTCTAGGGCCAATTCTCGATTGGATACCTTAAAAAAGCAATGTCGAAATAGCTGATCGGCCATTTCGTCATACAGCTTTATGAATTCATTTGTTTTTTCAGCACTAGGTGTCACAATATGTATATTTATTGTCTTGGTAGTAAGTGTACACCCTACCACGTCTTTAAGCAAAGTCAACAGTATCCATCTATGCTGACCATCGAGCAAAAATTCCTGATGGTAATAGCTTTTGTGATGAAGTTTCTTGAATAGTGAGTTCTCCTATCTCAATTTTACCCTTCCACGCTTTCATCAACTCATCCAAATTATTCTTATATGCAATAGCTGAGTATCCTGAAGCATATCCGTTTATGATAAAAAACAACGGTTGATCAGATAAGATTTGTTTACATTCTTCAAGCAAAGGAAGTAAATCATCTTCAATTTTCCAAACTTCTTTATCTGCCCCATGACCAAATGCCGGAGGGTCCATAATAATAGCATCATACTTGTTCCCTCGTTTTATTTCTCGATGCACGAAGACTCGTGCATCATCCAAAATCCATCTGATTGGTTTTTCTGAAAGTCCAGAAATCTCTGCATTTTCGCGTGCCCAGGTAAGGGCTGTTTTTGATCCATCAACATGCACAACTTCTGCTCCTGCTTGTGCAGCAGCAAGTGTTGCTCCCCCTGTATATCCAAAAAGATTTAACACTTTAATAGGACGTCCTGCATTTTTTACTTTGTCTTGAATCCAATTCCAATTTGGAACATGTTCAGGAAATAATCCAGTATGTTTGAATGTAGTAGGTCGAATCCAAAACTTTAATCCAGCTAATTCTATTTCCCAACGTTCTGGAACATCTGAAGATTTTTCCCATCGTGCATTTTCACTCGTGCGCAAAAAGACTGCTTTGGCTTTTTTCCATTCAGTTTCTGGAAGTGATCGTTTCCACAAAGCTTGAGGATCGGGTCGTGAGACAATGATATCGCCATAGCGTTCAAGCTTTTCGCCTTCACCACTATCAAGCAGTTCATAACCAGCTTCAGGTTTAGTTATTTCAATTTTGAAATCCATATATGGCCATACTACTATGTTTACATAAAAAACAAAACAACATTCGTGCTGAAGGAATGTTGTCTTGTTTAAAGGTTATAACTTTAGTCGCTCTTATTGACCTGTCTGTCCTCCTGTGTCGCCTCCTGTTGGGAGATTTACATTAATACTTGCTCCTGGATTAGCAGGCGCAGGTGTTCCACGATTCTGAAGATAAGGAAGTCCGAATACTGCTAGTAGAACTACAATCAAGAGTACTACGAGGATTCCTACAACCACACCTGTTCCAGAACTTTCTCGTTCGATTACAGTTGTCATAATAATAAGGTAATTAAAATTAAAACGACCTTTACTATACAGACGAGCAAACCCGCAAAACATTACACACTACTGTGTTTGAGGGAATTCACCGAGTACAAGTGTAATAATACGCTCCTGACCAGATCGCAAAATTTTAAGACTTATCGTGTCACCTGGTTTCTTGTTCCGAATAATTGATGATACTGACTTATCAGCTGTGATTTTTGTTCCTTCTATTTCGAGAATTATATCTCCATCTTTTATGCCAGCTCGTTCTGCAGGTGAATCCTTAACAACCCCAGATTCACTTGCTCTACCACCACTTACTTCTACTCCATTTTCTACAGTACCATAGCGAATTCCCATATAAGGTCGACTCACTATCCCGCGAGTTCGTACAGAATCAACAGCAGTCTTCACACTATCTGCAGGTAAGGCAAATCCGATATTCTGTGATCCAATAGCTACAGCAACGTTTACTCCAATTACATTTCCAGCAAGATCAAGTAACGGACCACCAGAGTTTCCTGGATTAATAGCAGCATCCGTTTGAATTACTTCATTTAATTCTTCAGATACTCCTGCTCCGTTCCCTGCAATGAGTGATCGTGACAATCCAGAGACAACCCCCACAGAAACAGTATTTCTAAATTCACCCAGTGCATTTCCTATTGCAATTACTGTTTGTCCAAGCTGAATATCTTTTGAAGAAGCAAATGTAAGGTAAGGATAATCCTTGGCAAATTCTGGTTCGATTTTAATAAATGCTATATCTTCAACAGGATCTTTTGCAACTACTTTTGCAGGATGTTTTTTACCATCGTTTGTATATACCGTGTATGCAGCATCTTCATCATTGACTACATGTTGGTTTGTTACGATAAGACCATCGGGAGCAACGAAGAATCCTGATCCCCCACCCACTTGTCGCTCTTCAGTTCCATTCTGCGTATATTCAGGAGTATCGAAAATATCACCAAACAAATCAAAGAACGGACTTCGCGATCGGTTGTTACTACGTTCAAACACAGGCACATCTTTTGTAATAATAATTGAAACTACTGCAGGGTTTGTTTTTTCTACAGCTTGAACGACTGAAGTATCAGCACCTTCAGAATGTGAAGCAACCATTGTTCCTTGATTACTACCTAACAGATACAAAGCCACTTGTGTCTTGTTTGAGAAAACCAAACCTACAGTAAGAGCAACTACTATAATTGCTGTAATTGCACTTGTAGCAATAACTATAAGAATATTTTTCTGATCATGCATAGGTTAATCGTGAAGACTTACTAATTTATTAAGATCTGCGTATCTCACTTTTGCGTTACCTCGCAGCGCACATATTTTTATAAACTCCTGATTATCATTTACTGTTGCCGTAATGAGACGCAATGATGGATAATTTGTTTCAGCATTTGTGGTATTAAGTACCCGAACATCATACTTAGTAAGAATTCCCATTGCTGTTGCGAAATTCACATCAGAAGTAAAACCCACTAAAATAGAACCACGTTCATATTCAGTATTTGTTGCCCGTGTTTGCTCCCACAAATCTTCAGCACATGCTGCGGAATTATTTGGAGCTGGAGATGGAGTTGCTGTAGTTGATGATCCAGTAGATGTTTTTATACCTGAATTTTCCGATTCTGGTGTAGTACTAGCACTATCTGTAATTATAGGAGTTGATGTAGCGACAGGTGGTCTATAGGGAATCGCTCGAGATGGACGTGACGTAAGATATAATCCCCACCCGATTAAACCAAACAAAATGACGATACTACCAATGATATAACTTCGTGTTCTCATACTCTCTATTATACCCTAAGATATTTGAGAGGTGCACTGCGGACAACGGGTTGCCTTAATTGGGATAACAGACATACAAAATGGACATGGTTTGGTTGTCGGAATTTCTTCATTGCCTTCATTTCTTCGTCGGTGAAGTGCATTCATCCATCGAACCAACATAAATACCACAAACGCGGTAATAATAAAGCTGATTACATCATTTATGAATAATCCGTATTTAAGCACTGGAGCGCCTGCCTGTTCTGCATCTGCTAAAGATTTAAAATCTTGACGACTTAGGTCAAAATAAAGATTTGAAAAGTTAACTTTGTTGAGTGCTAGTCCAATAGGCGGAAGTACAATATTTTTAACAAGAGAATTAACGAGATTATTGAATCCAGCACCAACAATAATACCAACAGCGAGATCAATAACATTTCCACGAAGTGCAAATTCTTTAAATTCCCGAGCTAAATTTTTTGCTGAAAAAATCATACTAATTAAGATTTAAATACCCACAAGCGATTAAGAAAAAAGTTCCAAAATATTGTTACTAATGTTGCTACAATTTTTGCTACAAGATCATGCATACCAATATATCTTCGTAAAACTGCAAAAAGAGCAAGACTCAACAACAATGCAGTAATAGTACTGATATAAAACTTTGTAGCCTCTCCCATTGATGCTCGCTCTTGTCGTTTGAATGTCCATGAGCGATTGAGGAAATAACTAAAAGTTGCGGCAGCAGCAAATGCAATAATGATAGCTATAGCATACTTACTATCACCTTCCAGTAATGTGAGTGGTGAATATCGAGTGAGTATATAATACGCACAAAAGTCTATTGCTGTGTTTGCTACACCAATAATACCAAATTTCACAAACTGGTGAAGTGATTGTTGAGTCTTATGTGATTTTACAAACACAGCTATACAAGCTAAGACAAGACCATCAAATCTAGTAATAAGAGAGTTCATGGAAATAGTATACACTAGCCAACCTGTGTTCCGTTTTCATACACAGCAGGAATAACGATCAAGTGATTCTTGATAAGAAATATCCATGACACTGTGAGGTTCCATGCAAAGCTAATAGTTGTTGCTAATACAATTGCAAGAATATCATTTACCCCAAGTACTAGGAATGATGTAAGTGCTGAAGTGTTTATAAAGAATGCGGCTGCAAGAATAGCGTACATTGTAACTCGCCCACTTCGTGTCTGTGTTGATTGTGGGAATACCCAGTACGAACCAGTAAGCAAGATTGGAAGACTTCCAATAAAGAATGCAGCACTCTTCGCAATGATAAGATGATCAGCAAAAAATGGAATTGATCGAGTGAGTGCTAAATAAAAGATCCAGTCTATTGCAGTGTTGATTGCTCCTAAAATCAAAAACTTAGCTAGAATAATATGTCGCTGATCTCCAAGTCGTTTATCATACATACCATAAATTCCGTTTGAGAGATTGAGCTTAATCTGAAATGTTTCCTTAAGCATCCGAACCATTCCCTTTAATGTTACGTGTGTTCGTTCATCATTTACCCAAGTAATTGGTTCTTCTTTAATCTTAAAACCAAACAATTTTGCGATAGCAAGAATTTCCACATCAAATGCCCATGCAACTATTTTTTGCTTGCTAAATATCTTTTCTGCAGCTTTAGCTGTAAACATTTTAAAACCGTTTTGTGAATCTGTAATTCCTAGAGGAACCATCATATGAATCATTGTTCGAAATATAGTTCCCAATAATTCACGTAATTTACTCTGATCTTTCACGAGCACAGATCCATCGATTCGACGAGAACTTACAACAACATCATACCCTTCTTCAAATTTAGGAAAAAATTGTTCAACATGATCAATAGTTGTTGAATTGTCTGCATCCATAAAGAGGCGGTACTGCCCGGTTGCTTCTAGCATACCTTGTCGTACGACAAAGCCTTTACCGTGATTTTTAGCATTATTACTCAAACGGAGGTTTTGAATAGATGGAAGTAAGTTTTGTACTACTTCAGCTGTTGTGTCTTTAGAACCGTCATTTACCACGATAATTTCGTAGGTGTAATGTTGTGACTTTAAATACGTATCAATAGAAAGGAGCGTAGCCTCAATTCGTTCAGCTTCGTTGTATGCCGGTATTACGACAGATAAAAGGGGGTTTTGCATGGTGATTTTATAATCTATGCATAGTGTGACGGTAAAAGACCGATTCTCTTACAGATTAAGAAGCAAACGCGGGTATTATTATACCTGTAAGAATAAGCCTTTTTTAGCGTCTTTATTCCTGAGACCGCAATCGAAATCCATTAACTGAGAAATTTATGACCATCAAAAAATTACTAAAATTACTGCTCATCCTTATCATAGTTGTAGCATTTTCAAGCACAACAATAAAGGCTTTTGCCGCAGTTGAAGATAAAGCCAACAGTAAAAAGGACGACGATGCCTCACCTACTTTATCAGAAGTCATCAAAGACTTGGTAGCTCCCTCACAGGCAACCACAACTGAGCCAGTTGCAGAACAAGAACAAACAGCTACAACAACACCCGTTGTAGAGCCAAAAGAAGAACCAAAGACGGTTGAAGAAGTTCTTAATACAGTTATCCCTCCACGAGATACCCCACAGAAAAACCCACCTACAAAATCAACAATAGGCACAACTACTCCAGTTGCAGGATCAACAGACGAGACTCCTTTCCAACGTCTTATTGGTGGAATTACACAAGGTTACTCACCTACTAATTACTACTCACCTCTCAATTCACTAAGCCCAATGGCGACCTATGCATTTAGCTTTTGTGCAATGGTTATGGGAATAGCTGGCGCAGTATGCATTCTACGTGATCCACGTGAAGCAACGGTCTGGGCACCAGAATCTATGGCAACATCACCATTATTAGAGCAATAATCCAACTACCATCACAATGTCACGAAAAACCTGGGGGATATTTTTATTAGTCGGAGCATTCCTAATTTTAGGATTTGTTGCGTATAAAAATAGTCCAAAACGACAAGTACCAATCATTTTCTCACCTCGAACTGAACTTCTTACACTGTGGGAAGCATACAAACAAGAATATATCGAGAAAGGAAGTTTTCGAGTACTTGATAAACAAAAAGATTCTATAACCACATCTGAAGGTCAAAGTTATGCAATGCTTAGAGCAGTGTGGCTTGATGACAAACCAACGTTTGATGGAGTGTGGAAGTTTACAAAAGACAATCTTCAACACAAAGAAGGAGATAAGCTTTTTGCATGGCTCTTTGGTAAGCAGCCAGATGGTTCATACGGAATTATGACAAGCCAAGGTGGCCAAAACAGTGCAACTGATGCAGATACAGATATTGCTCTTGCTCTTATCTTTGCTTCTGCGCGATGGAACAATCAGGATTATTTAAATGAAGCAAAATTGATTCTTGATAGTGTTTGGGCGCACGAAGTAGTCGATATTAAAGGCCGACCATACCTTGTTGCAAACAATCTCGAGAAAAACTCACCAACAACAATGGTGGTCAATCCTTCATACTTCTCTCCTTATGCATATCGAGTATTTGCAAAAGTTGATCCAACACATAACTGGATGGGCCTTGTAGATACTTCATATGAAGTACTAGAAAAGAGTATGGCGGCTCCTCTTGATCAAACAAAGAGTGCAAATATTCCACCAGACTGGATTTTCCTCGATAAAACCAATGGCGCGATCTTACCACCAAAGGCAGAAAATCTTTCTACCAACTTTGGATATGATGCACTTCGCACACCATGGAGAATTGCGCTTGATTGGCAGTGGTTTGAAGAACCTCGAGCAAAAGCGCTCTTAACTGATATGAAATTCCTAAGCGAACAATGGAATAGTAATTCTGTATTGTATGTGCCATATAAGCACAATGGCGAACCTGCTGAGAAACATCAATCTGCGGCCTTCTATGGCGGTACAATTGGTTATTTCATGGTAGCAGATCCAGAGAATGCAAAGGTCATTTATGACAATAAACTCCAAGTACTTTACAACCCAGATACAAATTCTTGGAAAGTTAAGCTCGGCTATTACGACGATAACTGGGTATGGTTTGGAATTGCACTTTATAACAATCTTCTCCCAAATCTCGCAGCAAATTAATTATCACCATTATGACACCCTACACAAAAACAGCCTTGCCTTCGAAGATGTCGTTTCTGTTCAACAACATCCCAAAATTCTTGGTATTTGTTGATATTGTGATTGCGATTATTTACACATTTATACTTACCTTCTGGTTTCAGGTATCAAATGTGTATCTTTTCAGTGCACTTATTGTAGGGCAAGCATTCTCATTGTGGATGGCACTCACCTTCCTTTACACCATTTGGGACATGTCATACATGCCAGAAGGTGATGATTCTTTTAGTGAGCCTGTAGATGTATACATTACTGTAGCTGGTGAACCAACAAACATTGTTGAAGAAACACTTGTCGCAGCTCTTGCAATGGAGTATCCAAAGTTTAGTGTCTATCTTTTGAACGATGGATTTGTTGCTAAAAAAGACAATTGGAAAGAAATTGAAGACTTAGCTATTAAATACGGTGCTGGATGTATCACACGTACAGTTCCTGGAGGAGCAAAAGCAGGAAATATAAATAACGCACTCAAGAATACAACAAGTCCATTTGTTGCTATCTTTGATGCTGATCATATTCCTCACAAAGACTTCCTTCAAAAGACAATGCGATACTTTGCAGATGAAAAAATGGCATTCGTACAGTCTCCTCAATACTACAAAAACTATGCTACAAATTATGTAACTCGTGGTGCATGGGATCAACAGTCACTCTTTTTCGGATCAATTCTTAAAGGAAAGAATCGTCACAATGCAGTAAGTATGTGTGGAACCAACATGGTTATCCGACGTGAACCCCTAATTGCAGTAGGTGGTATGTGTGATACCAACATTGCTGAAGACTTCGTAACAGGTCTTATGATCCACAAGCTTGGATACAAGTCTACCTATGTTCCTGAAGTACTCGCAGAAGGACTCGCACCAGAAGACTTCCTGTCATATTACAAGCAGCAGCTACGATGGGCACGAGGGAGTTTGGAAGTGCTTTTCAAGTACAATCCAATCTTTAGTAGAAAACTCACATGGGCACAAAAGATTCAATACATGTCATCTGCTAGTTATTACCTTTCAGGAATCTTTGTGATCATGAATGCGATAATTCCAATTATCTTCTTCTTTACTGGTTCTGTTCCCTTCCTGATTTCAACAATGGCATTGGCAATTGTGTTTATTCCTTATATCTTCTTACTCATTTACAGTCTCCAGCTTTCAACCAACTTCACCTATAGCTTCCAAGCAATCGCATTCTCAATGGCATCATGGTCTATTCATGTCCGCGCATTATACGAGCTTATTATTGGAAGAAAGAGTGGGTTCGCGATTACTTCAAAAACAGCGATTAAAGGAAACTTTATAAAACTAGTACGTCCTCATATTGCTTACTATGTGATAGCATTAATTGGTCTCGGTGTTGCTCTCTTCCGAGAAGGATTGAGCGCATCGGTATCAACAAACATGGCATGGGTGCTTTTGAATGTTGTCATCTTTTACCCATTTATTAAAGCATCACTTCCTGAAAAGGAATCAAAGGAAGAAGCAGCCGTTGTAACTACAAACGCATATGCATTACCAAAACGATAAAACTAATAATGATCGAAGTGCCTTTCTCCCACTATTGGGCCTCATTATCTTTGTAATTGCAATTGCGTTCCTTTTCTTTACTCAGCAAAGTCTACGCCTCGATGAAGCGCAAAGTTTATGGCAAACAAGTCATACGCCAACTAAAATATTAAACATCATTGCTCAAGATGTGCATGTACCGTTTTATCACATGATCTTGCACTTCTGGCAGTTATTTCTTGGTAATACCGTAGAAACAGGACGAGCACTTTCTCTCATTTTCTTTGTGCTCTCAATTCCTGCAATGTACTTCTTAGGTAAACGTGCATTCAATAGAAATGTTGCGTTGTTTGCAACAACTCTCTATGCTGTTTCACCATTTATGAATTGGTACGGAAGTGAAATTCGAATGTACAGTTTGCTTACACTTCTTACAATTCTTTCTCAGTATTTCTTCTTAGGAATCTATAAATTACGAGATGGTGATTCTTGGATTGGATATTCTATTGTTGCACTCTTTGGAATCTTCACCCACTACTTCTTCTTCTTTGTACTTCTTGTACAAGCATTATTCTATTTTATTTATCGACCTGGCTTTGCACCCAATTCACTTAAAAAATTTATAACTATAGCTGTACTTTTGGTACTCATATTTAGTCCATGGGTCTACTATATGCAAATTCAAGGTAGTGGAAGTACTACAGCTCCAATGCTTACTGCTCCATCTACTATTGATGTTTTCAATTCATTCTCACAATTCTTGTTCGGATTCCAGAATGATCACATGAATACCCTTCTTGTTTCATTGTGGCCAATTACAGTGCTCTTAGGATTCTTGGCTTTACGAGAAAACGAAAAAGTATCTTCAGACGCAGTGTATATGTTGATGTCGATTTTGATTCCAATGGTAGCTGCGTTTGTGGTGAGTGTTACCCTTCGACCATTGTTTGTATCACGATATCTGATTCTCACCATACCTTCTTTGTATTTATTTATTGGTTGGGTATTTTCTACCTATCCAAAGCAATTGCAGAATGTAGTAAAAGCAGTTCTTATCTTCGCAATGCTTGCTAGTCTTGCAATTGAAATTGTAAGTCCTACAACTCCAACCAAAGAAAACTACCGAGAAGCTGTAACCTATCTTGAACAGCGCACAACAGCTCAAGATGTTATTGTTCTCTCAGCACCATTCACTCGATACCCTGTAGAATATTATTATCGTGGACCAGCAGAACTCACGACCCTTCCAATTTGGAATCAGCTTACTGGTGCTATGCCTCAGTTTAGTGAAGAAAAACTTCCAGAAGAAATCAACACTATTAAGCAAGGTCATAAAATTGCCTGGGTTCTCTTAAGTTATGATCAGGGATATTCAGAAACAATCCGACTCTACATGGACAACAACTTTGAACGAATTGATACCCACGTATTCTCTCCCGACCTCAAACTCTATGTCTATAAATTAAACTACGACGAGCCAATCTTTGGTCAAGCTACATCTCAATAATAAAAACTAAAACACCCTGATTTAAATCAGGGTGTTTTGTTATGCTTCAGGATTTAATGATTCAATAAATGCCTGTACAGAATCAGGACTTTGAAAGTCAAAGAGTGTACATTTTTCTTCAGGCTTTTCCTTATCCGATACGAGGAGATAATATAATTCATACTGTTTGTAATTCTGATATTTAGTCTGTAGACGTGTAGCAAATCCCGTTAAGAGCTCTTTTGTCTTTTGTGGATCATCCATGTATAGATTAAGCAGGATTTGATCAAGTGATTTTGTAATCTGCTCACGGCTTTTTGGAGGCTCATGATAAACATGTCCATGCTCATGATCATTTGTGGGTTCTTCTTCTTGATAACTACCAAAGCCCTCATTCATACCTTAATTATGAACTCAATATTTTTTTTGTACAGTATATTAGTATGATCATTCTTGCATTTACCTTTGAAACTTGTAGTATTGCCACTGGACGAGATGTCACCCACACAAGGAGGTTAACCGTGCCTACGGAACCTAATACGATTCATGCGGTTTTCGCAGACCAAATTTGCAGCGATTGCTATGTCCCTAGGCCTCACTGGAGGCATTCGGGCGCGTTGGTTCCTGAGGGAAGCCCGCTTGGGCACTTCTGCGACGACTGCTGGGAAGTCCGCAAGAAGGGAGCAAAACTCCCCCTCGGGACAACGGTCTACACCGACCGTGCCCAGGGCAAGTACGTCCTACTTCGCTTCCCCGACAAGCTCCCGCCGCCGTCAGGAATTGAGGTTCCCGACATTGCCGCCCTTGGCGAACGTGTCAGAAGGCATCTCGGCGTGCGTGTCAACAACGCAAGCGTCATGAGAGCAGTGCAGTTCTTTTGGGATCCCAAGCTTGATCAAGAGCTCGTCAACAGGTTCTTAAACGAGCTTCATGGCGAGATCCGAATACTCCTCTTCGCCGCGCGCAACGTTCCATACGTCGCTCCGGAAAGCTGAGAAACCTGCCATCAACCTGTGTACCCCGCCGACTTCATGTCGGTTTTTTTATTGATAGTTTATGAATTTTAATAATAAAAAACAGCATCGGTTAGGACTGCTGCCAACGAACTTCTCCTCTTTTGTGCACGAAATCGTACTCGCCTTCGACAACCCCAATATACTTATACTCGGGGCTATCAACCCAGGCTACAAAGCTCATCCTCCCAAAGTCATCGGAGCTGGGCTGCTTTGTCCTCCAAACCAAAAAAACGGCGTAAAGCGAGGGACTCCAGGTATCAGACTCAGCCGATACTTTCAGCCCCAATCTCACTCGATGTCGTGCTGGCAACTGAATTCTTGCCGCTTGAGCTAGGCACAGAACGATATCTTCGGGTGCCAGCTCATTCATAATACAGAACTTCTGCTGTCCCATGATTGAGCTCCTTTTAGCAATGAATTTCCCCACGATGATAGTAAATTATTTACTAAGAAATGCAAGTAACACAAAACCCGCATACTAATATGCGGGCTTTATGCTTTTTTTCTGGTAACTATTATTTCACAAATACATTTACTGCTTTCTGAGAAAATGTAGTATTGCCGGCATTATCTTTTGATACGAAGTTGAGTGTGTATGGACCCTGGCCTTTCCAATTCCATCCAATAAAATCTACCAATGCTTCCTTGTGAGGATAATCTTGATTACTATTAAACATTTCAACAAGTCCCCCTCCGTCTACTTGCCAATACATTTTATAATCTGCAATTGCTTTGTTTGTAAGCATAGCCTTAAGTGGTACAACTCCATTCACAGAGCTACCATCTGTTGGCCACCAGATATTTGTTGAGTATGTGGTTGGTGTTGGAGTTGGAGTTGTTGGCGGGGTTGTTGTTGCTGGAGGAGTTGTTTGACCTTGGCCAACAGTGATTGTTGAAACATTTCCATTCCAATAATATGCAGTCGTCCAATTATTATTGAATACTCCTACTTTTAATTTATAAGTTCCAGCTGTTGTTGGAGTCCATGATGTTGTATACGAACCTGGTTGCCCATTTGAGACTGTTTGGTTCTCATAAAACTTCTGAAATATTTTCTGATCCGCAGAGTTATATACTTCAAGGTCTACGATTGCTCCAGATACACTTCCAGAGTTTGTAAGATCCACTTTGAGACTCACCGGATTATTTACGGTATTCCCCGTTACAGTTCCTGTTGTATTCCAAGCACCTGGTTGTGGCTGGGTTGGGTTTGTAGGATTTGTGGGTGTTGTTCCTGTTGTGCCATACCACTTTTTAAGAGTGTCAAATGCAGGCTTATTTTGAGGCGTATAATCACGATTTCCTTGTCCTCCAGCTGCAGGATCAGCTATCCAATCCCACAAATACATACCTTCTATATGTGATTTATCATTCCAAAAGCTAAACAATGCTTCATAATTATTTACTTGCTCTTGAGCATTGTATGCACCACCCATTCCACTATTCCATGGCTGACTATGAGAATTATCTACACTCATGTATCCAATCTCAGTAAAAATCACCTTCTTTCCATATTGATCTGAAATTGGTTTTATTTTCGAGGTATTCCAATTGTTCCATGATGACTTAAGGGCTTCTTGAGATGGATTCCACTGTCCTTCTGCTAGTGGGTAATATCCAGAAATACCTATGTAATCTAATTTATTCCAAAATCCAATATGTGGAACTTCTTCTGCAAAATCTCCCGATCCCCAATTTGCACTATAGGTCAAAAATCCTGGAAAACGTGTTCTTAGACTATCAATCATAGTTGACCAGCGCTGAGTATTGTCACTGTTTGACGTATACGTAGCGACGGTAATTAATTCTGATCCCACCACAATACCAGCTGCTCCTGTTTGCCTTCCGATATCACCTAAATGATTTAGTTTGGCACTGTAATTTGTATAAAAAGCACTTCTGTTACTAGGATTTATACTCGCTCGCCAAACTCCATCATGTGATTCAAGATGGGGTTTAAGAACAACTTTAAAACCGAGTGATTTTGCATAGGTAATACCATCAATCAATGCCGCGTCTGTAGGAGTATTCCATCCATTCTGAATATCAGATGCTGTTGTATTTGCTACGTAATATGGAATAACTAACGATACAGTGTTTGCACCTGTAGACCGCAAATTTCGCAACGAAGCACGATACGCCTCGGTTGCATATTCACCACTGGATGTTGGATCTATACTTGCTCCTTTTTGCCAGTCTCCTGTTGCCGCTGATGCAATGTGTGGACTTGTTAATGCAAACGATCCGACAAAAAGTGCGACTATCACAAACAGACTACAGATTTTTGATGTTGTTTTCATGCGGTTTTAATAAAGTATATAAATTATTTGACGCCGCATTGATTTAACTCTTACACAACACAACAGCACATTTCTGTGCTGTTGTGTTGTTCTGTATTTTACTAATGTCTGAACGCCTGTATGAATTAAGGATTTACGTAGATCGTAACATCTTTCTGTCCAATAACTTTCTGTTCAAGATCCTTGGCAATGAATGTGAATACATACGGACCATTATCTTTCCAAGTCCATCCTGTAAAATCTACCCATGATTCTTTTGATGTACCGTCTTCACTTGAAACCATATCTACAAGTCCTCCCCCATCTACCTGCCATGTGAGTGAATAATCTGCAGCATTTTTTCCGGTTACTCGTGCTTTAAGAAGATGTAAACCTTTCATTACCTGTCCTTCAGTTGGTTCACTTATTTCGAGAATAGGTGTAACTGGTGGAGTAACTGGTGGTGTGGTTTGTGACACTACGGTGACTTCAATTGTATATGCAGCACCTGCTGTTCCAGTTCCTGCAGTTCCACTATAAGGAACAACACGTACTGTGTGTTTCCCTAATGGAGCATTCCATTTATTGTAATTTGTACCTCCTAGATCGCCTCCAATTCCATATGGTGCATTTGTCTCAGTTGCGACTTTAACTCCATTGAGGAAGAAAACAAGGCTTCCAGGCTTAGATTTTAGATTGGGAACGATTGTTATATTTGGAGTTTCTGCAAGATTGATAGTATCAGTTGCATTCAATACTCGAATTGGCTGATCAGTATCTGAATTGTAGAGTGAAAGTGATTCTATAACTGTGCCAGTTGTAGGTGGAGGAGGTGGTGGTGTTGTGCTCTTTGCAACAAAGGTTACATCAATAGAAAGAGATGTTCCTATACTTCCCGCTGCACCACTTTGTGAGTAAGGAGTAGCCTTGATTGTATGCTTACCAAGTGGAGCACTCCATGGAGTATAATTTCCTCCTGCGTCAGTTCCTAATGCATATGGTGCAGCACTTTCTGTTCGAATAGTTTTACCATCAACAAAGAATTTAACACTCTTTGTACCGGTGCCTGCAATTGCTTGGATATTCATTTCAGGATAATCAGCAAGAACCACAGTATCTCCTGTTTTTAATTCTCGTACCGGTTTGTCAGTCTTAGCATCAATCAACATGAATGCAGAAACCTTATTACCAGTAGGTGTAGTTGGTGGTGTAACAGGTGGAGTCACTGGAGGTGTTGGAGGAGTACCAGTTCCTTGTGGCACTACAAACGATACGACACTATTTCCCCAGTATAAATTCTTTGACCAATCATTTGAGAATACTCCCACTTTCACAACATGCTTTCCTGTTGTTGTTGGGGTCCAATTCACAGTATATTGACCAGGCATACTATTTGAAATAGTTTGATGATCATATACTTGCTGAAAGACTAGCTGATTTGATGCATTATAGATTTCAATATCAACAACAACATCTGATGCTGATTGTGAATTTGTAACTTTTACTGAAAGATTTGAGGCAGTATTCACTGGATTGATAAGTCCAGATGCTGATGCTCCCCACACTCCTACAGGATTTGGATTACCGGTACCTTTGAACCACTCTGTCATTGTTTGCTGAGCCTTTTTGTTTTGAGGAGTGAAATGGTTTTCTGATGGCCCTCCAGTATTTGGATCAATGTTCCAGTTCCAAAGATGAACACCTTGCATATATGGCTTGCTATCCCAATATTTGAACAATGCTTCATAGAGATTTGCTTGTTCTTGTTCATTTACATTTCCAGCACGACTTCCGTTCCATGGATCTGAATGTGCACCATCAACACTTCTGTATCCTATTTCAGTAAAGACGATTGGTTTTTTATAAGTATCGTAAAGAGGCTTAATTTTAGTTGTATCCCATGTTTCCCATGACTTCATAAAACTATCTACTGTTCCTCCTGACAATGGGTAATATGCTGAAATTCCCAAGTAATCAAGTTTGTCCCAGAAAGCGATATGTGGTGCTTCTTCAGCAAAATCTCCTGCTCCCCAGTTTGCACTATAGGTAAGTAAACCAGAGTATCGTGCTCGAACATCAGCAATCATTTTCACCCATCGCTGAGTGTTGTCTGGATTTTCAGTGTAGGCAGCTACATTAATGAGTTCTGTTCCAATACAAATCTCTTCAGCTTTTGTTTCCTGAGCAATTACAGCAAGTTTGTTCAACATAGCTCCATAACTTGCATACCAGGTATTTCGATTTGTTGGTTTTATGAGAGCTCTCCATGTTCCTCCACGTGCTTCTATGTGTGGCTTAAGCATCACCATCATGCCCTGACTATGAACATAATTGATAGCATCTTTGAGTGAGGCATCGGTAGGTGTATTCCATCCACTAAGAATCTCAGAACCAGAATTACCTTCTTGGTAATAAGTAACTACAAGAGACACGTAGTTTGCACCTGTAGATTTCAAATTTCGTACAGACTGCTTAAACTGTTCTCCTGAGAAGTCAGTTGTTGATAACGAATAAATACTGGCGCTTTTTTGCCAGTTTGAAATATCTGCCTGTGTATTATTTGCTAAAAAAGGCATATAAGAGGCCAAAAGACCTACAATTATAGCCGGAACCATCATTAAGACCATTATCTTTTTCATATAGAGTAATAGACGCTATATGGCCGAGCTTCTTACAGCTTTTTAAAGATGAGGTTTTGATTAAGTAACCCTAAAAATAAGCAATTATAGGCAGGTTACATCATCCACAGCACTCAAACTTGAACCTGCAGTTACCTCAGCTTTTCCTAAATAATCCACACAATACAATCCACCGGGAGTAGACTTTAATGGGATTTCAATTGCCCACCCAGTAGAGGTGTCATTACATGTTGAGCTATCATAATTACCAATTGCATCTACAGATACTGATACATCAGAACTTTCAGCAGCAGCTGCATTTACCATAGGATATATTCCCCCTACAGTTCCTTCTGTACAAATGGTGTCATAACTAAATTCGAAACCCGCATTATCTGTTGCAAATTGTTCTGCCTGAGTACGTGCACTTGCTAGATTAGTTTTTACCGCTGTATCACTTGCCTTACTTCGAGCAACATTAAGAGAAACTAAGATGACAGCAGATAAAAGACTTATTATTGCAATAACTACTAAAAGTTCTATAAGAGTAAAACCGTTTTTATTTTTGCTCATGTTTACTACATTATAAGACAATAAATTTTATTAACTAGGGATAACAAAACCACTCATACTTGTATGAGTGGTTTTGTGTTTATTAGTCGTTGCTACGAAATGTTGGTTTAGTATGCTGAACGCTTTGCAATATCGAGAGCATATTCTGGCCACCATTCCCCTGCATTTGGACCTCCGTTACAGTTTCCGTCAGATCCTCCAGGGCCCTTTACCCACAAGAATGCATCCACTAATGGATATCCGGTATTTGTAGTCGGCTTTGCTCCGAGAGCTCGTCCCCATGGGTTACACCATTCATTGTTTGGTGCAGAACCAAGTCCGTTTCGGCCGGTATCAATTACGAAGTGCTTGCCTCCAACCTTATCTGAAACCTGAGTTCCGTACGCAATATTTTTCTGAGTGTCTACGAAGTTTGAAGTATTCAATGCGAATCCATCAGCTTGAGCAATACCTGCTTGCTTCAATCGATTTGCCATATCATCTGGTGTAATCCATCCAGGGTGACCGGCATCAATGTAGACTGAAATATTACCCTTTGATTTGAATGTACTTACGGCATCTTTGATTAGTGAGAATCGTTCTGCTGTTCGTGATCCGAGACAATCAGTAAGTGTTGTACCATCTGGTTCAATTATCATTGCTGCTTTGTTTCCTCCAATTGCATCAGCAATTTTTCGAATCCAATTTCGATATTCATCTGCACTTCCCACTCCTCCGGCTGAGTACTGACCGCAGTCTCGTCCTGGAATATTGTAAGCTACAAATACAGGCATTGCTCCTTGAGCTTGTGCATCCTTAATTGCATTTTGCACATCTCGAGTAATATCCCAGTTCCATCCTCCAAGCCATGTCACACTTGCACCGTTCGCAATTTTCTTAAGCTGTTCTGCATCTGCAGGTCGTGAATTCTGCCATTGCTTAATAACTTGTGAAGCTTCATTATTTGGATTTACATACAACTTCTGACCACTAATAGGATTACCCGCTATAGCCTGCACAGGAGCCGTTACAGCTTGAGTAATAGTATTTACAACAGTAGCTGTTTGATTTTTTTTCTGAGTATCTGTTGGAGATACTGTTGGTGATGTAGTAACAAGTGCTGGCTTCGCCACAGTTACAGAACCTACAGACATACTTGTATCCTTAGTTGTAATTAAGTTTCCAGAATTATCTCTAACAACAAAAGTAATTGCGTATGGCCCAGAACCTTTCCAATTCCATGTAGATACATCTACAGAAGCTTCTTTGTGGTCACCCACGTTGTTCATTACTGTTTCTCCACCATTATCAACCTTCCAAGACATTTTGTAACTATCTGGAGTTGAATTATCAAGCTTTGCACTGAAGACAGTAACACCACCTACGGTTGAACCTGAAGTTGGAGCAATAACACTCACGGTTGAATATATTGCTGGAGGCGTGGTTGTTTGTGGTTGCTGAGTAGGAGCAGGTGCCTGAGCAGATGCTACAGGAACTCCTGCTGCTTGTAGCAATGCACTACCTACTGATGCAGATAATGTTGATGACGCTGCTTCTATTTGTACTGGGCCTTGTGGTGCATCAGGAGTACTGATTTCAATACTTGTTTCACCAAGTGAATTATTATTTTTATCTAATGCTTTAAAGGTAATCTTGTATGGACCAGATCCTCGCCATGTCCATGACTTAAGATCTACCACAGCCTCCTTATGAGGATGATCTGTGTATGAATCATACATAGAATTCATCTGACCGTTATCTACTGACCAAGACATAGTGTAATCAGAAACATTTTTGTCCTGTACCATTGCCTTGAATGTTTGTGTATCACCTATCTTTGCCCCCTGAGTTGGCCACCAAAGATTAATGTTACCATCTGCGTTTACTCCCGTAGTAACAGTATGAGGGAGTATGTCAGATTTGTTTAACCACTCAAACGCATACACACCACCCAACCAAAGAACTGTTATTAAGAGAAGTTTTGAAGATAAAGAAAGTGCTTTTTTTAGAGACCTATTGTATATCATTACGTAGCAAACTAACTAATAAACCAACATAGTTGATCCTAATAGAGTGACCTTTTTTGACAAGGGGTGTTGTTGGGTACGCTTATATAGAGCCATATCGAAAAAGCCAGACAATACAATTGTCCAGCTGAGCAAATCCTTGAGGCTGCTTTTTAATGGGATCTTAATCTTGCACTTTCTGTACTGCTGACTTCTTTGGTTTTAGGAGAAATTCGTACACTACAGGTAAAACAGACACTAAAATTATGCCTATAATGATGTAGGTAAGGTAATCTTCAATGCCGGGAATGCGTGTTCCAAGCTGATATGAGGCATAGAGTATTCCACCAGCCCAGATAACACCACCAATAATATTGTAACTAATAAACGTTTTGTAATTCATCTTTCCTACCCCAGCCATAATAGGAGCAAACGTTCGGACAATAGGTATAAATCGAGCAACTATAATGGTTCTTTTTCCATATTTTTCAAAATATTCTTGAGTTTTTTCCACGTATTCTTTTTTGAAGAAAAATGAATCTTTTTTACTAAACAATCGAGGTCCAAAGCGGTATCCAATGTAGTATCCAAAGCTATCACCTAATATTGCAGCAGAAACACAAAGGATAATTAGTACATTAATATTGAATACTCCCTTAGAAGCCAAAAGGCCTAATGTAAACAAAAGTGAGTCTCCAGGAAGAAAAAAGCCAAAAAGGAAGCCTGATTCGGCAAAAATAGTAAGGAATATGCCAATATATCCTAGGCTAATAATAAAGTCTGAAAGTCCATGTAATTGTTCAATAATATTCATGTGTTTAGTATATAACGGATGAGGTAGCTCTAACTTACCATATTATTTGTTTTTTTCTAATACCTTGCTAGTATTGCCTCATAATAATAATTAATGCTAATAGTTTCACTTTAATTCAGAATATGAAAAAGATTATTGCCGGAATCATTGTTTTCAGTTTTATATCAGTTAGCTTATTCGGTAATAATGCTCAAGCAGCCACAAAAACTACTGACTTACAAAAAAAGACTCCTCAAGTTGAAAGCAGTAGTGATCCTGAAGTACAGAGAGCCCCCACCCAAGAACTACGTGCTCAAGCCCGCTCAATCAATATTCAAGCACTACTTGCTCCTCAAGCAATAACAACAACATCTCTCGGTCCCAATCTTATAGCTAATCCTGGATTCGAAAATGGAAGTCCATCACTTCCTACAAGCTGGCAAAAAAACCGTTGGTCAAACAACCTTGGTGCTTTCATGTATCCGGTTACTGGAATTGATGGATCAAAAGCCGCAAGTGTTTCAATTACTAGCTATACCGCAGGTGATGCAAAGTGGTTTTTTGCTGATGTGCCTGTTACTGCTGGTAAAACATATGAATTTTCAAATTACTCTCAAGCGTCAATCAGTAGCATCCTAACAATAAGATACAAGATGACTGATGGTTCATACACATACAAATATTTGAGCGCAGTTCCAGCACAATCTACATTCACTCAAAATAAATACACGATAATTGTTCCAACAAATGCAGTGGCAATGACAGTATTTCATCTTATAGATAAAGTAGGAATATTAAGTGTAGACGATTATGAATTGCGAGAAGTAATTACAACAACAATTCCAGATCCCACTCCTACCCCATCTGAGAATCTTGTTCCCAATGGGAATCTAGAATCCCAGGCAACCAATGGTAATCCTACAGGCTGGAGTAAAAATCGTTGGGGAAATAATACAGGTTCGTTTACCTATCCACTATCAGGAGTAAGTGGATCAAAGGCAGCTCGAGTAACAACAACAAGTTATACAACGGGAGATGCAAAGTGGTATTTTGAACCAGTAGCAGTATCTGCTGGAACATATGAATATACCGATACCTACAGTTCAACTGTTCCTACAGAACTTACTGCACAATTCATTCACAAAGATGGAAGTATTACATACAAATGGCTTGGTACAGCTCCGGTTACCACAGAATTCACCACGATAAAAAAATCTATAACAGTTACTGACAGTGTTGCAAAAGTCACTGTATTACATGTACTACCTGCAGTTGGTTTCCTGACGATAGATAATGTGAGTTTAGTAAAAGGATCAACTCCTACCCCACCGCCAACACTATTTAGTAATGGTGCTGTTAGCCTCACTTTTGATGATGGTTGGTTATCTCAATATCAAAACTCAGTTCCAAAAATGAACAGTGTAAACATGAAAGGTACTTTCTATGTAACAAGTCGCCAGCTTTCAGATTTTGGATTTACGGGATTCTTTAGCAAAGATACTATCAAGACTATTTATGCTGATGGACATGAAATTGGATCTCATACGCAGACCCATCCTCACCTCACTACGTTAAGTCAAACTCAACAGACAACCGAAATCCAAGGATCACGACAAGATCTTCTAGATCTAAATGTGGGACCAATTACTACTTTCGCCTACCCTTTTGGAGAATATAATGAGATCTCAATTCAAGCAGTAAAAAATAGTGGGTACTCATCAGCACGATCTACAATTGATGGCTATGCAACCGTAGGGACAGATAAATATCAGCTCCCCCGACAATCAGTAGAAGTAGATACATCAATAGAACAAATTCGGCAGTGGATCGATACAGCTATTGCAAATAAGCAGTGGCTCATCCTTGCATTCCATAGAATAGATCAGAGCAATGATCAATATGCAGTAACACCAGCAAATTTTAATTTAATCATTGATTATCTTGCACAAAAGAATGCACGAGTTATCACAGTAGACCAAGGAATTAAAGCTCTACAATAGAGTAATCATCAAATTCAACATCCATAAAATCTGTACGAATGCCGGCATACCCGGCATTTGTTAATGGTGAGGGACCATACGACTCAGCTTTATCTTTTGTTTCAAGGACTAGACGCCAAACTCCGGTCTTACCTTCATCAACATAGAGACGAATAGTGACAGATGCATCTTGATTAGTAATCACCTCACTTTTAACTCCTATCCATGTAGCAACTGGCAAAAGATTTGGTTCTGAATCTCGATCATATTTTTGATTCTTTGTACCAAATATTTTCTTCATTGCCATCGTATAGTATGCGCCTTTAATTTTTTTCTTAATGACTGCAGCTCCATCAACTCGAATTCCTGTATAGTACAAATCATCACCTGTTTGATATCGGTTAAACAACAAGACTCCATTCGATGCATTTCGATTAGGGCTCTCACTTAGAATTAAAGAATTAATTTTAAAGTACGCTTGCTGAGTAAAATCACCCCATACATGAGTATTCACAAGACGAAAAATGTTTTGTGGGTGTGCACCATCATCAGTATCTTCTGGATTACTCCGAATATATCGCTTGTACCACGCGTCAGAAGGAGCTAGGTCACCCTGAATTGTTTTGGCAGTTCCATTTGAAACATAGAGACGTCCCCCAGAATTGAGCCACCAATTTTTATTTGAACTTTTTGAAATCTTTGCTGATTCCTCGAGTGTTTGAGGCGTAAGAAAGGCATCAGAAAACATTCGTGGTTCAGACACAGAAGATGTAGGTTGTGGTCTTTGTAGTACTGCGATAGCTGAGGTAGCTGAAGCCGAATTTGGCAGACCATCTTCTTTTAGGAAATCTCCTCCCTCCAACTCATTAGATTCTGGATTTAATACTATTACAGGTTTACTTTCTCTCGATAACAAAAATATAACTCCAATTCCAATGAAGACAAATAGAATATTAACGATAATGATGTTCTTATTCTTCATGCTATGCTTGAGCACAGTATACCAGGATAAGCTCTAAAAAGCTGGTGCGATAGTGAGACTAGAAACCTCAGAATGAGCTGTAGACATGAGATCCCATATCTTAATTCCTGCTTTACCTCCCTTCTGTTTAATACTTACATTTCTAAAGAGATGATACCCATTTACATACGTAGTAATTTTGCCGTTTTTTATTTCAACTTTAAATTCAATAGGTTTATCAGTAACTCGGGTTGATGTAAAAGGTGGAACCAAATCTTTTGTAACACCCTGCACTGTACTTCGCAGGAAATAATAATTACCACTCAAACCAAACGCAACATAATTTTGTGCGTCTTTATAGTAAAGCAATAATCCTGTAGAGGCTCCTTGTATACGATCTATATTTGCTGTAACTGAATAATTTTCCCAATAGTCTTCACCAAAAAGCACCTTTCCACTTTGATCTGGTTCTATAGTTTTTATATGTAGCCCAGTTTCCTGAATTGTAACTTCAGCATCTGTTACCCCATTTTGAGGAATAACAAAATTAGTATTTGCATAGACAAGGTCTGGTGATATTGGAGCTTGGCTATGAAGTATCTTCACAAGATCAAGCGCAGACATATTTTTAACTTCTATTCTTCGAATGAAATATGGATCTGTATCTTTATAGTTGTAAACTGGCAGTCGCAATGTTGTTACATTTGAAGGGTCATTGGCTTCGATAAATGCCATCTTAAAATACTTTCTAATCACCTTTTGGTTAAATGGGATAGCCTCTTCATAGTTTGTATGTTCTTGCTGACCATAATCATTTAATGGAATAGCATAATATTGAGCATCTAATCCTAGATTGATTTTAATATCTTGAAGTCCAGCAAGATAGTCGGCTTCTACTCGTGCCTCAAATTCTTCTGTTGTCTCAAGTCGATTCTTATCTTCTAAATACATTTTTGAATTTAGGAATCTTCCCCAATCTTCTTCATCTGATGCATTTTTAACAAGAGGAATCTCTGCATGTGAATCACGTCCATGGGCTTCGATCTCCCATCTTCCAGAGTCTCGAAGTGTTCTCAAATCATTCCAATCCAAATAGAATGGATCTTTGTTATTAGCTTTTGCTGTAGCAACAAACATTGTTGCTTTGAAATTCAGTTTCTTTAAAACATCATCAGTTGTGTAATAACTATCTTTTCGGCCATCATCAAAACTAATGATTATAGGCTTTGGAGGAAGCGTAAATGTTCCCTGTCGGAATTGATCGTATTCAGCTACTGATATTGTGGTAAAACCACTTTGCTTTAATAGCTCCAGCTGCTGGATAAAATTCTTTATTGTTGTATTTGTGTCATCCTTTACAGTATTTACGCCGTGATACATAAGCATTGGTACCGCTAATGCAGGAGATGACGACACACTCTGTACTTCAATATTGGCAAACACACGTGGCTTGTAGGTGTAATACTCAATTGAATATGGGTTGAGCTTTCTCAACGTATTTTGAGCCTCTGGGTAAAAAGCATTAATCGAAATACCAATACTTACAATAAGTACTACACATAATACTAATCTAAACCACGGTGAATGTTTTATCGGGTGCCCCATGTTGTGTCTCTTAATTTAAATACTGCATACGGCATTTGCCAGACTAAAGCGAATGTATACATAACAGTAAACGGAACTACATACCACCAATACTTATTATTTGATTGCCAGTAGTAAAACAATCCATACACGAAGCTTAGTGATACAACGCCAATCAAGAATACATACGGCATTTGTTGATTCAATAAAATCTGTATTACTAATGCATTGAGTACTATAAACGGACTAAATATTGGGAGTAACAAGTTTGTGTAGAAAGAAAGTGAGGCAATAATATTCTTTCTCCAAATAAAAGATGATGCCGCTAAACCTTCTCTGACCCATGATTTCTTCCAACGAAGCTGTTGCTTAAAAAACTTTCGATATTTATCTGGCACAATAGTAACTGCCTTTGCAGTACTGCAATATACAACCTTCCAATTTCTAAGCACAAAGTTTGTGAGACTTCGATCATCACCAAATGTACTTCGCGTTCCCATAAACATTTGATTTCGCCATTTATCCAAAACAGTAAGCAATATAGTACGTCGATACGCAGAAAAACATCCAGGGCAGCACGTTACCGTACCAAACACACTCTCACATGCTTTGAATATATCAAATGAAACACCATATCGAGCTGACTGCATCTTGGTTAGCGCATTTGTAGAATCATTGTCTACTCCAGTATTTCCTGCTACAGCACCAACCATAGAATCTTCTAAAAAGTGCTCCACAAGATGCTTAACTGCTGTCTTTTCAAGAAAGCTATCTGAATCCACAAATACAACTATTTCTCCAGTTGCAGCTAAAATTCCTTCTGCCATACCTTCACGCTTCCCTCGATTTTTTGCAAAAGAAATAACATTTACTGATACTCCTTTATTTTTATAAAATTCATGTGCCCGCTCCATTTCAGCTTTCGTTTTATCGGTAGAGCCATCATCTACCGCAATGCATTCTAACGTTCCAGGATATGCAGATTGCATACAGGTCTCAATAGTTTTGTATATAGAATCCTCTTCGTTTTTTGCGGCAATTACAAAACTCACACTTGGATATAGTGTGTCTGCATATTTTTTATAATGAGCATCTTTATAAAAAATAATAATAAGAAATCGTGATGTAAGAAAGAATCCTGTAAGGATGATATAAATCTTAACTAAAATAAACTGACTACCTCCCAGAAGCAACGTGAATTTATAAATAAAGAGAACATGAAGTAATACAAGAAACACAGCCAAAACAAACATCTTCTTTACAGAAGAAAAAGGAGATAGTAAACGTGGGAGAATTGCTTGTAGAGTCATGGGAGATTAGGCTGTTTTCCCTACTACTTCCTGAGGTGCTTTCATATTTACTGCGGCATAGTCTGCATTAGCTTTTTTAATTCGCTCAGCAGATAAGCTATTTAGTAAGTGTGAATTCTGAACCACACAGTGTCCTCCAATCGGACCATCCATGTATTTGAGGTAGGGTCGTACTACCTCTTTTCGACCTAGTTCTTGATACCCTTCATTATAACTGGCATTAAATTCTTTATAGACAATATCAAAATCAAGTCCATTTTCCTCACAATATGCATGAATCTCTTTATTAAGAAGGATCATTACTCCATACTGAGTTGTATCCCAGAGCTTTGCAGCTTCGGTATCTTCTTGTCGAGATGTACACTTTGTTTTTACCCCTTTCGCCTCAAAAAGTGCTGCAGCTTCCTCGGCTCGTTCTCCACCAAAAAACTTCACAAAAGTTCTAATTCCTTTTGCTAAATGAGGATGAACACCACGAATTGGAGAATGCACGGCGTTAAGTCCTCGTGACGTACCTAGGGGTACAGTTGAGTGAATTATTATTAAATCAGGAGTGAATTTGGTTTTATACTCATTTATAAGTGCCGCAAAATCATAATGTGCAGGATTATATGGAATAGCAATATGCATTACATCATAATGACCTTCTGCAATTACACCTTTATACGGATCATGACCGTCACACCCTAAGACTTCCCGAACCGCTCCTCCTACTTCCCCAAGCCCTACGACTATTTGTGTTAAATTATTCATATAATGAGTATTGTTGAGACTACCTTTAATAAGGACCCCATACTACAACACATTCTAAAAAAAGCAAGTACCGGTCTCGACTACCACTATATTTTATGGTTTATATTAGGCAATGTTGAGCTTCCTCTCTAATTCTCCTTTCTATTTTGCTTTTAAAAAAAGTAAGCGCCCATGGTACTTTCGCATCTAGTATTACTTCCATCTTTCCCACTATAAGTGTTCCGGATAGTTCATATCCCTTTGTTTTAAAACTGAATGTGCATTCATGACTATCCCATTCCTCCTTAAGATTAGTTATCTCTTTCGAATACTTTTCTTTTACATTATCTAATAAATTTTTGACGCATGAGATAGCTTCTTCTTGAGTCTTATTGTGAGGAATCTTAATAGTTATGTTTGCCATACCTACAAAAGACGAAGTAGATGAGTGTCTGTTACGATGATTGACAGTACATCAGTTTATTTATAACGTATATTCTGAACCACGTTCCCGCATGAGGTATGAAAGATGCTAGATATCATCTTGTGGCCGTTCCGTTTTCTTGGGAGATGTTGGGACAGACTTGATAGAAGGATGTGCAGGTCCCTACCCAACGTTGTGAGGATTCCATGGTGTAGGCTGTGGATCCGCAAAGACGAGTTCCATCCTTCGCTCGATATCGACACCGGTAGTAACGACCCGATGGATGTTGTGAGGCGCAGACAAATAGCTCACGAGCGTGAGCCATAACGATAGAGTACCCCTCTATCTTTTTTATTACTTAGAAAATCGAAGCTTAATTCCAATCACCAATGCGAGCGCTACGAATGTAGAAAATGCCATCCAAGGGATAGTAATGTAACCAAATTCAACAAATGGAATCTGAGAACATGAAACTCCAGTTGCAATACATGCATCCAAAAGACTTGGATTAAACATTTGGCCGTAATAGTGGAAACCTGTTACAAGCACCCCCATGATAGAGAAAACCAATGCATAAATATAAACAGCACTATCTGTTATCTTATATTTCCATGATCTAAACCATGCTACAAAAAAGAGTACTGCCTGAGGGAATAATAGAATTCGTGCCCACCAACAGAATTCACATGGAATGAAGCCAATCACTGATGAATAGATGAGACTGCCTATAGTTCCTCCTATTGCAATAAGAGCAGAAAGTACCAAAGCATGTGAAGCAATTTTACTGCCAAGATCTTTATTTTTTTTATCAGGAGTTCCAAGCACTAAGATCCACAGTAAAATCACACTGAGAATATTTAATACGACAACACCTAACGAAATAACAAATGTAATGTTTTGTGCGAATGGTGTCATAAATAATATACCTAAACTTATTGAACTTTAAGAGTTGTAGTTGCTGTAGAAGTAGCACCTGAAGTTGCCGATGAAGAAGTTGTTGAAGTACCTGTAATTACATCTGCACTTGTGCCTCCAGAAAGTTCTGCCGGAAGTGGACAACTAGTTTTTTCTGAAAGCTGCTGGAGTGAAAGTTCTCCCTTGAGGATAGAACCATCTTTGAAGATCCATGTTGGATAGGTATCAATTCCCTTTTCAATACAAATAGGAAGCTGTCCTTTTCCATCTGGAGTTGAACATTCTACGTATGGAAGATTATCCTTTGAAGATCCAAATAGTTTCTTTGTAGCTTGGCAGTGTGGACACCAGAAAGCTCCGTAAAAAGTTGCTCCTTCATCTTTAAGACACTGAGTAAATGCACTGAGATCAACACGTGATGCTGGGTTTTGAGCTCGATATGTAATAAATATAAAAATCCCTAACAATGCAGCAATGCCGACAACAAATCCTATAATGTGTTTTGTTTCCATATGTTTATACTATTTGATTCTAACCTTTTATACAAGTATTAAATGCTCTCACATCTGCATTATAGGTATCAACATCTTCTTTAAGCTCAGCAATCATATCATTATACGTCCCTACCTTTTTGTTGTATTCCTGGGCTTTCTGCTCATACGCAGCATCTTCATCTGGATTTGAACGTGACATACTACTAATATCTCCCCGCATTGCCTCAAGCTCAACTTCTGTTGCACTAATCTCTTGTTTTGCTACATCTATACGTGTTTTTAAGCTAGGACTTACTATAGGGCACTCAGAAGAAGCAAGCCCAAATTCTTGAACGGCCATCCAAACCTTTTTGCCCTTGTATGTTCCCTGACCTACAGCTACTCCAATTTCTTTAAAACGATCATGGAGAATATTTGCTTTGTGACCTGGACTTGCCATCCATGCATCAACAAGTGCTTTATCATCAGCAAAATTTCCCATAGCGAGATTTTCTCCTACTATAATGTAGGTATATGTTGCTTCAGTTGCCAGGTATCCAGGACCGTGACCATTTGGAGAAATATGCTCGAAATACTGTTGCTCAAACATATCCTGAAGTTTCATGCGAGCTGCAGCAGCTAGTTTTGTATTTTCTTTAACTCCAGGTAATCCTGCGTTTGCTCGTTCTTGATTTGAAAAGGAAATCACTCCTGTTGCACTCAATCGTGCGTCTTCGCTATCTTTGGCTGAGCGAAGTGGATTTGAAAAAAACTCTTGTCGTATTTCACTTACAACAGTATCTTTACTCTCAATTACATGATATGTAACATCCTGAGTTGCTTTTACCCATACATTTACTGTCTCTTTCATATTGGGATACCACAGATAAAATCCTCCTCCTAAGAAAAGTAGTACGCATGCTGTGATACTAATACCAATAAAATGTTTTTTCATTATTCGACGATAAGTGAGAATCTAAAGTCTGAAACTGTGTCTGTACTACTCTTTACAATAATATCAGCCATACCTTTTTTCACAACCTGAAATTCAGCTGCCCAGTTTCCACGCCCTTTTGGTGATGGCTGTCCAATCTTTTTTAGGATATTAGCAGGATTTTGCAATGCTGTAAGATTTGCTTCGGGATAGAGATCCTCAGGCAGTTCTATTGTAATAGTTTCAGAAAGTTGAACTGTCTTTGATGTGTTATTTTGAGCTATCGTTATGCATTTTTTACAGCTCGTAGCCGAAGAATATTCAGGAGTATTGCTTTTGATCCCAAGTACTGGCTTTAGTGTCGTAATCATTCCATATAAAAGCGCAATCCCTACAAGGATACCAAGAGCGACAATAAGATGGTTGACCCAGTCTTTTGTGTGAATATCAATCATAAGGTAATACTATGCCCTATCGAGTTTTTGATCAATGACATGAGTTATAGCAGCACCAACAATAAATATCTGGGCAGTAATATATGCCCATACAAGAAGTACGGTTATGGTACTTACTGCGCCATAGCCAGAAGAAGCAAAACCTGAGGCAAGATACCATCCCATTACAAATTTTCCAGCCATAAATAAAAATGATGTCATAATTCCACCAAATATAGCTGCTCTCCATTTTATCTTTTGTGCAGGCAAAGCAATGTAGAGCAAGACAAACATACCGGTAAGAATCATAATTGATAAACCGAGATTTGCGAGATTAATTATTGATTCAATATTCTGAACATATTTTGAAAGTGCTGTACCAAACAATGTCACTATTGTACTTGCCATAAATGAGGCAGATAAAAGAAAGCCCAACATAATGACAATAAGGATTGCGGCAACTCTCTCTTTAATTACAGTAAGTATTCCAGGATTGGCATCTTCCTTAACTTCCCAAATCTTTTTCATTGATGTCTGCAATTGGCCAAATGCTCCTATTGAACCCCAAAGTACAGAAATTAATCCTATGATACTCACTACGATACTGGTTCCTGGCTGTCGAATTTCTGTAATCAGTGTTCGAATTGCAGATGATGCTTGTGAACCAAACAAAATAGTTAGCTCATTTATTAAACGTTTTTCTACCAGATCAGGACTTACCAAAAGCCCCGCTACTGCCAATGCTAAAATAAATGCAGTAGGCAATGAAAACAATAAATAGTATGCAAGCGCAGCACCAGTTGTTGCTGGATCGGCAGCTTTCCAAGCTTTGAATGTATGAGCGATAATATGAGGTTGTCGTTTCATTACAAATACTATATATGGTGTCGAGAATGCATGAGTGACTTTATACTGAAGTAGTCTCCTGCACGAGCCGCATGTAGATATACTAATGCAATTGCATATATAAAATAATCATTAACAATTATTTGATTTGTTCCAACATATGGAAACTTTAAAAGCGGAAAATATAAAAACAACATAATAAATGCACCGATGAGCGCAACAATCCGAACAAACAATCCGAGTATAAGTAATGCTCCTACGGCAATTAATACAATTTTAAATCCAGTATTCAATAGATTGAGCATTTCTGGAGTTGAAAATGCATCATAAAATTCAGGAAATGTATCAGAGTTCTCAAGGAGAGATGCAATAGACCAACCTTCGGTTGTGAAGGCAACTATTCCCCAATACAAAAGGTACCATCCTAATGATATTCGCAATAATACAATACTAATTATTGATAGTTTACTCATGTGATTAGTGTATCACGAATCTTTATTCTGTTGCTTGAATTTTTCCACGTCTTCAACTAATTTTTTCAAATCAGTATAAATAGTATGAAGTGTTGTTTGTTGATCGAGCGGTAACACATCAGTGTGGTGAATTTCACTAATTTCCCCAACATCATCCTGAATTTCATCGACGTCTTCTTGGATCTCATCAACGTCTTCCTGAATTTCGTCGATATCCTCTTGAATTTCATCCACATCTTCCTGGATCTCATCAATACCTTCCTCAACGTTTTTAATTACTTCCGATTGACTGTTGATTGTCATCTGAATAAACAGTGCTAGATAGATAGCTTCGAGTGACACTCCCGTCGTGAGCGTAAGTAAAACAGTGTCGATAGGCACACCAAAACGTATAGAAGCAAAGCTCGCAATAAAAATAATCGTGTGTATAACGATTGATGAAGGAGAACCAAGCCATCGAGTAAATTTTAAGGCGATCTTCTCAAATGGGCTTGGAGTATTACTCATGAGTACAGTATACCTAAAAGTGCTAAAGCGAGAAAGATTCTGTAGATACCAAACCCAATCATTGTATGGTTGCGTATATATTTTAAGAAAGTTTTCACTGCAATGAGGGCAGAAATAAAAGCAGCTACAAATCCTATTCCCAATAATGAAAACTCATGTGATGAAAAACTTGATGCTTCTTTTAGCAATGAATACCCTGTTGCAGCAGCCATGGTAGGTATTGCTAATAAAAAAGAAAATTCAACAATAGCTTGTCGGGATACACCTAATGATCGCCCAGCTATAACTGTTGCAGCAGAACGTGATACTCCAGGAATCACAGCAATAGCTTGTACCAATCCAATAATAAAAGCTTTCTTATACGATAATGTTTCCAACTCTTGCTCTGAAGAAACAGTCTTCGGCTTTTCTTTATATAAAAGTTCAAACAGTATAAGAACAATACCTCCAATACCCAGAGTCCATACCATTATTTCTATATTACCCAACAATATACTTTTTATAAGTTTATAAAGAACAAAACCTATAATACCTGTAGGCAAAAAGGCTATGATTATTCTCTTCCATAGTTCACGGCTTCGCTTAAGCCATGAAGCATAAATAATTACCACAGCAAGAATGGCACCAAGCTGAATAGCAATTTCAAATGTTTTTAAAAACTCACTCGTGGGGATGCTCAACAGTCGAGCAGATAGATCCAAATGTGCAGTAGATGATACGGGAAGAAATTCAGTTATTCCTTCAATAATTCCCAATATAAGCGCATGAATATAGGTCATACGCTAGTATACCCTATTTAGATTACGTAGGTATAGAGTAAATATGTTCCAATAAGTACTATTGGTACCGCAAGAGCTACCATGAAGTACAAAGATGTAATTCCTAGTGCTACATAGCTAATAGTGAGTCCTTTATCACCTGAGCGGTGAATTTGTCGAAGAGAAACAACAGCTGAGAAGAGTGCTACAACAGGTGCAAGAATCACAAATAGTAATGAGGCATCAAAAATATATGAGAACACGCCAACATGCGGTACAAGGAAGTAAGAAAGGAAAAGTACAGTAAGAGAAATACTTACAAGTGCAGCCTTATTTACTGCTTGCAATGCATTACTTGCTTGAAATGATCGTGATGCTTTTTGTGATTGAATTGCTATTGTTGCCATAATAGTAAAGAGACGCAAGCAACCTGAACTTCTTACACAAAAAAGTCACACAGCTGTTGTATGATTTCATCTTTTGTTACGTCATTAGTTGTATGAATCTTTAAGCGTTCAGATATCTTTCAATACACCAAAGATTAAAGCTTAGAATTCCAAATGCCCGCTACACGGGCATTTTTATTTTTAATAGATTATCGTTTGTAGAGCCGGCTGTGAAGTAACAGATTCGACTACAAACTTTATGGTGCCAATCACCTGACCTCGTGGAGTTTCAACTCTCACTTCCCAGCGACCTGGTGTTAATGCTGATTTAGTACTATAACCTCTATAACCATCTTCCCTTCCTCCTCGAATAGGAAAATCAAGTTTGTTTTTTGTCAGCCATTTTCGTTGATTCTCATCATAATAGCGCCAATGATGAACTACATTTGTTGTGAGTGATGTTGGTGCAAATACAGAACTGTAGACATAGACTGAGCCTCCTGGAACAACATGTACTTTTTGATAGATCTTTAAGAAATCAAAAAGCTTTTTCTCTTCTTGCTGTAACCGATAACCTGTGGAAGTACGCTCGAGGGTATGTGCAACCTCGATAGATTTTATTGAAAGTGGGATTGGAGGGATAATATTTAAAAAATAGAAAAGGGTTATAACTGCATAAATAGACCCAATACTTATTATTAACAGTTTTTTAACTTCTTTAATTCTTTGAGGTATAAAAAGATAAAGTATCCCGATAAACAAACCCATAATTACTAGACTTGCAAAACCACTTGAGAGAAAAACCAAATCCCCTATTCGTTTTACCAATACCGGGAGTGAAAATATTGAGAATGAAAAAATACAGAAGAAAAATATACTTAATGTAAAAACCATTCTCTTATAAAACTTTTTAAAGACTTCGTTGCCAATAAGTAGAATCAGAAGACCTAAGATAAAAGGCCAGCTTGAAGCTATAGAAGAACTTCTAAAATAGAACACAAAGAATCCACTAAATAAACCTCCAAACACGAATTGAATAACTATTGGTAAAAATGTATGGAGCCGCTCAAACAATCTACCTTTTAGATATCCGCCTTCATATAAATTAACAAGTGCAATTGATACCGCAGCAACAAGAATGTAAAAAATGATTATGAGGTTTTCAAATAGTTGATCAATTCTTTGAAGGGTCAAACTATCAATAATAAAGCCCCCAATAAGTGCACCAGATGAAATATGACGTTCATATCGCTCAACAAACTTTTTCAGCCTATCAATGAGAGCTTTCATAATTACCTCGAGTATAGCATTTATTTACAAAGAAAAACTCTGCATGTGCAGAGTTTTTCTTTGTAATGAAACGTAGGTGTACACCCGCATTACATAATTACATAGCTGTTCGGTGACTTCGTGATGAAGCTCCACGTACAGCACGCACGAGTGCGAGTAGTACTACGGCTCCTACAATTGCTACGATGAGACTGTAAACATTGAATCCATCAACTCCGGTTGTTCCGAAGAGACTCATAATCCATCCTCCAAGAACAGCTCCCACAATTCCCACGATCACATTCATGACAGCACCTTGCTGTGCATTTGTTCCCATGATAATTGATGCGATCCATCCTGCTAATGCTCCTAATACGAGCCATGAAAGTAATGCCATATATTTGTTTATATTAATTACTAATATTTACCTCTCTATACTACTGAGACGATGAGCAATACAGAATATTACAAGAAATTATTTTGTATATTCTCGTATCTCCTCAGCGTTATATTTTGTAAATACATTTCGCACACCTGTGGCTGCACCAGATCGAGCGGTCACAAGAATACCTCCACTTTTTACGCGAGTCTCATAAATTTCTGCATCTTCAGAACTCACTCCAAGTCCGGTGAGTGCTCCTACTAGACCTCCTGCTGCAGCTCCAGTCATTGCACCGGCAGCAGTTGTTGCAGCACCTCCGGTAAGACCAATCGCAGTCGCTAACGGACCAGCAACAAACAAAGTACCCAATCCCGGTAGGATTCCGTTTGCCACAGCAAGCCCAGCTAGTGCTCCTACGACAGCTCCTGTAGTTGCTCCACTTGCAGCACCTCCAGCAACCTTTGCTCCTGTTGCATCTTCTGCAATAGCTTTTCCTTCTTCAGACATATAGATATATGAAATATCAGTATCTGCTACACCGAGAGCGCGCAATTCTTGAAGTGCTCCTTCTGCATTTATCCTATCGTTAAACACACCAATCGTTGTTGTATCCATAATCTTTACTATTATCTAGTAATATGGAAACTGAGACGTGAAAGTCAACAAAAAGTTACTATCGAAAAATAGTTATTCAGCTGGAACTAATAGTTTTGGAATGTTATTCCACGCTTTACGAAGTGCATATACTTCAAGCGATGGTGAAGGAGATTCTGCCATCACTGCTTCTGTATGAAGCATGCTCACAATATCTTCATAATATACAGTTCCCTCTTCAAGCAGATAGAAAAGAATTAATTTTTCACAATGAGCTACAGTCATAGTCTCATCTGAAAATATCTCATCAATATTTCTTTCTGAAAGATAACTCACGCGTTCTTCATAAAGCTCATCCACGTTTTGCATTGGAGCAGCTTCAGTGATTTGTAAAATATTTATTGGTGCTGATGGAAATTCCTGATCTAGCTTTTCTTTATACTTTTTTTCTAAAGATTGGTTCATATAGGCTATTTATACACTGGTTTCTACCTTTTTTCTAGTCTATTTATTAACGTCCAGCCTATTCCTGATGGGATCGCAATAGCGAGTGACCAGATGATATCGAAAATTGTCATGAGCACCTTTCTACACTATTGCTCACAAAAAGAAAAGCAAACTCATCTATATCACTTCATTCTAGTCAATATACTTGTAGGCGAAATAACATCGCGTAATTCAGAAAGAGGTACGGTCACAGCTTCCTCACAAGCTTCCATAACATGGGGCCACATTGGCTCAATAGTTAGTCCTTTATCACTCACTGTATATGCATAATACGAAGTTACTACTTGATATCGCGTGTAGACACTATCACAAGTATCTTGATCTACGGTGAGCTCTGCTTTTGCTATTTGAGGTGCATACATGGTGGTAACAAAATTTTCTTTAATCTTCTCATAATCGGCAAAAAGGTTCTCAAATGCTACGAGCTCCCCTGTTTTCATATCAAACGTGACAGATTCATTCACATCATTATTTGGATGTGCTCCTCCACAAAAATATGAGCTATGTATGGAGACACTATAAATATCATTCTTTGCATATGTCACACTTGAAGTTGCAGTATACGTATAATATTGTTTCAACTCATCGCCCACTCGTCCTGAATCAGGATTACACGTCATTTCATTACTCATGCCCAAAAGATGACCATTTACCTTATTCAATACTTCTTTGTTTTCATAGGAAGTAATAAAAGGCATGACCACACCAGTCGAGCTACGACTTTCGTATTGATATCGAATCGGTGAATATCCAGTTTGTTTGATAGTAGCTGAAATATAAGAATCATGTAGTACCGTCAACGTTTTTTGATACTGCATACCAATATAAAATGTAAGAGCTGGTACTATCAGCATGAAAAAGAATGCTGCGATAAGCATTGAATACCATGTGCACGTATCCCACATACTATTTTTCATTACTCTAGTATAGATCACATATGACCTACGGCACAAACTGACGAACCGTCTGAATAAGATGGTCCATATCAAATGGCTTTTCAATAAAGCCATCATTCATAATTTCTTTTTGATTTGCTATTATTGCAGATCGAGCATTTGCTGAAAATAGTATTATGGGTATGGTATGGGTAGCTTTGTGTTTTTTTAGCTTCTTGCAAATTTCCCGGCCATCTTCCCCTGAAAGCATGACGTCGAGTAAAATTAAATTTGGTTTTTCTTTATCTAATTTTTTAATACAAGCAGTATTTGTATAGGTTTCTACGCTATAGCCCTGAAGTTCTAAAATCAGTTTGGTTGCGTGAAGGATTGCCTCATCGTCATCAATTACTAAAATCTTTTTCATTACTTTATTTTTTGGTTACACTTAATAAAAGCATAACGAAATTAATACTAAATGAAGTTAACCTAAATTTGCATATTATCTTTTATACAGCTTTAATTTTGTAAAAAAAGATGCGGTGTAATGCTCTTCATTGGGTACAATTTCAGGATTTTGAGTATCAATACATATAGCATCGTCAACATCATCAGGATGATCTTTATATACGATGCAGTATGAAGTGATCTCCCCATTTTGTTCTTGTACTCGCACCATTATTCTATTCCGAACAACAGATTCATTCAAATCCTGAAAGGGATAATAATCTGTTGCACGAATATTTGTAGTGTAATTCCTATTTTGTTGATAGTTTTGTTTGAAAATTGATTCAAGCTCGCCAAGCGTTTTACTATCTGTTTTAAAAACATCATCAAAATCATACACTCCTGAAGAAGTATGAACTTGATTTATGTTTTGAGATTCTTGATAACGCGAGAAATAGAAAATGATTCCTGCAATAACGGCAAGCATGATTAGAACTAATAATATGATTGAGCTAAAACCTCTTTGATAGTTTCTCATATCTTTATATTCTACATTACTCTTCTGTAAGAGTCATTCTACTCGTAGCGTAGAGCTTCCATAGGACTCTTTTGCGCAGCACGTTTTGCAGGATAGATTCCGAATATTAGTCCTATAAATGCGGATACACTAATACCTAGAATTGCTGCTGAAATTGGAAATGCAAATTCCCATCCAGAGGCAACTGTAGAACTCAATACTACAGCAGCAAGATATGAAATACTTGCTCCAAGAATAATTCCAATAACTCCACCAAGCCCTGTAAGCATTACTGATTCATACAAAAACTGTGTAAGAATATCTTTTTCTGTTGCTCCTAAAGCTTTTCGCAAACCTATTTCACGAGTTCGTTCACTCACTGATACAAGCATGATATTCATAATTCCAATTCCACCTACTAAGAGTGAGATGCCTGCAACAGATCCTAGCAATGCTGTGAGTACAGTAGTAATAGTGCCAACAATAGCAGCAGCATCTTCAGGGGTACTTACATTAAAATCATCATTTTCTGGATCAGTAATATCATGAGATTCACGCAATGTAGCCTCTACATCAGCCACTACTCGTGGAACCATTTGTTCGGTTTGAGCTCGCAATAACATTGAATTGAAATGCGAGGTTCCAGTGAGATATTGCTGGACTGTTGTATAGGGAGCAACCATCATTTCATCTACACTAAAAATAGATGTCTCATCATTTGGAAATATACCAACTATTCTAAAATTTTGATCTTTCACTCTGATCGTCTTCCCCATCGCATCAGATTGACCAAATAGATTTTCTTTTACTTTAGATCCTAAAATTACGATCCGCGCTTTCTGCTTTACGTCATCTTCCGTAAAAAACTGTCCCACTTCTGGATATACGCCAATAATATCTGCAAAAGATTCAGAAACTCCAACTACGGTGGATCGCTCTGTATCATTCTCAAATATGGCTGATGCAGGTTGCATAACCATTGGAGTAATGTCTCTCAATCCCTGAACATTTGCAGGATTTTTTAAAGCATCTATATCTTTTTGCTTAAGTGAATCTGTATACAGCTGAGCAAAATCAGAAGGACCTGATGGCTGCTTCCCTGGATCAATATTAATTGTTGTTGCCCCGAGTCCTTCTATCTGTCCAAGAATTAAGTTCTCAGCTCCCTGTCCAATAGACATCACAATAATAATAGAAGTAATACCAATAACGATTCCTAAAATAGTAAGAAGTGATCGTGATTTATTTGTTTTAAGTCCTGTAAAAGCCGTTTTAATACGATGTTTTAAGAGCATATTATTTCGTGTAATTATCTATAGCACGGCGTTGAGTTGATACTTTAGTATCACTTTCAATGTTACCGTCGCGAATTCTAATGATTCGCTTTGCATGTTCTGCAGTTGAGGTTTCGTGTGTGATGAGGAGGATAGTGTGACCTTTATCATTCAGTTTCTGAATGATTTCCATAACAGCTTTACCAGATTTTGAATCTAGGTTTCCTGTTGGCTCATCAGCAAAAATAATACTTGGCTCACATACAAGAGCTCTCGCAATCGCTACACGTTGTTTTTCTCCTCCCGATAACTGTGCAGGTTCATGATCAATTCTATGAGTAAGGCCCACTGCTTCAATCGCATCTTTCGCTCGGCGTTCCCACTCTGATTCTTTAATATTTGAATACAAAAGAGGTAGCTTCACATTTTCAAGTACCGTAGTTCGTGGTAACAAATTGAAAGCCTGAAAAATAAATCCCAGTTTTTCATTTCGAATTTTTGCAACTTCTGCTTTTGAATATCCTGATACTTCTCTACCCTCAAAGATATATTCACCTTTTGTATGGGTATCAAGAAAACCCAATATCTGCAAAAGTGTTGATTTTCCAGATCCTGAAGGCCCCATTACAGCTACAAATTCTCCAGGTTCAATAACAAAATCAATTCCATGAAGTACTGGTGTTGGGACCCCGTCAGTGTAATATGTCTTTTCTAATTTTTTTAAGTTAACAAGTGACATAAAGATTGGTATGTGAAATTCAACTACTTTGCTTCAGTAAACACAACAACTTTATCTCCTTCTACAATTCCACTTGTAATTTCAATGTTTCCATCAGAACCTCGAAGTCCAGTCTGAACAGGTTTATCTACAATTGTTTCACCCACTAATACCTGCACAAACTTTTGATCATTCTTTGTAATGACAGATCGCTGGGGTACTGCAATAACATTTTCTTTCTGTTCACCCTTTACCTCAATACTTGCAGTCATTCCAGATTTGATTCGTTCATCTTTTTCAACAAACTGGAATGTGGTTCTATATGTTGCTACACCTTCGACTAGAGTTTCTGCAGGATCTATAGCAACTACTTTTGCTTTAAACACGACGTCATTGCCATATGCATCTAGGGTCACATCGGTGTCAGCACCCACGGCAATCTTTGCCATATCAGCTTCAGGAATATTTGCTTCAATTTCAAACTGATTTGCCGAAATAATTGAGATCACAGGGCCACTTGGAGAAATAGTTTCCCCTACTTCTGCATCTACTTTTGTAACAATGCCATTTACTGGTGATTTAATTGTTCGATTACTTATTTGAACTAGCGTATCTTGAATATCAAGTTGAGCCTGTTGAATATCAATACGATTACTTTGTGTATCACTTGATTCATCAGTTAATCCCTTTCGTGAGTTTTTAATAGTATTTTGAACAGTCACAATTTCAGAAAGGTGTGAGTTTACTTTAGTTGTGTATCCTTCAAGAGTATCCTCATCTCGAGCAATTTCACTTGGTTGCGGTGCGGCTGTGCGATCAGAAATATACTTCACAAGGTTTCGCATGTCTTTTATAACATCTGAAAGATTCTTAGTGAGCGCGTAGGTTTCATTGAGCATACTTTCGAGTTCTTCTGTAGATGCAGTTCTACTAAAAGATTGGTATCGTTTGATGATCACATCATAGGCATCTTCCACACGATCAAATTCATATCCAGTATCTAATTTTAATTTCTGTGCTGTATCACCAGTGTTTCGAACGTTATTATCAGATAAATATGGTGAGTATGAATTGTCATACAACATATCATGTACTTCGGAAATTATAGTTGGTACATCTACGAATGCATCTTCAATAGCACTAAATCCATCATCATATGCCTTCTTCAAATCCCCCTCTGCTGTCTGGCTTGATCCTTTATTAAGAGTAATTTGAGCCTTTGCTAGAGCCGCTTGCTGGCGTCCTAGTCGAATTTGTAGATCTGCACTATCAACACGTAGCAATGTTTGTCCTGCTGTTACTTCTTGTCCAACTTTTGCAGTAATAGAAGTAACTTTACCTCCAGACTGAACAGCAAGATCTACATCTTGAGCAGGAATTACTCTGCCAGTTACACTTACTTCTTGAGCCACTGTTCCCCGAGCAGCAGTAATTGTGTCACTTTTTACAACAGCTTTTCCTCGAGTAGCTGCAAATCCAATGATAATAAGTACAACAATGAATACTGGTACCGATACTTTATAGTTTTTTATGAATCTTTTAATCTTTTGCATAGTATTATTTTTTATTAATTATATTTTTTATTATTTTTTTATGTAAATGTATATACTGCTCAAACTCTGTATCATCTAATGCTTCAAACAACTTCCTAAAACCCTGTACATGCTGATCTTTAAACTTCTGAATGAATTTTTTGGTATTGCGAGTTAAGGTTATTGCTGTTGCTCGCTTATCATCAGGATGTGCCTCTCTTGCTACATGCTTTTTCTTTTCTAATTCATTTACAAGCTGGGTTGCTGCACTACTCGTAATGTTTAGAGCTGTATGTATATCCTTAATAGTAACATAATCGTGCTCATCTATAACATCGAGCACCCTCCATTGGGAAAACGTTACCTGATCAATACTTGCCATCGGTTTATGCTTTGCCAGCATTTTTTGCTGCATAAGATGAAAACCTTCCATGAGGTCGGCTATATGTGGAGTTCTATTCATTATGTAAGCATCTTACATAATTATATACAATAGTCAATATGCTCAAGTATAAGTTGATGTATACTACCTTCATGATAAAAAATATTGCCGTCTATTGTTCTTCAAGCGATGTACTTTCATCTCAGTATTTTACAGCTGCAAAAGAGACAGGCACAGCAATTGGCGCCAATATGTATTCTCTAGTATACGGAGGTGGTAATACTGGCCTTATGGGGAGTGTTGCTGAATATACACAAAAAGCTAATGGCACTGTTGTTGCTGTTATACCAAAAGCAATGGAAGTGCTTGGTCTCGCATACTCTACGGCAGAAGAGCTTATTGTTACCTCAGATATGTATGAGCGCAAAAAGATAATGTCGGACCGTGCAGATGCATTTATCACACTTGCAGGAGGATTTGGAACACTCGAAGAAGTATTAGAAGTGATCACACAAAAACAATTACACCTTCATAGTAAGCCTATAGTATTTGTTAATACTAATAAATTTTATGACAAGCTCATAGAAATGTTTGAAGTACTATTTAAAGAAAAAACGGCAAAAGAATTATATAGAGATCTTTATTATGTTACTGCTACCGTCGAAGACGCATTTGAATATATAAAAAAATATACTCCTCCAGAGTTACCGACAAAATGGTTTAAAGATACTGGAGAAAATATTGCTGAGGCTTCCCCTATTTAATCAGAATACATAACTCCTCCCAAATAATTTTTTATTGATTTTCTACTCGGTATAAATATATTTTCTGGTAAATCATTTCGATCGTACCATTTCCAATTTTTAGATTTTTCTGGTTCTGCATCATACGGCTCGCCGGTCTTTGATTCCACAAGCATAGTAATAGAAACATAATGCTTATCATAGGCAATATCATTACTAATCGAAACTATGCCTTTCATAATGAGATCTATAAGCCCTGTCTCCTCTTTTGCTTCACGTAATGCAGCTTGTTCAAATGATTCCCCAAATTCCAAATGACCACCTGCAATCATAAAGGTACCAGAGCCATGATTCCCCACTCGTTCACCAATAAGAATCTTTCCATCACGGACAATGATTACTCCTATTCCCACTTTTGGTCTTTCTTCTTGCATATTTTTACGCAGCTGTCTGATTTTCTCCAGGATTTTGTAGCGCTTTAATTCTATTTTTAACCATTCTTTCCATTGTTGTATCAGGCATTACATACAAAAGCACAGTATTCAATTGATCTACTGTTGTAGCAGCTCGTTCCATTCTAGATAATAAAGCTCTCTTCTCTTCTGAATTATGGGACTTATAAAAAAGGTCGTTTACTATATCAAATTCAGATCCTTCATTTTCTTGTAAAAATATTCTTTCGTTCATATGGATTACATTAGCTTTGAACTTCTTTAAGTAATTTTTTAATGATATGTAATGGCATTCCCATCATACTATCAATACTGCCTATTTGTTCTTTTATATATGGTTTTAAAATTGGAAGCTGCACACTAAAGCCTCCCGCTTTACTAAATGGGTCCCCTGTTGCGATAAACTCATCTACAACATGAAGGGGTATCGGACTAAACAAAATCTTAGTTATCTCACGTTCCTCTACTTTTTTTCCTGTATGAGTATTTACTACAACTATTCCGCATGAAATTTCTGCGGGGTATCCTTCTCCATATTTTTTAAGCCATGCATGTACTTGCTCAGGTGATTCAGGCTTTTCATATAATTCACCATCGCAGATAACCACTACATCCCCTGTTATAACAAGTGCTGGTTCTGTAACGTTAGGAATAATAGCTTCCGACTTAGCTCGAGCTAATATTAGGGGTAATTCATAATAATCAGTAGATCGAATTGCCATCTCATCTACATCAGGACTCATAACATCAAATGTATATCCCGCACTCTCAAGTACAGCTTTCCGGTATTTTGATGATGATCCTAAAATGATTTTCATAGAGTTATTTCGTGAGTAACATCTGGCTGGACACTCATATCAAGAATTCTAATCCATGTAGGCTTTACAAGAAAATACCGTTGATCTTCTCGTTTCATGAATTTCTCTGACCGAGGATTCTTTGCAATCATTATCTGTGCATAAGCATCTTTCTGTTCTAGTGGGACTTCCTGAGCTATTCCTTCATATTGCACAGTACCAATAGTGGGATCCCAACCAATAACAAATGAAACATGAGGATTCTTTTGAAGATTTTGATATTTTCTACTGAGATTTGAAGTACCAAAAATTAACTCTAAATTTTCTCGCTCAGCAAAAGCAATACAAGCACTTTCTGGTTTGTTATTAGCTTGATCTACCGTAGCAATAACAGTTAGCTTTTGCTTAGAAATGAAATCGGAGATTTTACTTTTTATTTCTACATCATTCATATTGCTATAACACTAGCACATTAGATTTTCAAGGCAAATTGCCAACCAAACAAAAACCCCAAACCATAGCGGCTGGGGTTTTGTCATTCAAATTACTTTGAATTTAGATAGTTGCAGGTGTTGTTGTTGCTGATCCATTAGCAACTGAACTTACACACTGTCCCTGATTCTTGAATGTAGGATTTGTGAATGTCTTCCATCCATCATTCTTACACTGATCCTTATTTGTAGGACCTGTTGGTGCTGGTGGCGTTACTGTATTGTTTACGGTAAAGCTCCATGCATCAGACCACGCACTTGAGTTTGGAACTGTTGCACTATCTACTGCACGTACATGCCAGTAGTATGTTCCCTCTGGTGTTCCTGGTGTCGCAATTTCAGAAGCTGCGAGTGGACCTGATACATATACCGGTGCGGTAAATGATCCATCAGGATTTGTGGTACTTGCATATGATGATTCATAGAAGTATGTAACTGGTGATGATGAAGCATCGGTTACATCTGTCCAATCTACTTTAAGCAATGATGCTGTTGTAGTTGTTGCACCGTTGAGTGGTGAAACATGCATTGGAACTGCTGGTGCAGTTGTGTCTACATCTTCAATCACTACATTAACTTCAAAGTTGTAGGTAGTATCGTTGAATACAACTCCGTCTGTATACACATTGTATCCAGGATTGTATGTACCAACATTTACTCCGAACCCAAGTACTACAGCATCAGGACAAGCTGTCTTCAAAGCTTCTAGAGTGTAGAAAGGTGGACCTCCTGCTCCATTTGTTGTTGAACATGTTCCTTCAGTAAATGTTTTACTTGACCAGAATTGTCCAGCATCAACATCCCACTGCTGCCATGTTCCTGGCACTACGGTTCCGTTCCAATATGGTTCGTAGACCAAGTTTGCAAATCCACCTTCAGCTGCACCGTTAAGATCTACTGCAAGTTGATATGAAGGTGCTGCCACTGCTGGGCCTGCAACCTGCTTTGTGTAGTAGCTAAGATCAGTTACTGATGCGAGAGTTCCAGTTGCCGCGTGAAGATACTGTGCTTTTGCAGCATTTGTATCATCAGTAGTTAACTGAAGTGCTCCATCCGGAAATGGAGATGTTGGATCAACAACAAAGTTTACTGTCCCTCCTGGACGAGTATCTGCTGTTGCCCAACCTTGTGTGTTAGATGGAGTAACAACAGTTGTCATTGCGGCTTGAGACACTGAAGCAAATGCAACAGCAACCAATAACGTCGCTACACCACCTAAGGCTAATTTTTTTACCATTATGTGTAATAAGACTTATGAATAAAACTGCACTGCCTCAATATGACAATGCATATATAGTATAACGCTTTGCATCAATAATTCTTATATGAAAAAGTATTAAAGGATATATAAAAAGTATAAGCAAACGCTATACTAAGATTTGGAATATAAAAACTCTGTACATGTTGTGTACAGAGTTTTTAAAAACCAAATAGTTCCTATTACTGTGAGCGAGTCATAAATGACTGCTGACTTGTAGATGTTGAAACATTTGAACTATTTGTTGCTGAGATAGTGTAGTAGTATGTTGTTGAAGCAGTAAGGTTTGGAATTACAACACTGTGATTCATACCATTTAAAGTTGTACTCATGATAGAGCTACTTGATGCTGTTACGGGAGAAGTAGTTGAATACCATACTTTTCCTGTAGTGCTTACATTTGTATTCCATGTAATTAATGCTGTTGTTGTGGCGGTACTTGTTGCAACAACATTTGAAATTATTGGAGCGACTATTGCAGGAGGAGTTGTTGTTCCAGTAGTAGTACCTGTTCCCATCCCCAACTTTGCAGCAATTCCTGGTGGAAGCTTTTGGCACGTTGGTGCAACTGGGAGCTGACCTAATTTCTTAAGCTGACCAGGAGCAATCAAATGTCCTGGTGGAATTTTTGCACATGCTACAGTCAATCCATTCTGTGTTTGAAGTGTTATATCAAGTGAACCTAAATTATTCTTTAAAGCTGCAAGGGTTGCAGGACCCACTCGGCCTACAGCAGGCAATCCCATTTTCTTTTGTAACTTTGCTACTGCCTTTGTGGTAAGTGGACCATAGTATCCAGTAATTTGTCCTCCTGGATAAATGTCAGGCTGAGTTGCGAGATATGCCTGAAGCATTTTCACATCTTCACCAGTCATTCCCTGCTGAAGCTGTCGCAAGTTTTGAAGCTGAGTTATATATGCGTTTACAGCTGGGGATGTTGTTGCGGTAGTTGTACTTGTTTGAGCGAATGCAGGAGTTGCAGCCAATGCGCAGGCAACAATGAGCATGCTAATACCAATTTTCTTCATAACAAAAATTATTAACTAATACAGATATATATACGTACAGAAAGTCAGAACATTTCATGTACATACTTAGTATATCATTGTCTATTTTTATCCAATAAAAAAACCCCGAAGGGGCTATTCGTACACATACATTTTCTGGCGTGGAATATGGGCACAGGTTCCAGTCACCGTAGGCTTCCCTTCGCAGCGAGGGCAATACGGCAACGCAACAGAGTACACATTTCCTGGCCCTTTGCATTCGTCGGAACTCCGGTCGTGCAGTGAAATTGCGCAGCTATCAAACGCAATTTCAGCACCACAGGTAGAACAGACAAATTTGCCATCAACACCAGTAGGTCTGTAACGACTTTCTACGTGAGCTGCGATGATCCTTTCAACTTCTTCAACCGAACGTTGACGAGGTGGAGGAGCATTCATGGATAAAACCCCTTTCCAAATGCAGATTACCGCACCCACAAACAAAGTCAATTATTATAGTGTATGTTTTTTCAAACTATTCATTAATTCTTTAATAGATTGGTCAGTAATATCTTCTGGCTTAATTTTTGAATCAGCAAAAAGTGCTTTCTCAATATTTCTAAGGGACTGCGCAAGTGATTCATGTTCGCCGGTATTTACAGTATGCAATCTTCCCTCATATCTTTTTCTCGCATCAGCCAAACGTTGTTCGATTGAAAGCACACCGTGAGGTCCCACTCGCATATCTGCATAGCTGCAAATTTTAAATTCTGGATGCTCATCTTTTTCATTTATAGTAAGTTTTGAAAAACCAATTCGGTTCAGATATTCAAAAGCATTATCTGGCACTCCCAATTCTTTAGCAATAATTATAGTTGCCTCATGTTCTTTTGGCCCATACTTTAAAATGTATTCATCTTTGACCCCTTGCCAGTATTCTATTCCCTCAGGTTCGAGAAATTCTGGAAACCGTGGGAGGTCAGATTTAATAATATTCCCCATGTCATGGAAGAGACATGCGAGAACTACGTTATCTGAATCAACATTATATGGAAGACTTTCACATACGATTTTTGCTACAGACGCAACGCGCAATTGGTGCAGTTGAAGCCCGGGCATGATTTTATAGTCTTTATAAATTTGTTCGATTGTTTGCATGATAGCTATCGTGATTTTTTAATACTCTCATATGCATCTTCCCATGTTGGGCAGCATACAACATTAATATCTGTGCGATTACATGAGTTTAAATTATAAAGATAGATAGTACCTTTATAGTCTGGAGTCATATCACGCTCAAGCTTTTGATTATCATCTATTATTCCTTGCACCTGAGGATACAAATAATGAAGCACTCCTGCTTTCCACTTGTTTGCATCTCTTATATGGAATTCTGGAGGGCGCAGTATGACAGGAGCTTCTGGGAAGTTGTGTTTAGTGAGCCAGCGCTTTGTCGATTCTCGAACCGATTCTGGACGAGCTGTAATATATGCAACTATAGGAACAATAGTATTAATCCTCTGAACAACTGAGTGTGCATTTTCTATTATCGGTAATGATTCGTTAATTTCATCAGACCCCATTGTTCTGTTCATCCAATCAAGATGTTCTTGTTCCAACCAATATGGAACATCATTCGGATATCTATATTTCTGTACCATTTCTTCAGCAGTAAGTCCTTCTCTACTTCCAAAGCTTTTATGCATATCTGCAATCCAGATCTTTGAGGTATGAGAGAGCGTCTCGTCTATATCCAAAGCAAGGCCAGTAATCCCAAGTGCTCCCAGTGATGCTTTTAACTCTTCAGGTTTCATATTTTATTTTTTAAACTTTGCTCTATATTCGTTTCTGCTCATAAAACTTTCTGTATCTGTTATTCGATCGAGAAATACTTTACCCTCAATATGATCTTGTTCATGCTGAATCACTCGAGCTAGTAATCCCTGTGCAGTAAATTCAAATGGCTCGCCCTTCTCATTGTAAGCTTTAATAACAATAGATTCAGATCGGGGCACTTTGCCAAACAATTCTGAGCTTGCAACACTTCCACAACCTTCATATCCTAGTGCTACTTTTTTAGAATAATATGTAATCTCAGGATTAATGAATACTCTGATAGGATCCAAATCTTTTGGCTTACGATTTTTTGTTTGTCGAATTTCGGTAACAAAAACTCGTAAGCTTTTACCAATTTGAGGAGCAGCCATTCCCACCAATGCATGATAGTGCATTGAATCAACGAGGTCTTTAATAATCTTCTTAGTTTCCTTTGAGGTTATATTTTTAACTGACTTAGCCTTTGAGCGAATAATCGGATTTCCAACTTGTGTAGCATGTTTAACAATCATATTTGAACAGTAACAAAATGAATGGCATCTATCAAACAAATACAATAAAAGCTCTATGTTTTTCATAAAGCTTTCATTGATTCTCTCCCCTACACTTATGAGATCGGCATTATTTGCACTACATTAAACTTAACTCTATTGCCTATTTCCTCTTGCTTTGTTTGGTGTGATACATGAATAAGACTATCTCTATTTTCCAGTACAACATTAAACTCCACACAGCCCTTCCCTTTATCTTCAAAAAATGTCGAGTTCTTGAGTGCGAAAGATGGTTTAGAGGTATCTCCTTTCATTTCACTATTTGCTTCTTTTACTCCACTAGCAATCCCAACTAAAACACTTTTCACAAAATCATTTAATACCATATACCTTTATTGTTATTGAGTAATAAATTAATGGTAGTAAGAATGGGAAAGACTCACAACGCAAAAGCTGTTACTAAACTCACATAAATAGAGGTACAACGTGGGGAAAACCTGTTACTTATCTTCTAAGTATATAAACTTCATTTCCTTGCCTGCTTTTTGTTCTATCTTTGAACTAATTTCAACAAACCCCAATTTCTTCCAAAATTCTAATGCCTGAGTATTATTTTCAAATACTGATATCTGAATAGACTCAAAATCCCCACGGCTTTTTAATTCTGCTTTAAGGCCTGTATATATTTTTCTTCCCAAACCTTTATTTCTATATTCTGGGTCAAGTAGTAATAATCCGATAAACCAAATATTTGCTTTTGGATAATCTTTAATCACATCAATAACACCTATAAACGCTTCCCCCTCGCGAATAGCTAAAACATATTTATCTTCCATTTGTTTGCCATCAGGCAATGAAAGCAACATATCTCCAGCATCACTTTCCCTTAGCGGCCGTCCTTCGACAAGTTCGATATAGTCTTTTGATTTCTCTGCGAGATTTTGAAGACTCCCGATGTCTTGTAATAAAATTGGATCTATTGAAATAGTATCGATAGTGAATTTCATATTATTTATCTTAGATTTTTAATCCACCACTTCTTTATGTATGGCAAAGATAATGTAGAAAGTATATAACCAATAGTTGGTATAAGCGCATTTAGAAATACATTCCCGGCTCCAATCACATACATTACAGCAGCAGCCACAAAATACGTAACCACAGCAATACTCATTCTTCGCACAAAGCTTGTTTCCCAGGCTTTATCAGCATCCACCCGTAAGTTTCGCATCTGTAAAATCTGGATTTCTTTCTGAAGTTTGTGGAAGTATTTTTCTTTCATACGGTAACACTACCACAATAAAAAATGCCGGACTAGCCGGCATTTTTTATGTTGAAATATGCTCTGTTTTATACCATTCGCTTGAAGTATCTAAACCCAACGACAATAAGAACAATCGGTACAAGATAGGCAAACGAAACTCCCCAGAGAAGTTGTGGGTCAAAGAATGAAATCCCTGACTCCATATATTGAGCTCCTATATATACAATCGATCCGATTTGAGAAATTGTATAAAGATACAATCCCACTCGTTTCATAAACCAAATTCCCACAACTCCAATAAATGCTGCAAGCATCATTATCGTTACTACATTTAGTGTAAGATACTGAGCAAAAGAAACTCCTCCCATTCCTGAATACATTACATATAAAATCACTTGCTGAAGTATGAGTAACAACCAGGTAATAAAATAGTATCCACAAATAGCTGTAATAAGTGTCGGTCGATCTGCAGTAAAAAACTTTCTTATTGCTGTTACTGGCATACCATATGCATCGGTTCTTTTTGACACCTCTGGTTCTTTATTTGTTTCAACAGCTGTATATGCTTCTGATATGAGTTCTTGATTTGATCCCCCTTTTGAAAGGGTTTCAAAAATCTCTTCCTTCGATTTACCCTGTGCCTTTGCGTTCTTGATAAAATTGTAGAGTCCTAGGTCAACCATAAAGTTTTGTTATTTTGTAATTGTAGAGTCATTATACATTATTTAGAAATAATTATTTCTCCTATCGCAGCTCTAAATGCATTTATAACAGACGCATCTTTTGGTCGTGTTGGATAAATGCGATTTGTTAATACAACATACGCAATTCCCTTTTCAACATCGCATACACAAAGCGTTCCGGTAAAACCCGTTTTCCCAAACGTATGAGGCCCACAATTTTTTCCCATAAATCGAGGCTGATTGAGCTCCCATCCAAGTCCAGTAGAATCTCCCAAAGTTTCAATCTGATTAGTACCCATTTCACCAATCATCTTTTCTGAAAAATAGGTGGTACCCTTAAAAGTCCCTTTGTGTAGAAGCATTTCTAAAAAAGTGAGGGTATCTCCAGCTGTAGAAAACAATCCCGCATGCCCCACGACTTTGTTTCCTTTAGTTTTAAATATGTATGCGCTTTCATCGTGTACCACCCCCTGCACAATTCCCCGGTTATCGATCTCAGTTGGCACGATTTCTTCTTTACTAAGAAGTTCTGGATGAAAGGTAGTTCGCGTCATTCCCAATGGTTTATAGAAATATTCTTGGGCAAGCACATCTAATGTACTGCCGTATATTTTTTCAACGACCAAACCTAAAAGATATGCAGGAATATTTGTATACTTGAATACTTTTCCTGGAGGACTGTTGAAGTCATGCTTCATAATATATGCATGCAATTCTTCTGGTGGTATGTCCCCTAAAGATGCCAAACCATATCCATCTATTGTATAGGTAAGCAAATGCCTAATGAGCACTGTATCTTTATCAGAATTAGAAAACTCTGGAATGTAATCAACTAATTTATCTTCAACACTTAGTTTCCCTTCATCAATAAGTTTTAGAGCTAAGCATCCAGTTGCAAGAGATTTTGTAAGTGATGCTACATCAAAGATAGAATCTGATTTTACTTCTTGAGCTCCCGCATCATAGGTAAAATTCCCAAACGGAAGAATATTCCGTTCGCCATTTGTTTTTACATAGCCTATTACTCCTCCAGGAAAAATCTTAGCGTCTATAGCTTCTTGAGCTTTTTGTAAAATCTGTTCGTCCATAAAATCCATTCTATACTTTCAACTTCTTCGCAAAATACTCTTCCATCATTTTCACGCTTCTTTTATCTTTCTTTCGTGGCAAATTTTTTGCAAAAGCTAATAAATCTTCCAATCGTAAAAACGGCACGCCATCATGCATCTCTGCCCTATCAATGAGATCCTGAGTCTTTGGTCGATACTTCCATGTCCAATGAATGTTGGTGAATGCCTCATTTTCACCATTAACGATTGCTTTGCACCACAACGTTCTCCAGAAAAACCATTTACGCTTCCATCCCTGCTTTTTTAATTCTTTATACAAATCTTGTGTTACCAAAACATCAACATCTTTTGCTTTTCGAATGCCATGCACTTCCATTACCCCGCTGCCAAAGACACAGTATTTTCCTAAGGGTAAGTTGAGAGCTTTTGCTCGAGAGATGATGTCCATATATTTTTAATTAAGCATAATTCGCAAGTATATCTTTCATTTCATCCCATGCCTTACGTAAAGAATAGGTTATGAGAGAAGATGGAGGGATATGACTAAACGCAAGATCAACTTCAACCATTCTTCTAACCTGATCAAAACTAATAGATCCCTTTTTAATTACGGCAACAATAATATCTGCATGAATACTGAGAATCATCAGATCTTCATCCATGTATTTTCTTTCTTCATCTTCTTCATTAAACAGAGAAACTTTCTTATCATACAAAGCTTCTAGTTTAGCAACTACTTTTGGGTCATCTATATTTGCTGAGAGCTCGCCAATGGGATCAAATGAATATTCTTCTTGAAGTTTTTGGGCGTAATGCTGTTCAAGAGACTCCTCTCGTTTTATCTCAACTTTTTCTTTTTTTATTGCTCCTGCTAGTTTGGGATATTCGTTAATCGCAAGTTGATTAACCTTCTCACGAAGACCACAGCTTCCAGTTACCCCTATAACACTATACATAAAACCACCTGGGTTATCTTCAGCCATTTTCCTAATCAGATCAATATACTTAATCAGCTTGTCTGCAGAATAAAAAGATGTACTTCCTTGGACACCTTCTATTTGTCGGAGTACCTCATACAGCTCATCAAAATTAGTAGCAGCAGCGATTTTTTCAGTCGCTATTTCGATACTATTATCATTACCTTCATCAAACCCCGGAAACTTGTCTGGCATTGAATTGTTGTGTTATTTTTGTGATAAGTATACTCTCTTCATTTACACAAGTATATATATTACATACAATTCATGTATGAATATATTTTTACAATGGCTAGTATCTGCTTTAGCCGTACTTATTACAGCTTACCTATTACCGGGGGTTACTCTCTCAGGATTTGGTGCAGCACTTATTGTCGCAGTAATATTAGGAGTCTTAAATATTTTTATTCGGCCAATTCTACTCATTCTTACTCTCCCAATTAATATACTCACGTTGGGATTATTTACCTTTGTCGTAAACGCACTCATCATTATGCTTGCATCAGGAGTTTCTCCTGGCTTTTATGTTGTGAACTTTTGGTGGGCACTTATCTTTAGTGTTGTCCTTTCACTCGTAAACTCATTGTTTGATCGAATGGTTGCAAAAGATCCAAACTAGATGACCTCGCTCGTCAAAATCCACCCTTTTACATAGCGATCTATTACCGCGTATACTTTTTATGGCTCAAAATATTGGTTATGCGACCATATATCTGTACTCCTGTAAAAAACTGTTGTAATTACGAAGCAGTATTCCATACGGCTGAGATACCTGTTAATTACTCATATTGATCAACCCGCTGTGCTTGCTATAGTGCCAAAGTCGGTTTATTAGGGATTAAGTAGGTGTATATAAATGAGTAAGCTGTTAGTTCGCAAGATCATCATGGTGACACTGGTGATGGTTCTCGCAGGAGTAAGTACTGGGGCACTTCAGGTTTTTGCCCAGATACGAGATTATAGATACGATTACGAAAAAACTAAAACAAGTCCTGAATATATTACTAGCATAAATAATTATTGGAAAAAATATTGGCAGAATTATTATAAAATAGCCGAAGCATCATCAACTCCAACTGTCGCAACAACTACTCAGCCAGTAGCAACAACTACCCCACCACAAATACCAACTACAATGACTGGCACACAAGATACTTTTGGTATCAAAAAATTGTACACGACAATTTCTGGTGGAAAAGAATGGGCATCATCTTGGAATAATGGTGTCGCTCGAAACTTTACAGGGGTAGATCCAAAAGATCCATGGTTTGATGCCGATCATGGTAATGCTTCATACAAAGTTGATGGTCAGGGACAATTAAAAATTACTGGCTCTGTACCCCGCATGTATATTCACGATCCAGCTCTACAAAACAGTTGGAGAAATGTTGAGATGACCGTGTATGCTATGCGTAAGGCAGATAGCAGTACTCCATGGGGAGGTATTGTAGGTATTGCCCGTACCAATCACGGCACAACTGGAAATGAAAACGAAAACGCATGTGATACCAGAGGGATGGGAGCTCGCATGAGATACGATGGACGAATTGATTTTGAGAAAGAAACAAAACATCCAACATCTGTTGCAGTACAAAATAAACCAATATGGTCTGGAGGTCTTCCCTACAACACCTGGATTGGATACAAATATATTGTGTACGATCTTCCCGATGGTAACGTCAAAGCAGAATTGTGGCTTGATGAAACCGATGGTCTCAACGGAGGTACGTGGAGGAAGGTAAATGAAATTATCGACACTGGTAAAAACTTTGGAGTTGGTGGCGCACCCTGTGCTTCAGGAATTGATCCAGCACTACGTTTGACGAGTGGTAATTCACGGGCTGGTTCTGAATCAGGTAAACCAAACATAAGTGTGTACTTTAGAAGTGACAATGTCGGTACTGATGGTTTGATCTATAAAAAAATGAGTGTTCGAGAGATTACTCAGTAATAATTAAAACTAAATAAAAAGCTGACTCATCCGAGTCAGCTTTTTATTTGTTTAAAGATTTAATGTCTGCAATAATTTCTGGAAATGTTTGTAGATTAAAATGTTTTCTATCCTCAAAAAAACGAGCATGCGCATGTGGCAAAGCCTGATAATATTTTTCACCATTTGAAAATGGCACAACTACGTCATCTTTACTCTGATAAATAAAAATCTCGCCTCCCTGCTTCGCTAGGTTATCAAGGCTGTTTGAGAAAATAAAATCAACAAGTGGATGTTCATCTTTTGTATTAAACGGTGCAGCTACTAGAAAAGTTCCAGCAATCTTTTTAGAAAAAGTGTTCTCAGACAAATATTTTGCAAGAAAGATTCCTCCTAATGAGTGTCCAATAAGTATAACTTCATCATCTAACAATGGAATGATTCTCTCAAACCAAATCTTCCACTCTGAATATCGAGCATTTTGTGAATTTGGCATTTGAGGGGTTAGAACATCATATTCATTACCCAACACTTCTCCCAAAGTTCTTTTCCAATCTTTTGCTCTTAATTTTTCAAGGGAAATATCTTTAGTACGTAAATATGACAGATACTCTTCATATTTTTCAAAAGCATTCCCGCCATGTAGTACAAGCATTTGCTTTGTCATAGAGTAAGCCTACCATATATTTTATACACTTGTTATTTAATTAAAATCATGTGAATGTAGAGTCTGCTGCGGACCGTACGTTATACGGTTTGCTGTTCAGTGAGGTACGTAAGAGGAAGTGCTATGCGTAAGACTGGAAAGTTTGCTTCGACGATGATCGAAGGGCTCGAGAGGCGTCGGCTGTTCGCGGTGTCGATGACGCTCGAACCCACCGGCGTGCTCAACGTCGTCGGGGATGACGGGCCCAACACCGTGACCATCACCGCGGATGCACGGGAGACGCGCGTGAGCGTGCTCGGCGTCAGCAAGGTAAAGGTCTTCAAGGGCACGCCGCAGATCGAAGTCAGCATGAAGGGCGGAGACGACATCGTTACCGCCAGGCATGTCGGGCGTGCTGCCCTGGATGCAGCCGCCAAGCACGTGTTGACCAGGATCTTCGGCGGCGACGGCAACGATAGGATCTCTGCCACGACCGATGGTGGCATCCTGATCGTGGTCGGTGACGGCGGAGCCGACATCGTCGACTTCGACAACGGCAATTCACCAATCCCAAACGGCCACATGATGCTGGGTGGCCCGGGCAACGACAAGTTGACCAACTACGGGAAGGTCTACCTCCAAAGCCAGGGCGGTGACGGTGACGACGAGATCTTCGGCGAAGACGGCAACGATGAGATCTACGGTGGCCCGGGCAACGACATCCTCCGGGGTGGCGCGGGCAACGACACGCTGAGCGGCGAAGATGGGAACGATTCCCTCTTCGGAGGCGTCGGCAACGACGTGCTCTGCATCACCAACGGAGTCGACGAGATCTTCGGCGAAGACGGCGACGACTTCGTCTACCAGATCCCGGTGACCGTGAGCAACTGGAGTCTGATCGACGGTGGTAACGGGTTCGACACCTTCTACTACCACCCCGATACCGACCCCAGCACGCTCGGCCACACGTTCAGCAGCATCGAGATCTCGCTCCCCAATCCGTACTAGGAACAAGGAGCATCGTTCTTTCCAGACGGCACTGAAAGGTGTTGTCTTTTTTTATACTTAAGCTTCAGCCTTCTGATATTTGGTTACAATCCCAACGGACACATCAACACTTATCCAAATCTCACTATCAGTCATCCTATTTTCAGGAGTAAATGTCAGGTGATATACATTTTCGGTATCAGGTGACTTTATTATATGAATTAATTTATATGATACACCACGAATCTCACCATCTTTAAAATGCTTAGTAAGTTCAGCCCATGCAATATCATACGCTTTCTGCTCTTGGATATTTAAAGTCATAGTTGGTTTTGTTGGTTTCTCAGCTTGTAGCTTTAATTCTTTATTCCTGATTATTAAGAACATTGCAAGACCAACAACAATCACAATTAAAACTATATACATTATTTTCATATATGAGATCTACTTAAAAATCGCAGAACCACTATCCCGCTCAAGATCTAGAACAAGCTCACCTTTGCTTGTAAATAGATATCCCGCTGCTCGATCAAGTACTTTGTGAAAATCGGTTTCTTGAGAACCCTCACAATACATTTTAGTTGAAATAATATCTGAAAAATCTATTGATCCATTTTTAGTAACTACCTTTCCAGCAAAACGATTACAATCGGTTGTTGCAGAGAATGTCTCATCCCCATTAAACTCAAGGGTAAATGCTAGGGTTTGCTTTGGCTTAATTACGGTGCCGTCACTATAGGTCACATTAATCCAAGTCCAAGATTTCATACCCAGATTCATAACCTTTGGATCTGCCTCCCCCTCAAAATCTTTTGCCACTTCTCCAAACTGCATTGAATTTACATCCAATAAAAGCTGAATTGATTTTCCTACTGATGGCTTCACACTAAAGTCTTCGCCAGGTCGTCGATCAGAATAATTAACTACAACTAGTTTCTTTTCGTTTATTTCTGTAGTTTGTGGAGCGATGCGATCACCTAATAATAATCCCTGAGAACCTTCATATCCATTCACTTTATTGAGTGCTGCTACAACATAATAAAATGTGCCGCTACCTCCAGTTTGTTGAGTGAGAATAAAAGCCACATCTTCTCGTCCGTCATTATCAAAATCGGCTTTCACTTCATTACCAAAATACTGAGTAACAATTTTTGATGATGAACCAGGAGCAGCCTCTACTTCAACCTTCCCATCTTTGAGCATTACAACTTTCCCATCAATAACGTAGGTAGCATCTTTATGTGATGCGACAGGAGCTGGAGCTTGATCCCCTTGCTTTTCATTATAGATATAGCTATTAAGCACATAAAATCCGGTAATACAAAGTATGAGAATACCAACTAGTATTATTAAAGTTTTTTTCATTATGTATGTAGTATACCTCAAGAGCCTACTTTCTAATTAATACTACAATGTAACGTTTATCAGCGATTCTATGGATTTTTCCTGTATGGTGCGGAAAAAGTTTTATAAACTCTTCAGTCTTTTGATCAGTAATATACTCATGATATTCTCCTATCAATATATTTACTCTACGTGTAGATGCCTTCTCAAACACTTTCCATTCAGCACCTTCTATATCAAACTTTACGAGATCTACTTCCTGCCAATTTAAAAAACTTAATAGTGAATCAAATGTATATGTTGTAACATTTCTTGTTTCAGATTTCTGCCGCGGAACAAAAAATGAAGAACTCATCCCTTGTTTAGACGCTATATAAAACTTCTCGTTCCCTTCTTGAGAACTTACAGCTCCTTCAATTATTTGAACATTTTGGGTATCCGCTAAATTCAAATGTAGGAGTTTAATATTATTTGGATCAGGCTCAACTGCAACTAATTGTAGTGATGGATTTCGAAGTTTAAAATACAGTGATGAAAAGCCTACATTCGCGCCCAGATCTATCATCGTCTTAGGAGTAAAATTATTGGGCAACTTATACTCTTCATCGAAAAAGACCTCTAACCATGTTGCAACATCAGAACCCGTTCGGAATATAACTGTATGCCTAGTACCAAACATCTTCATTCTAAATCTCAACTCTGATAACTTAGAGATTAACACTAACCCAAAAGCAGCTTTAATTTTGTTTGTAATTCCTGAACCAAATAATAAGCCTGCTATAAAGCGTTTTAAAAAATGTTTTATCCTCTTCATATAATGAGAAGTATACACTAATAGAACCTAAGGATTTATAGCAAACAATACCCGAGATTGATCATATGGGTCAATCGATACTCTTCTGACAGGAATACCCTCATCATCATTAATATCGAGAGTGAGTTTGCTATCTGATCCTAGTTCTGCAAGCGATGTGCAAAGGATTTTTGATGTTTGTCTCTCTTGACCAGAAATTTCTTTTGTTAATCCGCGGATTACTTCCCAGTAATCACTTGTCCAATAATATTCAGGTTTAGCTGTACCAAGTTCACTTGGTTGGGTTCGTCTATAATAAAAAACAGATTCCGGATCTATACCAGCTTCGCGTAGTGCTTCTAGATGAATTTCTTTCCCACCTTCTTTGGGACGAAGAACACCATTTGCCATTGGTAAAGACTCGTGAACAATTTCTTCTCCAAAAATAGAAATCTTATTTTTCCTAAGATCTGCAAACAAACATGTATTTCTAAAATACAAGCCAAGTAGTTGTGTATTCCCTTTAATATCATTAGGAATTGCTTCAATAAAATTTCGATCTGTGAAGACTTCGTAAATAAGCGGGTTAACTTGCTCTGGAGTTAATCCAGAATGGTAAATAATGTCAGCCATCGGCAATTCATTACTCTTCCTTTCTGGTTCATCTACTAATTCTGGATTTAGATCAAATATTTCTTTTCCTTCCGTCATATAATAAGTATACCTCACCTATTCATAAAACCTATTTGTATAAAACAAAACACAGCCATTTAGCTGTGCTTGTCTACCCGCAATGGGATTCGAACCTCTGGGTCGGCAGGTATACAAAGTTCGAAATAAAAACAACGCTCTATTAAGCGTTGTTTTTTGATTCGAGAAGTTCGAATCTCGTTGGGGTCGGCACGTGGACGGGGTTAGAACTACTTTTTGAGGAATTACATTATTCTACAATCTATATTCCTACGTTATCACACCTTTAGATTCACTATTGGATAACCACTATCTACTTAACATTGACTCAATTTTTCTTCTAGATTCTTCAATATCCTCCATAATTTCATTCTCTGGCCTGTCATTAGAATTAATTACATAATGCACATTAAGAAATTCCTTAATCATATTGCGTACGTCATCAAACTTAGTATTTAACCTTTTTTCAAAGCGCTTCATTTGACGTGTTAATTCCCATACAGCCTCATATATAGATGCTTTATCTTTATTGAAACTAATATCAGTATCCACCATGTAAATTTTTTCTTCCAACTCTCCTGTTTTTTTACCATAAACATACTGATGTAGTATTGCAATATCATCCAAAAAATAATCACCACTTTGGATTTTATCTGTATAATATTTAATCAAAGAAATATACATATTATGAACATCACCTTCTATTTTTTTAATTTCATCTGATTCAGATTTATCTACAATATGGTGTAGACTTTCGCCTTCTATTCTATCTGTAATAATATAAACAACTTTACGATCTTCTTTGTCTTTACCTATAACAAAATCGGCTTTTGTTGAAATATTGTAATTGGTATTTAATTCTTCAAAAAGTCTTTTTCCATTTTTTAACGCTTCTTCTGCAGGCATATGATATGTTTGCTCAACAACATCAAGTGGATATATTCTGATAATTTTATTAGGATGATTTTCCAACTGCAATAATTCCTCCAAATGTTGTGGGGTGTCGCCAAGACCACTTGGGATTAAACGTTCATTAAAAGGCATTTCTGACATATCGATAATTATACACCACCCTTTTTGTGAGTACACTGAGGAGCGCACAAAACATATACCTTTTGGCTTAAGGTTACACCTAAATTATGAACTCGACGAAATGGTTGGGTCGGCACGTGGACAGAGTTAGAACCTGTTATTAATAATCAAATAAAAATGCCACCCAATCTTTATTGTTGAGTGGCAACAGAGTCGCCATTGAGTTCGAAGGAAATACGGTGGGTGTCGATTCCGTCCGAGGGGTAATGATCCAGGATGAGCTCCCTCGCTCTATCACAGGCATCATCGTCAGGTGCAACGATCACAATACGACTGTTGTAGAGTGTAATCTGAATCCCCGCGTATACCCCTTTCATCACATAAATAACACAGCTCCGTGAGGGAGTAGGCTTAAATGTACTGCTTCCTTCAACCCCCAATCCTGGGAACGCTACACTGTGAGCACGTAGTCCCGTGTCCAGGACCACGATCTTTTGGTGTTCGATCGGAAGTAACGAAATGAATTCAGCAATCGGCATTATCAGTCCTTGTGTTCAGGATGTCTGAGCCCCTTCGTCAACTCATGCCATATTGCAATATATAATAAAAAAGTCAAATAAAAAGAACCCTCCATTAAGGATTCTTTTCTAATTCGAGAAGTTCGAATCTCGTTGGAGTCGGCACGTGGATAGGGTTAGAACCTATTTATTTATTTTACCTTAGGATACTCAGGTAAATTATTTAAGTTAAATGTCTTTTCAAACGATTCTGGCTTTGGAGTAGTAAGCATTAGAGTAACCTCACTATCATTCTTCCATGTGATGATCTCTACCCCACCACCATATTGAAATGTTAATGGAATAAATTTTGATGTAATAAAATCATATACCCAGCCAAAATCATGAACGCCATTTGATACAACAAATGCTGCCTTTGTTTTACTTGGAGAAAATATCACCTCCTTAAATAAAGCTGACTTTCCTCCCTCAAAAACTGTATCTTTCTGCACAAGCATAGCTGGTACATCAACAGATTTAATTATTTTGTTTTCATAAAAGATTTGTCCCTTACTCCAGTCTACCTTTGGAGTATAGGTGGTTTCGGATTTCAAATTAACTTGAACAATCGGAGAAAAATCTAGACCGTCTGTATCGGTATAAAGCAACCTAAAACCATAGCCGCTATTACCATATAGCTTAACTAACTCAGGAGTACTAGGAATTGTATATTCATAATGGCCGACTGAAGAATCAGTGATTGATGCTATTCTTATAATTTCATTACCTGTCTTTTCACTCTTATCATTTGTAAGAGCAATTACAAATTTACGGTTATTAACATTCCATTTAATATCTACCTTTTGACCTGAACTAAATGTGTCTCCTACCTTAGGGTTGGTAATACCTTCTAATTTATTTGATAGTATTGGTGTATCTACTGATGGAGATTTACTTTTTATATACAAATAGGCCCCTGCCCCAATGAGAATAAGGATAATTAAAACAATAATTATTGGAGCAAAACCTTTTTTATAATTTTTCATATTTACTATATTCTCTCATACAAAACAAAACACAGCTATGTAGCTGTGCTTGTCTACCCTTCTCGGGATTTGAACCTATGGGTCGGCACGTGGACGGGGTTAGAACCTCTTTATTAAATTAAAATAAATTAAAGCAGTGCCCTTTCTACATGAGTAATGGAATACCCTTTAAGTAGCTGAGCGTTTACTGATCTAATATTTATCGGCGTTAGGGAGCTAGTTACCTTATATCTATTTTGTCTGGTATTTGAGATATTTAATTTTTTAAAAATAAGATTTAAGGCGCCATAGTAATCATTATCTTTATGTGCGAATCCTTCCCATTCACCTGATGTTTCTGCAGGAATAGCATCATTCATTTCTTTAAATTCAGGATGCTGCAACATTTTTTCATAGGAATATCCGATTAACCGTCTTCCCAAAGAGTCAATTATTACTTGGGATTCAATATTTGCTCTACTTACAAAACGGCGAATATAATTTTCACTAAGTATTTTATGTTTTTTATGCAAAACTGCAGGAACAGCATAGTGATCACCATTTGGCCCAGTATAAAAATCAACCCATTCACCTGTATTTTCGACTCGAGGTGTAGCTCGTAATTCTTGGACACTCCTTAAACTATCTACAACTTCATACGGGTATGCAACTGCTTCTCTTCCGGATAAATCTTTAATTTTTTTTGTTTCTATAGAATCAAAACCCTCAAGATTTCTTAAATTATGATGAGAAATTCCTATCTTGCCTGCTATTGTTCTAATAGGTGCCCAATGAACTCCGTGATCATCCTCCATAAATCCTCTCCATTCAGACGATTCTGTGGTTTCTACTTGTGGGATACTGGTAAACAAAGGAATATTTGGATCAGCAGCAATTGTTTCATACGAATATGCAATAATGGAATCTCCCGTTTCTCTCACTACTTTTATTTTAGGGATATTTTTATTTTGAATAAAATGACGAGTAACGGCATCTTTCGATATTCCAATTTTTTTAGATATGGATGCTACTGATCCGTAATGTATTCCTTCTTTGATTGCAAAACCTTCCCATTCTCCTTCTTTTTCAATAGTAGGCACATCCTCTAATAAGTAATTTTGTAGGTATGTTGAATGTATAACATCCTCATATGGATACGCATCGCGGCGATTGTTATTAGGTGCAATCATTGGCTTGCTTTCAATCTGACTACTGTTAATAGCCTGTGCAATTACCCCAACGGTTACCCCCACTTGGCGTGCAATTACACTTACTGAGCCATAATATTTCCCATCAATTAAAGCAAATCCTTTCCACGGTCCTTCTTTTTCTCCTTTTGGTAGGTCGACATGCTCTTTAATCTTAGGTATTGATAGTACATCTTCGTAACTATAACCTTCAGTAAGTCCACTTTGGGTAATAAGAAATCGCGTTGGTGTTTGAGCCTCTTCAACAACAGATTTTAAATCTCTCACAGGATATCCGACCTTAAAGTATAACTGTCTTAAAGGTCCCCAATGTTTTCCAGTATCTGGATCAGTGTAAAACCCTCTCCATGGATCTAGTTCAGAATATGACACTCTCACCGCATTCTCATGAGCTCCGTTTTGTTCTAAATTCTCTGCTCTAGTTAATGGTTGAGTATTTTCAACCTCAAATGATTCTGTTAGTAATTCAATTATATGTGTTCGCCAAAGACTGGTCTGGATAAGTCTTCGTCCAATTAAAGGATGTTCCCTTATCAAGGAATTCTTTTCTTCCTTAGTCATTCTATCTATATCATGAATCGTCAGATTTTCATTCTCAATCTCTGAGATATCAAATATGTAGCTTGCATTGCCTTCTTCATCACATACATTCACACATCTATTTAAATCTGGAATAGCAATGGTTATATAACTTTGATTCCGCACCATATCGTGTGTAACATTCCCTTCTACCAATGAGATGGTACCTAAATCAACATTAAGATCATTCTCTAGAATATAGAGTAGCGTTTTAACACGCGGTAGTATTTTCCGTGGTTCATATTTGGTATCTCCAGGGATTATTGTATTCCCCGTTGTGTCAGGAGGTGTAATTACATCATCAACATGCGCTGTGTGTTTTTGAATGTAAAGTTCAATGTTTTGTAACTGTTCTGCCTTTTTCTGAGAAGCATCAAGAAGTTCGGGAACATTTGTAAGCTCATACTCAGCAAAAGCTTTATCTTCTAACTCTTTTTTCGTTAATGGAATCTCATTAAGAGTTTTTGAATATTCATGTACAACTTCTTCTGTAAAATTAATTAAGTCTTTTAATATGTCATCGGCAAACTCATTTATATTTTCAACATTTAACTGCCGACCAATAATACTGCTTAATCGCTCCTTATATATTTTCATCCTTTCCATACGATTGTCTATCGCAGGATCATATATTTCAGACATATATACAAGTATACCAGCTTTTTATAAACCCGTTGAGGAGAGCCGATTCTGAGACTTTTTTGACCTATACCAAAAGAAAATGGTTGGGTGCCCAATGGGATTTGAACCCATACTAAGAGTTCCACAAACTCTTGTGCTAACCGTTACACTATGGGCACCATATATAATAAAAACTCTCGAGAAACATTTTTGAGAGAATTTACTATTGTGCGCAGGAGAGGATTTGAACCTCCAAGCCCGTGAAGGCGCTACCACCTCAAG